>NZ_JBHXSY010000014.1:11434-208814 GCF_042715295.1 Streptomyces sp. NPDC058701 | reverse complement strand
CTCCATGAATGTTTACCCGTAATCGGGTGCACACACACTTAGAGCGGGACAACCAGGTCGGAATAAGACCGATCGTCCACAACGTCCTCGCTGTGTAATTGCCTGCAAGCACCCCGAAACCGGGACCCGCAGGACTTTTTCAAAGGAACCTCATCCACCGAAATGGACGGGGTATCAACTTCTGGCGTTGATTTTTGGCACGCTGTTGAGTTCTCAAGGAACGGACGCTTCCTTTGTACTCACCCTCTCGGGCTTTCCTCCGGGCTTTCGTTCTGTTCTTGCGTTTCCGACTCTATCAGATCCTTTCGGGCCTGACTTCCTCGGTGCTTTCCAGGTATTCGCTTTCGCGCTTTCCTTTCCGGCGACTCCGACTCTATCAGAACCTTTCGGGCCTGACTCCCGGTCAGCGGGCTTTGCCTTCGGGGCCGTAGGGCCCTTGCGGCGAGTGAGACAGTAGCGGATTCCTTGCCCCCGAACCTAATCGGCGGCCACGTCTTCGGACGCGGATTCCTCATTCGCAAATACACATGAAAACGGGACGACAAAGTGAGTCGTACGTTCGAATGTGGAGGTGCGGGATGGCTGTCCGGGGACCGACCGGGGGTCGGCGCTCACTTCGGACAACTCGAAGAACCCTACGGATCCGGCACAGGTGTGTCAACCCCCGGTCGGCCGGCCACGCGGAGTGCGCGAATCTCACCCCGTCCTCGCCTCCCGCGGTCTACGGTGGGGCCATGACTACGCACGTGCTTCCGCTCAGCCTTCGCTGGTGGGCCGCCTGACGGCGGCCGGACCCCACGCGAGCACGCACGCGCTCACGGCCGCCGCTCCGGCGGCCGTTTTTCGTTTCTCCCCTCCCCGGGAGTGGCACGGTCGCCCGGCGGCGGCCCCGTACACACCACTCACGAGGGAGAACACGACATGACGAGGATCTTCAGCGGGGTCAAGCCGACCGGGCATCTGACGCTGGGGAACTACCTGGGCGCCGTGCGGCAGTGGGTCGCCGCGGACCAGGAACCGGACGAGGCGCTGTTCTGCGTCGTCGACCTGCACGCACTGACCGTCGAGCACGAGCCGGCGCGGGTGCGCCGGCTCAGTCGGCAGGCGGCGACGCTGCTGCTCGCCGCCGGGCTGGACCCGCGGAGGTGCACGCTCTTCGTGCAGAGCCACGTCGACGAACACACCCGGCTCGCGTACCTGCTGGAGTGCACCGCCACCGACGGAGAGCTGCGGCGGATGATCCAGTACAAGGAGAAGGCGGCGACGGCGCAGGCCGCCGGGCACGGCGTGCGGCTCTCGCTCCTCACCTATCCCGTGCTGATGGCCGCCGACATCCTGGCGTACGGAACCCAGGAGGTTCCGGTGGGTGAGGACCAGCGGCAGCACGTCGAGCTGACCCGGGACCTGGCCGTGCGGTTCAACCAGCGGTACGGGCACACCTTCACGGTCCCCAGGGCGACGCATCCGGCGGTGGCCGCGCGGGTCATGGACCTCCAGGAGCCGACGTCGAAGATGGGGAAGTCCCATGCGAGCGGGGCGGGCATCGTCTATCTGCTCGACGAGCCGGAGGTGGTCCGCAAGAAGGTGATGCGGGCCGTCACCGACAGCGGGGACGGCGGTGTCGTCTACGACCGGGAGGAGCGGCCCGGGGTCGCGAACCTGCTGGACGTCCTCGCAGCCTGCACCGGCGGCGATCCGGCGGCGCTGGCCGACGGGTATCAGGGGTACGGGGCGCTGAAGCGGGACGTCGCCGACGCGGTGGTCGAGCTGCTGCGGCCGGTACGGGAGCGGCACGCGGAGCTGGCCGCGGATCCGGCGGAGGTCGAGAAGGTATTGCGCGCCGGGGCCGGGCGGGCCCGCGAGCTGGCCCGGCCGGTGGTGGACCGGGCGTACCGGGCGATCGGGCTGCTGGAGCCGTGACCGGTGGGGGGCCCGCGTGTCCCGGGCCCCCCACCCGTCCCGGGTGGCTCAGCTGTTGCCGGAGGCCAGCTCGCGGCTGCGGTCGCGGGCGGCTTCGAGGGCGGCGATCAGGGCGGCGCGTACGCCGTGCTTCTCCAGCTCCACGATGGCGTTGATGGTGGTGCCGGCCGGGGAGGTGACGGCCTCGCGGAGTTTTACCGGGTGCTCGCCGCTGTCGCGGAGCATCACGGCGGCGCCGACGGCGGCCTGCACGATCAGGTCGTGGGCCTGGGCGCGGGGCAGGCCGAGGAGGATGCCGGCGTCGGTCATGGCCTCGACGAGGAAGTAGAAGTAGGCGGGTCCCGAGCCGGAGAGGGCCGTGGCCGCGTCCTGCTGGGACTCGGGGACGCGCAGGGTCTTGCCGACGCCGCCGAAGATCTCCTCGGTGTGCAGGAGGTGCGCCGCGGTGGCGTGGCTGCCGGCCGAGATGACGGACATGGCCTCGTCGACGAGGGCGGGGGTGTTCGTCATGACGCGGACGACGGGGGTGCCGGGGCTGAGCCGTTCCTCGAAGAAGGAGGTCGGGATGCCGGCGGCGCCGCTGATGACCAGGCGGTCGGCGGGGACGTGCGGGGCGAGCTCGTCGAGGAGCCGGCCCATGTCCTGCGGCTTGACGGTGAGGATGAGGGTGTCGGCGCGCTTGGCGGCCTCGGCGTTGGAGACGGCCTCGACGCCGTAGCGCGAGCGCAGCTCCTCGGCGCGTTCCGGGCGGCGGGCGGTGACGAGGAGCTTCGAGGCGGGTCGGCCGCCGCGGATCATCCCGCTGAGCAGGGCCTCGCCGATCTTGCCGGTACCGAGGACTGCGACTGTCTGGGTCATGCCCGATTCACCTCGCCGAACGGTTCTTGCGCGTGGAGTGCGTGTGCGGCCTCATCCTTTCACCCGCGAAGGGAACGGGGCGGGGCCGTCCGGCCCGTGGGCGTCAGGGGGTGCGGCGGCGGAGGGTGGCGGCGCCGAGGCCGAGGACGAGGACGGCGCAGGAGGCGACGATGACGGCGTCCCGGACGAAGGCGGCGGTCACGTCGCTGTGGGTGAGGACCTGGGTCATGCCGTCGACGGCGTAGGACATGGGCAGGACGTCGGAGAGACCCGAGAGGACGGGCTGCATCGTGTCGCGGGGCGCGAAGAGGCCGCACAGGAGCAGCTGGGGGAAGATCACCGCCGGCATGAACTGGACGGCTTGGAACTCGGAGGCCGCGAAGGCCGAGACGAACAGGCCCAGCGCGGTGCCGAGGAGCGCGTCGAGGAGCGCCACGAGCAGGAGCAGCCAGGGGGAGCCGACGACGTCGAGGCCGAGCGCCCAGAGCGCGAGGCCGGTGGCCAGGAGGGACTGGACGACGGCGACGGCTCCGAAGGCGAGGGCGTAACCGGCGATGAGATCGCCCTTGCCGAGCGGCATGGCGAGGAGGCGTTCCAGGGTGCCGGAGGTGCGCTCGCGCAGGGTGGCGATGGAGGTCACCAGGAACATGGTGATGAGGGGGAAGATCCCGAGCAGGGACGCTCCGATGCCGTCGAAGGTCTGCGCGTTGCCGTCGAAGACGAAGCGGAGCAGCGTCAGCATCACGACGGGGACCAGCAGCATCAGGGCGATGGAGCGGGGGTCGTGGCGGAGCTGGCGCAGGACGCGGGCCGCGGTGGCGGCGGTGCGGGCGGGGCTGAGGGCGTTCATCGGGTGTGCTCCCCGGCGGTGGTGGTGGCGGAGGCGGGCGTGGAGGCGGTGAGGGGGGCCGCCGCGGTGGTGGCGGCGCGCGCGTTGGCTTCGTCCACGAGGCGGAGGAAGCCTTCCTCGACGGTGGCGGAGCCGGTGCGGGAACGCAGGGCGTCGGGGGTGTCCTGGGCGAGGATCCGGCCCTCGCGCATGAGAAGGAGGCCGTGGCAGCGCTCGGCCTCGTCCATGACGTGGGAGGACACGAGGATCGTGGCGCCGCGGGTGGCGGCGAGGTCGTGGAAGAGGTTCCACAGGTCCCGGCGCAGGACGGGGTCGAGGCCGACGGTCGGTTCGTCGAGGACGAGGAGCTCCGGGGCGCCGAGCAGGGCGACGGCGAGGGAGACGCGGCTGCGCTGACCGCCGGAGAGGTTCCCGGCGAGGGCTCCGGCGCGGGAGGCGAGGTCGACGTCGGTGATGGCGCGGGCGACGGCCGCGGCACGGCGGTCGGCGGCGGCCCGGCCGGGATCGAGGACGGCGGCGAAGTAGTCGAGGTTCTGCCGCACGGTGAGGTCGTCGTAGACGGAGGGCGCCTGGGTGACGTAGCCGATGCGGGAGCGGAGCTCGGGGTGGCCGGCGGGGCGGCCGAGGACGTCGAGGGTGCCGGTGACGTGGGCCTGGGTGCCGACGACGGCCCGCATCAGGGTGGACTTTCCACAGCCGGAGGGGCCGAGGAGGCCGGTGATGCGGCCGCGGGGAACGTCGAAGGCGATGGCGTCGAGGACGGTACGGAGGGTGGGGCCGGTGCCGCGGCGCACGGTGAGGTCGTGGGCGTGGACGGCGGCCGGGGTACGGGCGTGGCCTCTCCCCGCCGGGTTATTCATCATGTGATGAATAATGCTCCCACCGATGCCGGTCGTCAATCGCCGGACCGGAACAAGGGTGGTGCTCGGTGCGGCCGCTCCGGTGGGGGCGCGTCCCGTGCGAGCGGCCTGGCCGCCGCCTTACGCGTCGGCCGGGATGGGGACGGTGATCCGCCCGGCCGCGCGGTGGAACTCGGTGTGCACCACCCCGGTCGGGCAGCGCCTCGTCACCCGGCCCGACCGCAGCCGGTTGCGCGCACACCTCCCGCCGCAGATCGGCCGCGAGGCCGGCGGGCAGGGGGGCTCGTACGCATCGGCCCGCGGCCTCGAGCCGTCGGGGTCAGCGCGTCCCGCCGGTACGGCCCGTGCCGGCGCCCCTCCGGCAGCGCGCCGCCGCCGGCGTGGTCGTCCCGGAGCGGCTCGGGCGCGGGGCGGGGGTCACTTCTTGCGTTTGGGGCGGCGGGCTGCCGGGTTGCCCGTGCGGGAGCTGCGGCGGCGGGCGAACTCCGTCGTGGCGCGCTCGTACTCGGCGCGGCGCAGCTTCTCGCCCGGGGCCTCGAAGAAGCAGCGGATGAAGTACGCGATGAGGGAGCCGATGAATCCGATGGTCTTGAGGCCCTTGAGCGCGGTCTCGTCGGAGGACGGGGCCGCGCGGCGGCTGAAGGAGTCCCAGGTCTTGGCGAAGGCGATGGAGCTGGCGATCGCGAAGAGGACGACGACGGAGATGCTGAGGAAGGGTCCGACGTCGCCGATCTCCAGTCCCTCGTACGAGAGGCGCAGCAGGAGGGCCGCCGCGACGGCGGTGACCAGGGAGCCGACGGCGACGGCGGCGCGGCGCAGGGCGTAACCGCCGTCGTGCTGCACCCAGGTGGTGCCGAAGAACGGGATCGGCTCGGGCTCGGGTCCCGTGGGCTCCTGCGCGGCCGGGGCCGGGGCCGCGGCCGGCTCGGCGGGGGTCTGGTCTCGCTGCTCGTCGCTCACATCGGCGATTATCCCCCGCCGGGCCGGACGGACCGGGTGCGTCTCGCGTGGCGGAACGGCGGAACGGCGGAACGGTCGAGCGGCCGTCCCGGGTTCCGGTGAGGCGGCCTGAGGCGGCCTACGAGCAGCGGCCCGTGACGTAGCCGTCGCTGCCCGTCCTCACGTAGGCGTCCGAGACGAAGCGGCCGTTGCCGATGCAGTCCCAGATGTTCGTGGTGCCGTACGGGCCGCTGATGTTCGTTCCGGGGCACTGGCAGCGGATCGTGACGTACCCGCCGGCCGGCAGGACGTCGATGATCGAGTAGTTGGTGCCCGGGCCGCTGCGGACGTTGACCCGGCTGCCGGGCGCGAGCGGGTACGTCGGAAGGCCCTCGGTGGCGACGGCCTCGGTGGCGGCGACCGTCTGGACTTGGCTTGAATCGTTCTCCATGGACATGTGAAAACTCCCCCCTTGGGTGTTGCTCTGCGCAACGCGCGCAGGGTACCAAGCCCTTGGATGTGCGTACGGACGATGGACTAGGCTCCGGCGGGGGTGGTGAGCCGTGCATTCGCTGCGCGCGGACTACGCGGGATTTCCGGAGTACGCCGGGCAGTACCGGCTCCAATCCGTGCTCGGCTCCGGCGGCATGGGCGTGGTCCACCTCGCCGATTCCAGTTCCGGGCTGAAACTCGCCGTCAAGGTCGTGCACCCCCAGCACGCGGTGGATCCGGAGTTCCGGGCGCGCTTCCGGCAGGAGGTCGCGGCCGCGCGCAGGGTGAGCGGCGCGTTCACCGCGCCCGTCGTGGACGCCGATCCGGAGGCCGAGCGGCCGTGGATGGCCACCCTGTTCATCGACGCGCCGACGCTGTCCGAGCGGGTACGGGAACGGGTGCTGGACCCCGTCGAGCTGGCCCGGCTCGCCGCCGGGCTGGCGGAGGCCCTGCGGGACATCCACCGGGCGGGGGTCGTGCACCGGGACCTGAAGCCCAGCAACGTGCTGATGGCTTCGGACGGTGTGCGGGTCATCGACTTCGGCATCTCGCGCCCGGCCGACAGCGACCTGCGGACCGAGACGGGCAAGCTGATCGGCACGCCCCCGTTCATGGCGCCGGAGCAGTTCCAGCGGCCCCGCGAGGTGGGGACCGCGGCGGACGTGTTCGCGCTGGGGGCCGTGCTGGTGCACGCCGCGACCGGGCGGGGGCCCTTCGACTCCGACAGCCATTACCTGGTGGCGTACCAGGTCGTCCACAGCGAGCCCGACCTGACGGGGCTGCCGGCGCGGCTCGCCCCGATCGTGGCGCGCTGCCTGGCGAAGGACCCCGCGGAGCGGCCGACGGCCGACGCGCTGATCTCGGAGATGCGCGCCGCCGCCTATCCGACCGCCGAGGACACGCAGGCCTTCATCCCCCAGCCGCGCCTGCCGGTGGCGGAGCGGCCCGGGTCCGGCGACGAGGTCACGCACCGGCGGGAGCCGCCCGCGCCGCCCGCCACCCCGCCCGCCCCGCCCGCCGCCCCCGGTACCCGCCGGGCCCGGCGGGTACCGGCGCTGGTGGCCGCCGGGCTCGGGGTGCTGCTCGCGGCGGGGGCGGTCGCCGGGTACGCGTGGTCCGGCACCGGCGGGGAGGCCGCCGCCCGGTCCGGGGCCTCCGCGTCCGGGGCGCCGGCCCCGGGGACCGCGGGCGCCGCGGGCAAGCCGTTCTCGCCGTGGGCGGTGTCCCTGGGCGGGCACGCCGCGTCCTGCTCGGCGGGGGCCTCCGGCGCCGGCCTGTACTGCTCGGGGCGGGGGCTGGCCGCAGCGCGGCTGGACCCCGCCGACGGCTCGGTGCTGTGGTCGGTCCGTACGGGCGCACCCGCCCCCGGGGCCGTCACCGACAGCACGCCGCTGCACGCGGACGGAGTGGTCCTCGCGGTGGCCCCCGGCAGCGAGCTGCTGCAGGCACTGGACCCGGCGACGGGCGCCGAGCGCTGGCGGCGCGCGCTGCCGGGCGGGGCGCGGGTCGTGCCGGCCGGTCCGTACGTGCTCGTGGTGGCCGCGGACGGCAAGGTCACCGCCCTGGACGCGGCGGGCGGCGCCGAGCGCTGGACGAAGCGGATCGGCGGCGCCGGATCCGTGTGGTGGGGCGGCCCCGCCGGTACGGTCCCGCCCGTGCTCTACGCGGCGACGCCCGACGCGGACGCCGGATCGACCCGGCTCGCGGAGGTGGACCCGGCCACCGGGGCCGTCCGCTGGGAGACGCGGACGGCCGGACGGCTGCGGCCGGTCGGGGTGGCGGGCGGCGCGGTGTACCTGCTGGACAACGACGCGGGGGCCCGGACGGGCGGCGTCGTACGGGTGGACGCGGCGACCCGCGCGGTCCACCGGGTACGCCTGTCGGTCCCGCTGTACGAGGCGGAGGCGTCGGTCGGCGCCGACGGGACGCTGTACGCGGTCGAGGGCCGGGGCGGGCTCGTCGCGGTCGGACCGGACCGGGAGCGCTGGCGGCTGGAGACCGGCGCGGGGGCGGCGTCCCGGCCGGTGGCCGCCGACGGGCGGGTCTACCTGACGGCGCAGGACGGGCGGCTGCTGGCCGTCGACGCGGCGGCCGGGCGGTTCGCGGGACAGACGCAGCCCAGGATGGGGGCGGGCCAGGCCGCGTTCAGCGCGACCCTGCCCGCGCCGGTGGTCGTCGGCGGGCGGGTCTACGCGGCCGCGCCGGACGGGTCGGTGTTCGCGGTGTCGGCGCGGGACCCCGCCGGTACGGGCTGACCGCCCGGTTCCGGCCCGCGCGCCCGGCACCCGCACCCCCGCGCCCGCCGGGCCGCAGCCGCACGTGGCGGGACCCCGCCGGGCGGTGTGCCCGGCGGGGTCCCGTCACGGAAGCGGGGGCTCAGCCCAGCAGGGAGACGTCGCGGACCGCGCCCTTGTCGGCGCTGGTGGCCATGGCGGCGTAGGCGCGCAGGGCCGCCGAGACCTTGCGCTCGCGGTTCTTCGGGGCGTACACGCCGCCGAGGGCCGCGTGGCGGGCCGCCAGGGTGGCCTCGTCGACGAGCAGCTCGATGGAGCGGTTCGGGATGTCGATCCGGATGCGGTCGCCGTCCTCGACCACCGCGATCGTGCCGCCCGAGGCCGCCTCCGGGGAGGCGTGGCCGATGGACAGGCCCGAGGTGCCGCCGGAGAAGCGGCCGTCCGTCACCAGCGCGCAGACCTTGCCGAGGCCGCGGCCCTTGAGGAAGGACGTCGGGTAGAGCATCTCCTGCATGCCGGGGCCGCCGCGCGGGCCCTCGTAGCGGATGACGACGACGTCGCCCGCCGTGATCTCCTTGCGGAGGATCTTGTCGACGGCCTCGTCCTGCGACTCGCAGACGACCGCCGGCCCCTCGAACGTCCAGATCGACTCGTCGACACCGGCCGTCTTCACGACGCAGCCGTCGACCGCGATGTTGCCGCGCAGGACGGCGAGGCCGCCGTCCTTGGAGTACGCGTGCTGCACCGAGCGGATGCAGCCGCCCTCCGCGTCGAGGTCGAGGCTGGCCCAGCGCTCGGACTGGGAGAAGGCGGAGGCGGAGCGCTTGCAGCCGGGGGCCGCGTGCCACAGCTCCATGGCCACGTCGGTGGCGGTGCCGGAACGGGGGTCCCAGTCCGCGAGCCAGGTCTCCAGGTTCTCGGAGTGGACGGAGGTGACGTCCTTGTTCAGGAGTCCGCCGCGGTGCAGCTCGCCCAGGATGGCGGGCATGCCGCCGGCCCGGTGGACGTCCTCCATGTAGTACGTGCCGCCGGGCGCCACGTTCGGCGCGACCTTGGACAGGCACGGGACCCGGCGGGAGACCTCGTCGATGTCCGTGAGGTCGTAGTCCAGCCCGGCCTCCTGCGCGGCGGCGAGCAGGTGCAGGATCGTGTTCGTGGAGCCGCCCATGGCGATGTCGAGGGCCATGGCGTTCTCGAACGCCTGGCGGGAGGCGATGGAGCGGGGCAGGACCGAGTGGTCGTCCTGCTCGTAGTAGCGCTTGGTGATCTCGACGATCGTGCGGCCGGCGTCCTCGTACAGGGCGCGGCGGGCGGTGTGTGTGGCGAGGACCGAGCCGTTGCCGGGGAGGGCGAGGCCGATGGCCTCGGCGAGGCAGTTCATCGAGTTGGCGGTGAACATGCCCGAACAGCTGCCGCAGGTGGGGCAGGCGTTCTCCTCGATCCGCAGCACGTCCTCGTCCGAGACGTTCTCGTTGGAGGCGTCGACCATGGCGTCGATCAGGTCGAGCTTGCGGACGGTGCCGTCGACGAGGGTGGCCTGGCCGGCCTCCATCGGGCCGCCGGAGACGAAGACCACCGGGATGTTGAGGCGCATGGCGGCCATCAGCATGCCGGGGGTGATCTTGTCGCAGTTGGAGATGCAGATCAGGGCGTCGGCGCAGTGCGCCTCGACCATGTACTCGACCGAGTCCGCGATGAGGTCGCGGGACGGGAGGGAGTACAGCATGCCCGCGTGGCCCATGGCGATGCCGTCGTCGACCGCGATGGTGTTGAACTCGCGGGGGACGGCGCCGGCGGCGAGGATCGCGTCGGAGACGATGCGGCCGACCGGGGCCAGGTGGGTGTGGCCGGGGACGAACTCGGTGAACGAGTTGGCGACCGCGATGATCGGCTTCCCGATGTCCGCGCTCGCTACGCCCGAAGCGCGCATAAGGGCGCGTGCGCCCGCCATGTTGCGGCCGTGGGTGACGGTGCGGGACCTCAGCTCGGGCATCGGGTTCACTCCCCATAAGTGCGGTCGGCCGTACGGACTCGACCGCGACGGTAGATATGAAGCAGTTACGAGGCTACGCCCCTCGCCCGCGATGCGGACACCCCGTCCGGATGGCGGGACGAAAGGCTCATTCTTCGGTCAGGTACCGCTGAAGAGTGGGCGCGACCAGTCTGATGATGTCCTCGGGGTCCGCCGACGCGAGGGGCTCCACCTGGAGCACGTAGCGCAGGATCGCGATGCCGACCATGTGGGAGGCGGCGAGCTCGGCGCGGAAGGTCGGGTCGGGGACGTCGAGGTCGGCGGCGATCCGCTCCAGGAGGCGGCGCAGGACCAGCCGGCGCAGCACCGCCGCCGCCGCCTCGTGGGTGAGGGCCGAGCGGATCACCGCGAGGAGCGGAGCGCGGGTGGCGGGGTTCTCCCAGACGCCGAGGAAGAAGCGGGCGAGCCGTTCGCCGATGCCGTCGGGGCCCGCGCCGAGGATCGCCGGGATCACCAGCGCCGGCTCCATGCTGACCTCGATCGCGGCGGCGAACAGGTCGTCCTTGCTGCCGAAGTAGTGGTGGACCAGGGCCGGGTCGACCCCGGCGGCCTTGGCGATGCCGCGTACGGAGGTCTTGTCGTAGCCGCGCGCGGCGAACTCGGAGCGGGCGGCGAGCCGGATGCGCTCCTGGGTGCCGGGACCCTCGTCGGCTTCGTCGTGGCGGGGCCGCCCGGGACCGCGGCGGCGGCGCGGGGCGGGCTTGGTCGACGCAGCGGGCTCGGTCGACGCGGCGGGCTCGGTCGACGCGGCGGGCTCGGTCGGCCGGTCCCGGGGCCGGGACGGCTCCGGTGACTCCGCCGGTTCCGCCGGTTCCGCCGGTTCCGCCGACTCCCTCGGCTCCGTCACGTGCGCCGGGCCCGGGGCCGGGACTGGGACCGGGACTGTGACCGGGGCCGGGGCTGGGACTCGGACCGGGGCCGGACGGCAGGGGCGTCGGCCGCGGTCGCGAGGTGCAGCCGGGTGAAGGCCAGCGCCTCGGCGAGGTCGGCCTCGCGCTCGGCGGAGGACATCGCGCGCCGGGTGTTGACCTCGATGACGACGTGGCCGTCGAAGGACGTACGGGCCAGGCTCTCCAGCAACTCGGCACAGGGCTGCGTACCGCGTCCGGGGACGAGGTGCTCGTCCTTCGCGGAGCCGTTCCCGTCGGCGAGGTGGATGTGCGCGAGCCGGTCGCCCATGCGGTCGATCATCGCGGTGGCGTCGGTGCGCGCGGTCGCGGTGTGCGAGAGGTCGACGGTGAAGTGCCGGTAGTCGTCCTTGGTGACGTCCCACTCCGGCGCGTAGGCGAGCATCTCGCGGTCGCGGTAGCGCCACGGGTACATGTTCTCGACGGCGAACCGGACGTCGGTCTCGTCGGCCATGCGCCAGATGCCGGAGACGAAGTCCCGGGAGTACTGGCGCTGCCAGCGGAACGGCGGGTGCACGACGACCGTGGAGGCGCCGAGCCGTTCGGCCGCCGCCCGGGCGCGCTGGAGCTTGGTCCACGGATCGGTGGACCAGACGCGCTGGGTGATCAGCAGGCAGGGCGCGTGGACGGCGAGGATCGGCACCCGGTGGTGGTCGGAGAGGCGGCGCAGCGCGTCGACGTCCTGGCTCACCGGGTCCGTCCAGACCATCACCTCGACGCCGTCGTAACCGAGGCGCGCGGCGATCTCGAAGGCGGTCGCCGTGGACTCCGGATAGACGGAGGCCGTGGAGAGCGCGACCTTCGCGGTCGGTACGCGGACTGGTTCTGCCACGGACACAGGGTACGGGGCCGACGGAGCGCCGGGCCGGGGCGGGGCGAAGGGGCGCCCGGGCGGAGCGCACCGGCCCGGCGCACGGCCCGTACGGACCCGGCCGCGCGCCGGCCGGTCCGAGCTGCGGATACGGGCCTGTCAGGACTCTGCCGGCCGGCTCTGCGCGGTCCGTCAGGGGGGCGCGGCACGGTTGGGGATGTCACGAGAGTCACCCGCCGGACCGGGCCGGACCGGGCAGGCCGGGCCGGGCGGAACGCGGCCGGGCCGGACCGGCCCACGGACGGAAACGGACCGGAGAAGACGGAAAGAGGACCCCGTGAACGGCTTCACCGCGGCCGTCCACCTGCTGATCGCGGTCGCCTTCCCGAGCTTCCCGCTCGGGCGCTCCCCCGGAGCCGTCTACGGCCCGTCGGGCTCCCCCACGGTCGGCAGGTGGTCCAGCTTGCGGAGGATGACGCCCTCGCGCAGGGCCCAGGGGCAGATCTCCAGCTCCTCCACCCCGAAGAGGTCCATCGCGCCCTCCGCGACGAGCGCGCCCGCCAGGATCTGGTTCGCCCGCCCCTCGGAGACCCCCGGGAGGGCCGCCCGCTGGGCCGTGGTCATCGCGGCCAGGCGCGGGACCCACTCCTCCAGGGACTTGCGGGTCAGGTCCCGCTGGACGTACAGGCCGTCCGCCGAGCGGGCCGCGCCCGCGATGCGGGCCAGCTGCTTGAAGGTCTTCGACGTGGCCACCACGTGGTCCGGGGCCCCGAAGCGGCTGAACTCCCTGACCGACCGCGCGATCTGGGCCCGTACGTGACGCCGCAGCGCACGGACGTCGGCCACGTCCACCGGGTCCCCCGGCAGCCAGGCCGCCGTGAGCCGGCCGGCGCCGAGCGGGAGGGAGACGGCGCGGTCCGGGTCCTCGTCCATCCCGTACGCGATCTCCAGCGAACCGCCGCCGATGTCCAGGACCAGCAGTTTCCCGGCCGACCAGCCGAACCAACGGCGCGCGGCGAGGAACGTCAGGCGGGCCTCGTCGTCACCGCTGAGGATCGGCAGGTCGATGCCGGTCTCCAGCTTCACGCGCGCCAGCACCTCGTCCGCGTTCGTGGCCTCGCGGACGGCACTGGTCGCGAAGGGGACGAGGTCCTCGCAGCCCTTGTCCTCGGCGGCCTGCACCGCTTCGCCGATCACCGACACCAGCAGCTCGACGCCGTCCGGCGTGACCGCACCGTGCTCGTCGAGCAGCTCCGCCAGGCGCAGGTCCACCTTGTGCGAGTGCGCGGGCTGGGGGCGCGCACCGGGATGCGCGTCCACCACCAGCAGATGGATCGTGTTCGAACCCACGTCAAGGACACCGAGTCTCATAGGGGGGAACGCTACTGCGGTGAAGGACGGGGGGTTGCGTAAGGGGCGCTTAGGCTTTGGTTTGTGCCAAATACGAAGAAGGCCAACACGACCCGGTCGAAGAAGGACGCGGGCAAGGCCGAGGGCAAGCGCAAGCCCGCGGTACCCGACGAGAAAGGGCTCGACTTTCCCCGGGCCTGGGTGGAGTTCCCCGACCCCGCGGACGACGAACAGGTCTTCCGCTGTGACCTGACGTGGCTGACCTCCCGCTGGACCTGCATCTTCGGCAGCGGCTGCCAGGGCATCCAGGCGGGCCGGGCGGACGACGGGTGCTGCACGCTCGGCGCGCACTTCTCCGACGAGGACGACGAGAAGCGCGTGGCGGAACATGTGGCCCGGCTGACGCCCGAGCTGTGGCAGTTCCACGACGTGGGCAGCGAGACCGGCTGGACCCAGCTCGACGACGACGGGGAGAAGCAGACCCGGCGCTGGGAGGGTTCGTGCATCTTCCAGAACCGGCCCGGTTTCCCCGCCGGAGCGGGGTGCTCGCTGCACATCCTGGCGCTGCGCGAGGGGCGCGAGCCGCTGGAGACCAAGCCCGACGTCTGCTGGCAGCTGCCCGTCCGCCGGACGTACGACTGGATCGACCGGCCCGACGACACCCGCGTCCTCCAGGTGTCGATCGGCGAGTACGACCGCCGCGGCTGGGGGCCGGGCGGCCACGACCTGCACTGGTGGTGCACGTCGGCGACCTCCGCGCACGGCGCCGGGGACCCGGTGTACGTCACGTACCGGCCCGAGCTGACGGAGCTGATGGGCAAGGAGGCGTACGAGGAGCTCGTCCGGCTGTGCGAGGCGCGGCTCGCCTCGCTGCTGCCGATGGCCCCGCACCCGGCGGACCCGATCGCGCCCTGAGGCACCCTGATGCGCCCCGGGACCCGGGCGCCAGGGTCGGACACCCGGGGGTGTCGTCCCGCTCGCTCCTGCCGCGCGGTGTCCGGCACGCACGGGACGACCGTGACGCCACCTCCTAGGAGCCTAGGAGCCCGGGCCCGGCGGGTCGGAGGCCGGCGGGGTCGGGGACGCCGTGGCCCCTGTCCCGTCCGTCGGCTCCGCCGACGGCGCGGTGGTCGGTGACGGCGGGATCGTCGGCTCGGTCGGCGCGGGAGTCGGGGTGGGGGTCGCCGGCGGCGGGGTCGGCTCCGGCGACGGCGGCCGCGGGCTCGCGGGCGGGTTCGGCGTCGCGGCGGGCGGCGGCGCCGGGCGTCCGCGGCCCTGGATGGAGACCACGGCGCCGCCCGGGTCGACCCCGACGCGAGCCGTCCAGGCGCCGACGGGCTGGGCCGCGGTGTCCACGGTGATCCGCAGGGTGACCGATGCTCCGGGAGCCAGCGTGCCCGCGGTCCGGCTCGCGCGCAGCCACGGGCCGTCGGACCACAGGTGCCAGTCCACCGGTCCGCCGCCGGAGGCGGTGAGGGTGAGCAGCGTGGTGGCGCCGCGGGAGGACGCGGCGACGGTGAGCCGGCCGGGGGCGCCGGGGCGGCCCGCGTCGGAGGCGACCGGCGGGCCGGTGCTGATCACCTCGACGAACACGTCGGGTTCGGCGCTGCCCGGAGCGAAGCCGGGGCCGCCGGTGGTGCTGGCGGCGTTGCCGGCGTTCTCGTACGCGGCCAGCGGGCGGCCCCCGGCGTGCGGCGGGACGTCGGACTCGCCGGCGGAGATGCGGGTGCCGTCGCCGCCGACGGGCTCGCCGGTGCCGGGAGCGTCCCGGTACGCCGCCCACAGCGCCAGGACCGGCGCCGCGACGACGGTGGCGACCACGGTGGTGGTCACCGCCCGGGCGCGCAGCCGGTCGCGCCGGGCGGCGCGGTCCTTGGGGTCCATCGGGAACCCGGTGCGGTCGAAGCGCGGTCCGTGTCCGCCGCCCCGGCGCCGGCCGGAGCGGAGCATCGCGGCGTGCACGGCGGTGCGCGGGGCGGGGACCAGCGGGAGCGCGGCCGTGTCGATGCCGGAACCGGGCCAGGGGGACCCGGCGCCGACGCGTTCGGCGACGCGGCGGCAGCGCGGGCAGTCGTCGACGTGCCGGACGAGCTCGGCGCGCAGGCTGGTGGAGAGCAGCACCTGGCCGTCGCCGGTGAGCCGCGACACGCTGGGGCAGCCGCCGGTCTCCACGACGGCGAGGGCGGCGCGGGTGCGCTCGACCTCGCAGGCGGCCCCGGACAGCAGCTCCCGGGCGGCGGCCTGCGGCGTGCCGAGGACGGCGGCGAGTTCGGCGACGCCGAGGCGGTGGCGTACGGCGAGTTCGAGGGCCTCGCGCTGCTCGGGGGTGGTGCCCGCCGCCTCGGGCCAGGCGAGCCGGGCCAGCTCCGTACGGCGGTACGCGCTCACGTCGAGGGGGCGCCGGCCCGCGGGGACGGCTTCGCCGCCGTCCGGACCGGGGGTCGCACCCGCAGTACCCGCAGCGCCCCGAGGGCCGGCAGCGCCGCCGGGGCCCGCACCGCTCCCGGGGTCCGCAGCGACCCCCGGCGCGGGGGCGCCGTCGGCGTGCTCCGGCGTGCGCCGGGCGGCATGCGCTCCGTGCCGGACGCGCCGCTTCTCGGCGAGGCGGCGCAGGCAGCCCCAGCGGGCGAGGGCGTACAGCCAGGCCCGCCGGTCCCCCTCGTCGGGACAGCGGCCGGGATGCCGCTCGGCGGCGGCGAGGGCGTCGCCCAGCACCTCGGTGGCGGTGTCGTGGTCGCACAGCACCGACAGGCAGTAGGTGAACAGGCCGTCCAGGTAGGGCTCGTGACGGAAGGGCGGCGGCTCGGGCGGCTGTTCCCCCGACCGCCCCCGGGAGCCGTCGGCCCCTTCCCGGCCACCGGATCCGCGGGGCCCCCCGGGCTCCCCGATCCCCGTGGAACGCTGCGTGGAACCCTCCGTGGAATCCTCCTCCGCATCCTCTGAGGACGTGCGCCCGTGCGCCGGGTGTGCGCCGGTGCGCGATGAGGGGTGTCCCTGGTTGCTGCTGTTCACCTCGCGACCGTAGGCGGCGCGCCGGTGACGGCCCGGAAGCCTCCAGCAGTTTTAGTCCTTACGGGTGAACAGATCGGCGACACGCTGACCCGGGCCTTGACGCGGTCGCACCGGCACGCCGCCCACGGGGAGCAGGCCCCGCACCCACCGCCCCCGCCGGCGTTGTCGGTGGGGGCGGCTACCGTGGGGCGCATGGCTGCCCGCACCGCTCGTTCATCCGCCAAGGACCGGCCGTCCTACCGTTGTACCGAGTGCGGGTGGACCACCGCGAAGTGGCTCGGGCGGTGTCCCGAGTGCCAGGCGTGGGGAACCGTCGAGGAGATGGGCGCGCCCGCCGTGCGCACCACCGCCGCCGGCCGCGTCTCCACCGCCGCGGTGCCGATCGCCCAGGTCGACGGCCGTACGGCGACCGCGCGCAGCACCGGCGTGGACGAGCTGGACCGCGTCCTCGGCGGCGGCCTGGTGCCGGGCGCCGTCGTGCTGCTCGCCGGGGAGCCGGGCGTCGGCAAGTCGACGCTGCTGCTGGACGTGGCGGCGAAGGCGGCCAGCGACGAGCACCGCACCCTGTACGTCACCGGCGAGGAGAGCGCGAGCCAGGTGCGGCTGCGGGCCGACCGGATCCACGCGCTGAGCGACCACCTCTACCTCGCCGCCGAGACCGACCTCTCGGCCGTGCTGGGGCACCTCGACGCCGTGAAGCCCTCCCTCCTCATCCTGGACTCCGTACAGACCGTCGCCTCCCCGGAGATCGACGGGGCGCCCGGCGGCATGGCCCAGGTGCGCGAGGTCGCCGGCGCACTGATCCGGGCCTCCAAGGAGCGGGGCATGTCCACCCTCCTCGTGGGACACGTGACGAAGGACGGCGCCATCGCCGGCCCCCGGCTCCTGGAGCACCTGGTCGACGTGGTGCTGAGCTTCGAGGGCGACCGGCACGCCCGGCTGCGGCTCGTGCGCGGCATCAAGAACCGGTACGGCGCCACCGACGAGGTCGGCTGCTTCGAGCTGCACGACGAGGGGATCACCGGGCTCGCCGACCCGAGCGGGCTCTTCCTGACCCGGCGCGCCGAGGCCGTTCCGGGCACCTGTCTGACCGTGACCCTGGAGGGCAAGCGCCCGCTGGTCGCGGAGGTGCAGGCGCTGACGGTCGACTCGCAGATCCCCTCGCCCCGGCGCACCACCTCCGGCCTGGAGACCTCGCGGGTGTCGATGATGCTGGCGGTGCTGGAGCAGCGCGGCCGGATCACCGCGCTCGGCAAGCGCGACATCTACTCCGCGACCGTGGGCGGGGTGAAGCTGACCGAGCCGGCCGCCGACCTGGCGATCGCGCTGGCCCTGGCCTCGGCCGCCAGCGACGTGCCGCTGCCGAAGAACCTCGTCGCCATCGGCGAGGTCGGCCTGGCCGGCGAGGTGCGGCGGGTGACGGGCGTACAGCGCCGGCTCGCCGAGGCGCACCGGCTCGGCTTCACGCACGCCCTCGTGCCGTCCGATCCGGGCAAGGTCCCGGCCGGGATGAAGGTCGTGGAGGTCGCCGACATGGGTGACGCCCTGCGGGTGCTGCCGCGCGGGCGCTCCCGTACGCCGGCCAAGGAGCGGGCGGCCGAGTAGCGGGACGGATCCCCTGGTCAGAGGGCCCGTCCGGGGGCCCCGCGGGGCGGACCTGACCAAGCAACGGCGGGGCCACAGCGCGCGCCGGTAGACTTCTGGATGGTCCGCCCGGCCGTACGCAGGCGGCGCAACCCGCGACCCGAGGAGTGCAGTGGCAGCCAAGGACGGGGCAGCAGCATCCGGTAAGTCGGGCGCGAGCTCCAAGCAGGAGGCCATGATGCGTGCCTCGCTGAGCGCGGTCGCACCTGGTCAGCCGCTGCGTGACGGGCTGGAACGGATCGTCCGCGGCAACACCGGCGGGCTCATCGTGCTCGGCATGGACAAGAGCGTCGAGGCGATGTGCACCGGCGGCTTCGTGCTGGACGTGGAGTTCACCGCGACCCGGCTGCGCGAACTGTGCAAGCTCGACGGCGCGCTCATCCTCGACAAGGACATCACCAAGATCCTGCGGGCCGGCGTGCAGCTGGTGCCGGACGCGTCGATCCACACCGAGGAGACGGGCACGCGGCACCGCACGGCGGACCGCGTCTCGAAGCAGTGCGGCTTCCCGGTGGTGTCGGTCTCGCAGTCGATGCGGCTGATCGCGCTGTACGTCGACGGCGAGCGGCGGGTCCTGGAGGAGTCCGGCGCGATCCTGTCGCGCGCGAACCAGGCCCTCGCCACGCTGGAGCGGTACAAGCTGCGCCTCGACGAGGTCGCGGGCACGCTGTCGGCACTGGAGATCGAGGACCTGGTCACGGTCCGTGACGTGACGGCGGTCGCCCAGCGGCTGGAAATGGTGCGCCGGATCGCGACGGAGATCGCCGAGTACGTGGTCGAACTGGGCACGGACGGGCGGCTGCTGTCGCTGCAGCTGGACGAGCTGACGGTCGGGATCGAGCAGGAGCGGGAGCTGGTCATCCGGGACTACGTCCCGGAGCCGACGGCGAAGCGTTCCCGCACGGTGGACGAGGCCCTGGCCGAACTGGACGCGCTGACGCACCCGGACCTGCTGGAACTGGCGATCGTCGCGAAGGCCCTGGGCTACACCGGATCGCCGGAGACCCTGGACTCGGCGGTGTCGCCGCGGGGTTACCGGCTGCTGGCGAAGGTGCCGAGGCTGCCGGGTGCCATCATCGAGCGCCTGGTGGAGCACTTCGGCGGGCTGCAGAAGCTGCTCGCGGCCAGCGTGGACGACCTGCAGACGGTCGACGGCGTGGGCGAGGCGCGGGCGCGCAGCGTCCGCGAGGGCCTGTCCCGCCTCGCGGAATCGTCCATCCTGGAACGCTACGTCTGAGGCACACCCCGCACGGGCCGACGCAGTCGCCCCGGCCCGTGCGGAATCCGGGCCGGGGCGACGGACCGTCAGTCCTGCTTCAGGACGAACGAGGTGTTGGCCACCGGCATCCCCGGCGACTTGAGTTCCACCACGTACGTGTCCGCCGTCGCGCTGCCCGCCGGAGGCGTCCGGCACTGGTCGGGGGCGCTGAACGTGCGGTCCCATTCGAGGACGTGCTTCGTCTCGCCCTGCGCGGCGACGCGGAAGAAGACGTTGCCCGCGCCCGGCGGGCAGTCGGCCGAGGACCAGACCGCCTTGCTGTCGCGCCCCTGAAGGATCGTCAGGATCGCCTGCTTCGGGCCGAGGTCGACCTTGCAGGTCGTTCCGGAGATGTTGCGGGCGATCAGTTCCAGCCGAGGCTTCTCGTTCGCCTCGTACTCGTTCTTCGCGCTCTTCACCTCCCATTGGAGGGCGCTCGTCGCGCACGTCGGGAGGGCGGAGTCGGCCGGAACCTGCGCCGCGCCACCGCCTCCGCCTGCGCCGCCTGCGCCGCCCGCCACTGCCGCCGCGCCGCCCGTGCCCGCGCCGGGGGACGAGCCCGGCTCGCCGTTCTTGCCGGTGCCCGCGGAGCCGCCGCCCTCGGAGCCGGTCGTACCGCCGCCGCCCGACTCGGCCCGGCCGCCCGGGGCCTGACTGATCGCCGGCCCGGTGCCCGAGGGACCGGGGGTGATCGTGATGGTGCCGGGGCGGCCCTGGCCCTTGCCGTTCGTACTCGACCCGTTCCCGCCGGAGCTGACGGCCCATACGGCGAGAATCGCGAGGAGCGCGGCAACGGACGCCAGCACGGCCCTCCGTCGCCAGTAGATGGAGGAGGGGAGCGGCCCGACCGGATTGCGCAGAGATCCCACGGACGGAACTTTACGAGAGTCCGCGCTCCGTTCCGCGCCCCCCATGCCGTGCGATGGGCGTGTTTTGCCGATCATCAGCCTGCGGGAGCCCGCGAACCCCGCCGAGAACGTCCGGAATCAGCCAGCAGACTGACGCGGGTGCCCTTTTTCCTTGCGTACCGTCGGTGACCATGGACAGCTCCGACCTCTACCGCGACATCACCGACTTCGCCCACTCGACGCCCGGCTGGGTGCAGTCGGCCTTCGAGGTCTGGACCGAGTACGGCCTCCTGGTCTTCGGCCTGCTCTTCATATCCGTCTGGTGGCGCTCGCGCGGCCGCCGCAGCCCCCGGACGGTCGCGGTCGCCGTCCTGGCTCCGCTGGCCACCGCCCTCGCGTACGTCACCTCCGAGTCGTTGAAGTCCGCCCTGGACGAGGACCGGCCCTGCCGCGCCGTCACCGGGGCCGCCGCCTCGCTGCTCGCGTGCCCGCCGGTCGGCGACTGGTCCTTCCCCAGCAACCACGCGACGATCGCCGGCGCCGCCGCCGTCTCCCTGGCCCTGGCCGTACGCCGGCTCGCGCTGCTGACCGTGCCGGTGGCCCTGCTGATGGCCTTCTCCCGCGTCTTCGTCGGCGTGCACTACCCGCACGACGTCGCGATCGGCCTGCTGCTGGGCGGCGCGGTGGCCGCCCTCGCCGTCCTGGCCCTCACCGGTCCGATCAGTACGATCATGGCGGCCATGCGGGCGAGCGGGGTCCGCGCCGCCGTGTGGTTCACCGGGCCCGGCCCGGCGCGGTAGGGGCGAAACGTGCCAGGATGCCGTCTGCCATGACTGCATCCCCATCACAGACCTCCGCGTCACAGACCTCCGCGCCACAGCCGACCGCGCCGCAGCCCGCCGCGAACTCCGCGCTGCACTCCCCCGTCATCGCGTGGTTCGACGAGCACGCCCGCGACCTGCCCTGGCGCCGCCCCGAGGCCGGCCCCTGGGGGGTCATGGTCAGCGAGTTCATGCTCCAGCAGACCCCGGTCAGCCGGGTCCTGCCGGTGTACGAGCAGTGGCTCGCCCGGTGGCCGCGGCCCGCCGACCTGGCCGCCGACGCCCCGGGAGAGGCCGTACGGGCCTGGGGGCGGCTCGGCTACCCCCGGCGGGCCCTGCGGCTGCACGGCGCGGCCCTGGCCATAACGGAACGGCACGGGGGCGACGTACCGCGGGACCACGCGCAGCTGCTCGCACTGCCCGGCATCGGGGAGTACACCGCGGCGGCCGTCGCCTCGTTCGCGTACGGGCAGCGGCACGCCGTGCTGGACACCAACGTCCGGCGGGTCTTCGCGCGGGCCGCCACCGGGGTCGAGTACCCGCCGAACGCCACCACGGCCGCCGAGCGGCGCCTCGCCCGGGCCCTGCTCCCGCAGGACGAGGACACGGCGGCCCGCTGGGCGGCGGCCTCGATGGAGCTCGGCGCGCTCGTGTGCACCGCCAAGAGCCCGGACTGCGCCCGTTGCCCGGTGGCCGGGCTGTGCGCCTGGCGGCTGGCCGGGAAACCGGCGCACGACGGGCCGCCGCGGCGCGGGCAGACGTACGCCGGCACGGACCGGCAGGTGCGCGGCAAGCTCCTGGCGGTGCTCCGGGAGGCCGTGGGCGCGGTTCCGCAGGCGGTGCTCGACACCGTCTGGGACGAGCCGGTGCAGCGTGCCCGGGCGCTGGACGGGCTGGTTTCCGACGGGCTCGTGGAACCGCTCGCGGGCGGTCTCTACCGGCTGCCGCAGACCTGACGGGAACCGGTCCGGGGCTGACTGCCACATTCCGCTTCGGACCGGGAAACCGCAGCTCACGGGCGCTGTTACACAACCTATGGGTGTCCGTGCGCCCACCGAAGGCTGGCCCGCACAGGCCCGTGACAACCCCTCCGTACCTTCGAGTCCGTAAGGCAGCGGTTGAGCGGTTGGACGGAACGGAGGCGGTCTGAGATGGCGCACGGCGAGGTACTCGAATTCGAAGAGTACGTACGCACTCGGCAGGACGCGCTGCTGCGCAGCGCCCGGCGCCTGGTCCCGGACCCCACCGACGCGCAGGACCTCCTGCAGACCGCCCTCGTCCGCACCTACGGCCGCTGGGACGGCATCGCCGACAAGTCCCTGGCCGACGCCTACCTCCGTCGCGTCATGATCAACACCCGGACCGAGTGGTGGCGCGCCCGCAAGCTCGAAGAGGTCCCCACCGAGCAGCTCCCGGACGCCTCCGTCGAGGACGGCTCCGACCAGCGCGCCGACCGCGCCCTGCTGATGGACATCCTCAAGGTGCTCGCGCCCAAGCAGCGCAGCGTGGTGGTGCTGCGACACTGGGAGCAGATGAGCACCGAGGAGACGGCCGCGGCGCTCGGGATGTCGGCGGGAACCGTGAAGAGCACCCTGCACCGCGCACTGGCCCGCCTCCGGCAGGAACTGGAGAGCCGGGACCTCGACATGCGCGCGCTGGAACGCGGTGACCACACCATGCGGTACGAGGGGCGTGAGCGGTGCGCGGCCTGACAGGCCAGGGTTTGAGCAGCGGCGGGTCGCTGGTGCTGATGTCGGCGGGGACGGTCGTCCTCGTCGGCACAGCCGTGTTCGCGGTCGGTTGTGCCACAGGCGGCACCGGTCTGCGCGACGGCGGGCCCGCGCGCACCGACGCCGTGGCCAAGACGGCCCCGTCCGCGTCCCCGTCCGACCCCGCCTCGACGCCGTCCGGGAAGCCCGCCCCGAAGGTGGACCCGGTCCGGCTCCTCATGGCCGACCCCAAGGTCAGCAACGCGATCAAGCGCGACCTCAAGCCCTGCACGGGCAAGGAGTACCCGGTCGACGTCAGCTACGGCAGGGTCACCGGCAGCCCCGTCGTCGACGTCGTCGTCAACGTGCTGTCCTGCGCGGACGCCCTGGGCCGCGGCTCGTTCGTGTACCGGGAGGACTCCGGAAAGTACGAGAATGTGTTCTCGGACGAGCAGCCACCCGTCTACGCGGAGATCGACCGGGGCGACCTGGTGGTCACGAAGCAGGTCTACGGAAAGAGCGACGCGCTCGCCTATCCGTCGGGCGAGGACGTGATCACGTACCGCTGGAACGGGGAGAAGTTCGTCGAGCACGACCGGGTGCACTCGGAGTACAGCAACGTGGTCGACGGCGGGGGCCAGCCCGCGCCGGTGGTCACGCCGAAGAGCTGACGGCCCGGCGCCGGCCGCCCGACCGCCCGACCCCCCTGACCACCGCAGAACCGAGCGAAGAGAAGAACCGAGGCGAGGCTCCCGCATGGCCGAGACCCATGTCCTGTTCGTGGAGGACGACGACGTCATCCGCGAGGCCACCACCCTGGCGCTGGAACGCGACGGGTTCGTGGTCACCGCGATGCCCGACGGCCTGTCCGGCCTGGAGTCCTTCCGGGCCGACCGCCCCGACATCGCGCTGCTCGACGTGATGGTGCCCGGCATGGACGGGGTGAGCCTGTGCCGGCGCATCCGCGACGAGTCCACCGTCCCCGTGATCATGCTGTCGGCGCGCGCCGACTCCATCGACGTGGTCCTGGGCCTGGAGGCGGGCGCCGACGACTACGTGACCAAGCCCTTCGACGGCTCGGTGCTGGTCGCCCGCATCCGCGCCGTGCTGCGCCGCTTCGGTCACGCCGGCGGCCCGCAGAACGGCGGTTCGGGCGTCGAGGACGACTCCGGCGAGCGCGGGGTCCTGGCCTTCGGCGACCTGGAGGTCGACACCGAGGGCATGGAGGTCCGCCGGGCGGGCGCCGCCGTGGCGCTGACGCCGACCGAGATGCGGCTGCTGCTGGAGTTCTCCTCCGCGCCCGGCACCGTACTGTCGCGCGACCGGCTGCTGGAGCGGGTCTGGGACTACGACTGGGGCGGCGACACCCGGGTGGTCGACGTCCACGTGCAGCGGCTGCGCACCAAGATCGGCCAGGACCGGATCGAAACGGTCCGCGGCTTCGGATACAAGCTGAAGGCCTGAGGCCACGACGGCATGAGGCGCTTCACCCTGCGCACGGGGATCCGCTGGAAGATCACCCTCGCCATCGCCGCGGTCGGCGCGCTCACCGCGGTGGCGCTGAGCCTGGTGGTGCACAGTGCTGCCCGGGTGTCGATGCTGGAGAGCGCGCGCGAGACCCAGCTCGACCGGGTCCAGTTCATGGCCGGCGTCGCCGAGGCCGGGCGCAAGCCGCCCATGGTGGCCAAGCTCAACGACCCGGAACTGCCGGCCGAGTTGCGCGAGAAGGCCCGCTCCGGCCGGCGCGGGACGTACGTGCAGGAGACCCGCAAGGGCGCGCCCGAGGTATGGGCCGCGGTGCCGCTCGGCAACGGGCAGGTGCTGTCGCTGCACACGCAGTTCCGGGAGAGCGCCAACATGGTCCGGGACCTCGACCGGGCGCTGGTCGTCGGCTCCCTCGCCGTCGTGATCGGCGGCTCGGCGCTCGGCGTCCTCATCGGGGGCCAGATCTCGCGCCGGCTGCGCAAGGCCGCGGCGGCCGCGCAGCGGGTGGCCCACGGGGATCCCGAGGTCCGGGTGCGGGACGCCGTCGGGGGCCTCGTACGGGACGAGACGGACGACCTCGCGCGGGCCGTGGACGCCATGGCCGACGCGCTCCAGCAGCGGCTGGAGGCCGAGCGGCGGGTGACCGCGGACATCGCGCACGAGCTGCGGACGCCGGTGACGGGCCTGCTGACGGCGGCGGAACTGCTGCCGCCGGGGCGGCCGACCGAGCTGGTGCGCGACCGGGCGCAGGCGATGCGCGCCCTGGTGGAGGACGTGCTGGAGGTGGCCCGGCTGGACAGCGCGTCCGAGCGGGCGGAGCTCCAGGACGTGGCGCTGGGCGAGTTCGTGAGCCGTCGGGTGCGGGCGCTGATGCCGGAGGCCTCCGTACGGGTCGTGGCGGACGAGATCGTGAGCACCGACCCGCGGCGCCTGGAGCGGATCCTGGGAAACCTGCTGGCCAACGCGACCCGGTACGGGCAGCCGCCGATCCAGGTGGACGTGGAGGGGCGGGTCGTACGGGTCCGCGACCACGGGCCGGGATTCCCCGAGGCGCTGCTGCGCGAGGGGCCGAGCCGGTTCCGGACCGGCTCCACGGACCGGGCGGGCGTGGGCCACGGGCTGGGGCTGACGATCGCGGAGGGGCAGGCGCGGGTGCTGGGCGCCCGGCTGACGTTCCGCAACGTGGCGGCTCCGGGCGGCTTCGAGCGCGAGGGCACGGCGGCGGGCGCGGTGGCGGTGCTGTGGCTTCCGGAGCACGCGCCGACGGCGACGGGCAGCTTCCCGGTCGTCAAGCTGCCCCAGGAGTGAGCATCGCGGTCCGGTGCCGGAGCGGTACCGGGCCGTAGGTCCTGCCGGGCGCGTGACTTAGCATCCCTGGCATGACCGACGGTACGAATCCCCCCAGCAGCCCGCAGCCCGAGCAGCCCGCCCCGGGGAGCGGCGGCTACGGGTTCCCGCCGGGACCGCCCGCGTCCGGCGGTTACGGCTACCCGGCCGACCGGGGCCCGCAGCCCGCGCCGGGCGGCGGCTACGGCTACCCGGCGCCGCCGTCCGCGGGCGGTTACGGCTACCCCGCGGACCAGGGTCAGGGGCAGGGGCAGGGGCAACCGAACCCGTACCAGCAGGACCTGCCGGGGCCGTACCGGCCGGGCGGCTACCAGCCGTTCCCCGGCGGCGCCCCGGCCGCAGCGGCGGACCCGGGCGGGGCGGCGGACCCGGGCGGGGCGTGGCCGCCGGCCGGTGCACAGCAGTCGGCGCCGTTCGCGCAGCAGCCGGACCAGCCGGACTGGGAGGCGCTCGCCGAGCGCTCGGCGGCCGAGCGGCGCAGGAAGCGGCTGTGGACGATCGGCGGACTGGTGGCCGTACTGGCCCTGCTCGCCGGTGGCGGAACGTTCCTGCTGATGGGCGGGGACGACGACAAGCCGCAGGACGTCGCGGACGACGCCCCGGCGGCGACCGGGTCGGCCTCCCCCAAGCCGGAGGGCTCCAAGAGCAAGGGCCCGGTCGACAAGTCCCCCACCGTCGCCAGCGACCCGACGCTGATCCGGGACCACAGCGGCAAGGACCACCTGAAGATGAGCGCCGAGGCGGGCGTCTTCGCGATCGACAAGCACTACGAGCTGCGGACCAAGGGCAACGAGAAGTCGTACGCCGAGGCCGAGAAGCGCGTCGTCGACGCGTCCAAGAGCTTCACCGTCTCGGCCCGCGTCTGGAACCGCTCCCCGAAGGGCCGCCAGATAGCCGTCAGCCAGGGCAACGACAAGACCTTCGGCTTCGAGCTGGGCTCGGACGAGGTGAACGGCAAGCCCGCGTGGATCTTCCGCGTCCAGACGAGCGACCAGGGGGCCGACTCCACGACGCAGACCGTCGCCGCGGAGGGGATGAAGATGGCGAAGACGATGACGACGCTGACGGGGACCTACGACGCCGACAAGAAGACGATCACCCTGTACGTGAACGGCAAGAAGGCCTCGGAGGGCCAGGTCACGGACGTCCACAACGCCCCGGGCCCGCTCCAGCTGGCCCGCTCCCGCCACGAGGGCAACTGGACCGGCTCCTGGAACGGGGCCATGGACAGCATGCGCACCTTCGGCGTGGCCCTGACGCCGGAGCAGGTCGCCGCCGTCCGCCAGAACAAGCTGCCCTCGTCGGTCAAGCCGACCGGCGCATGGGTCCTGCTCTGATCACCGGCCGGCCGACGGTCCTTGCCGGCCGGCTCGTGCGTACCGCTGTTTAGAGGTGGACGCCGGCGTTGCGCAGGAAGGCGACCGGGTTGACGGCCGAGCCGTAGTTCGGGGTGGTGCGGATCTCGAAGTGCAGGTGGGGGCCGCTGGAGTTTCCGGTGTTGCCGGACAGGGCGATCCGCTGGTCCGTGGAGACCTTCTGGCCGATCTTGACCTGGATGCGCGAGAGGTGCGCGTACTGGGAGTACGTGTTGTTCGCGTGCTTGATCACGATGGCGTTGCCGTAGGCCGGGCCGTCGCCGCCGCCGTTGGGGCCGGCCTTGACGACGGTTCCGGCGCCCGCGGCCTTGACCGGGGTGCCGACGGGGACGGCGAAGTCCTGACCGGAGTGCTTGTGCGACCACATGGTGCCGCCCCGGCCGAAGGTCGCGGACAGCGTGTACTTCTCGACCGGCTTGTCCCACACGCCGGTCTTCGCGCCCTTGGCGGCCGCACCCTTGGCCGCGGCGGTCTGGGCGGAGGCCTGCTGGGCGACCAGCTGGGCGGTGCCCGTCAGGGCGGTCTGCGTCGTGTCGGCGAACGCGGCGGACGTCCCGGCCCCGAGGGCCAGCACACCGAAGGTGGTTACGCCGACGGCAATGCGGGTACGACGGGTAGTGACGCGCTTCGCGAACATGAAATAGACCTCCGAGGCCGGGGACAGGACGAGTCACGCCCTCTTCGGGCATGAAGTGACCCGGCACGATCAAGCACGTGCCGGGCTGGCTCCACCTTGGTAACCCGCGCCCCCGGCGTTCCCCAAACGCCTCCGTTACTACCCGGGCTCGTAGCCGGGTCGGGGGCTCTCGGACCTGTTGACCGCCCCCCGCTGGGGCGGAGGTTCCGTTTTGGGGTCCTTTGGATCTACGAATCCGCCTAGTACGTCCGATTTGTCTTGTGCGGCTTGTCACCGGCCGCGGCCCCTCGGCGGCCCGGTCCCGGACCATCGGCCGTCACTGCGTGCTGCCCGTCCGCGCCGGCCGTCCCGGAGCCGACCACCCCCCGCGTCGACCGCCCGCGTCGTCACGCCTCCCGACGACCGCGCGCGTCGACCGGCCCTCTCCGGCCCTCCGCGCCGCGCTTCGGCTTCGCGCGACCTGTGGCGGCCGGTACCGGGCGCCACAAGCCGCCGTACGGCTCCCTCGCGGGAGCAGACCACCGCCGGAGTCCGTTCACGGCCCGACACCGCCCGGGAGCCGTCCGCACGCCCGCCCGGGGCCGGCACCGCCCCCGGGCGGCCACAGGACGCCACGCACGCGAGAGGGGCGGCCCCGGAACCGACTGGTTCCGGGGCCGCCCCTCTCGTCCGTACCGCGCCGCTAAGCGGCGGCGGTCACGCGCCCTTCGACAGGTCCGGGCCGGAGCCCGTGGCCTCGATCGGGGGGAGGTCCGGCAGAGCCGTCTTCTCCTCGCCGCGGAAGGTGAACTTGGCGGTCTCGCCCTCACCCTCCTTGCCGACGACCACGATCTGACCGGGACGCAGCTCGCCGAAGAGGATCTTCTCCGAGAGCAGGTCCTCGATCTCGCGCTGGATGGTCCGGCGCAACGGGCGGGCGCCCATGATCGGGTCGTAACCGCGCTTGGCGAGCAGGAGCTTCGCGTCACCGCTCAGCTCGATGCCCATGTCGCGGTCCTTCAGGCGCTCGTCGACCTTGGCGATCATGAGGTCGACGATCTGGATGATGTCTTCCTCGGTGAGCTGGTGGAAGACGACCGTGTCGTCGACACGGTTGAGGAACTCGGGCCGGAAGTGCTGCTTGAGCTCTTCGTTGACCTTCGCCTTCATCCGCTCGTATCCGGTCTTGGTGTCGCCCTGGGCCGCGAAGCCCAGGTTGAAGCCCTTCGAGATGTCCCGCGTACCCAGGTTGGTCGTCATGATGATGACCGTGTTCTTGAAGTCCACGACCCGGCCCTGGGAGTCGGTCAGGCGACCGTCCTCCAGGATCTGGAGAAGGGAATTGAAGATATCCGGGTGGGCCTTCTCGACCTCGTCGAAGAGGACGACGGAGAACGGCTTGCGGCGCACCTTCTCGGTGAGCTGGCCGCCCTCTTCGTAGCCCACGTAGCCGGGGGGCGAACCGAAGAGACGGGAAACCGTGTGCTTCTCGCTGAACTCCGACATGTCGAGGGAGATCAGCGCGTCCTCGTCGCCGAAGAGGAATTCGGCGAGCGTCTTCGACAGCTCCGTCTTACCGACACCGGACGGACCGGCGAAGATGAACGAGCCACCCGGGCGCTTCGGGTCCTTCAGACCCGCACGGGTACGGCGGATCGCCTGGGAGAGCGCCTTGATGGCGTCCTTCTGGCCGATGACCCGACGGTGCAGCTCGTCTTCCATGCGAAGCAGTCGCGAGGACTCCTCCTCGGTGAGCTTGAAGACGGGAATGCCGGTCGCGGTCGCGAGGACTTCGGCGATGAGCTCGCCGTCGACCTCGGCGACGACGTCCATGTCGCCGGCCTTCCATTCCTTCTCGCGCTTGGCCTTCGCCGCCAGCAGCTGCTTCTCCTTGTCGCGGAGAGACGCCGCCTTCTCGAAGTCCTGGGAGTCGATGGCCGACTCCTTGTCGCGGCGCACGCCCGCGATCTTCTCGTCGAACTCGCGGAGGTCCGGCGGCGCGGTCATCCGGCGGATGCGCATCCGGGAGCCGGCCTCGTCGATCAGGTCGATCGCCTTGTCCGGGAGGAAGCGGTCCGAGATGTACCGGTCCGCCAGCGTCGCCGCCTGGACGAGGGCCTCGTCCGTGATGGAGACGCGGTGGTGGGCCTCGTAGCGGTCCCGCAGGCCCTTGAGGATCTCGATCGTGTGGGGGAGGGAAGGCTCCGCCACCTGGATCGGCTGGAAGCGGCGCTCGAGGGCCGCGTCCTTCTCGAGGTGCTTGCGGTACTCGTCCAGCGTCGTGGCACCGATGGTCTGGAGCTCACCACGGGCCAGCATCGGCTTGAGGATGCTCGCGGCGTCGATCGCGCCCTCGGCGGCGCCCGCACCCACGAGGGTGTGGAGCTCGTCGATGAACAGGATGATGTCGCCGCGGGTGCGGATCTCCTTGAGCACCTTCTTCAGGCGCTCCTCGAAGTCACCGCGGTAGCGGGAACCGGCGACCAGGGCACCGAGGTCAAGCGTGTAGAGGTGCTTGTCCTTGAGGGTCTCGGGGACCTCGCCCTTGACGATCGCCTGCGCCAGCCCCTCGACGACGGCGGTCTTGCCGACGCCGGGCTCGCCGATGAGGACCGGGTTGTTCTTGGTCCGGCGGGACAGGACCTGCATGACCCGCTCGATCTCCTTCTCGCGCCCGATGACCGGGTCGAGCTTGGATTCGCGGGCGGCCTGCGTGAGGTTGCGGCCGAACTGGTCCAGGACGAGCGAGGTCGAGGGCGTGCCCTCGGCCGGGCCGCCGGCCGCGGCCGACTCCTTGCCGCCCCCGGTGTAGCCGGAGAGCAGCTGGATGACCTGCTGCCTGACCCGGTTGAGATCGGCGCCCAGCTTCACGAGGACCTGGGCTGCGACGCCCTCGCCCTCGCGGATCAGGCCGAGCAGGATGTGCTCGGTGCCGATGTAGTTGTGGCCGAGCTGGAGGGCCTCTCGGAGCGACAGCTCCAGGACCTTCTTCGCCCGCGGGGTGAAGGGGATGTGGCCGGAAGGGGCCTGCTGCCCCTGTCCGATGATCTCCTCAACCTGCTGGCGAACAGCCTCGAGCGAAATCCCGAGGCTCTCCAGGGCCTTAGCGGCGACACCCTCACCCTCGTGGATCAAGCCCAGGAGGATGTGCTCGGTGCCGATGTAGTTGTGGTTGAGCATCCGGGCTTCTTCCTGAGCCAGGACGACAACCCGCCGCGCGCGGTCGGTGAACCTCTCGAACATCGTTTATCGCTCCTCAGAGCGGTCGGGCAGTTCGGGGTCGGTCCCCGCCCTGTCCTTCCGCATGCTAGTCCCGCGGGGCGGGACAGCTCATTCCAACTGCCGACATCCGTCCGCGGCTCACCCCCACGTCGGTGAGGAAAACCGGCCTGAACAGCCGACAACTGCTCCAACCCGATAGTGGGAGACGATGTTCCCGCAGGCCAGGCAGATACCCGTCACGCGTGTACGCCGGTGGCGAACGGGAGCCGCACAAATCAGCGTGTCGCCCCGATCCACTAGGAATGTCTTACCCGTCAGGACTGACACTCCATGCCGGTGACCCCGGTTCACTCCGCTAAGGGCGAACACGGTTGCGTCCCGAATGTGGGACCCCACCGCTGCGGATCTTTACGTTCCGCATGGGACCGCGTGCGGTGCGTCACACCGCCCGTAACCCCCGGGGCATTCGGGAGTTGCTCCGGACATGGCCGTCAGCAGCGTCACCGTCCCGTCGCCCCGCGTACCGCCCCGGGAGGACGCGTACGCCTCCTGGTACGAGCGGGTGCTCGGCTGGACCGTCGCCGGCGGACCGCCGGCCCAGCTCGTCACCGGAACCCGGTTCGACGTGCTGGAGCTGCCCTCCGACGCCGGGGCCGCCCTGCTGCGCAGGCCCGTCGCCACCGGACCGGTGGCCCTGATGGGACGCCGGATGCGGTTCCTGGTGGCCGCCGGGAGCGCCGAAGAGCTGGACGGTCTGCTCGACTGGCTGGAGTGGGGCGGGGTCGCCCTGGATCTCGCGGCCCTGGGTGAGGGTGGCCGGATCACCGCTCCGAAGCCGCCCGGAGCTCCCTCCGGAGAGGGCCCCCGGGAGGCCGCCGTGTGGCTGCGGCCCCCCGAGAAGGGGTGTGAGGCGCTGCTGCCGTCCCTTCCCGCTCCCGGGAAGGGCGCCGGACCCGCGGGCGGGCCCGATCTCGTACGCCTGGTCGCGGCGGCGGCGACGGAGTGCCACCGGGCGCGATTGCGGCGCACGCGCCGGACCCGTCAGCCCTTGGCCTTCTCGTAGGCCTCGCGGATTTCGGCCGGAACGCGGCCGCGGTCGTTCACGTTGTAACCGTTCTCCTTGGCCCACGCGCGGATCTCGGCGGTGTCCGGGTTACCGGTCGTCGCGGAGGCGCGGCCCTTGGTGCGGGTGGCGCTGGCACGGCCACCGGTGCGGCGTCCGCCCTTGGTGTACGGGTCGAGCAGACCGCGGAGCTTTTCAGCGTTGGCGGTGGTGAGGTCGATCTCGTAGGTCTTGCCGTCCAGAGCGAACGTCACCGTCTCGTCCGCCTCGCCGCCGTCGAGGTCGTCGACAAGAAGGACCTGAACCTTCTGTGCCACCGGGATTTCCTTTCATCGAAAAGCAGTACGCGGAAAGGAAACCGCTTTTGCGGGGAAAACACAAACCCCCGGGGAGAGGTTCGAGACCGCAACAGGGCGGGAAACGTACGCGATTCGGACATAGGCCGCGGGTGTGTGGGACACCGGAAAAGCCGAGGGCATCGATCAGAGGTGCAGAAGCATGCGACTGTTGCCCAAGGTGTTCGGCTTCACCCGTTCGAGACCGAGGAACTCCGCGACGCCCTCGTCATAGGAACGCAGGAGCTCCATGTAGACATCGGTCTCGACCGGCGTCTCGCCGATCTCGGTGAACCCGTGCTTCGCGAAGAAGTCCACTTCGAAGGTCAGGCAGAAAACCCGGCTGACCCCGAGCGCGCGGGCGGTCTCCAACAACTGGGACAGCACCCGGTGACCGACGCCGATGCCCTTCAACTCGCGGTCCACGGCGAGAGTGCGCACTTCGGCGAGGTCCTCCCACATCACGTGGAGAGCCCCGCAACCGACCACCTCGTGGTCCGAGTCGCGTTCCGCGACCCAGAACTCCTGGATGTCCTCATAAAGGACGACCGGCGCTTTGTCGAGCAGGATCCGCTGCTGCACGTACTGGTCGAGCAGGCGGCGCAGCGCGGGAACATCGCGGGTGCGGGCACGGCGGATCGTCACTGTTTCTGCGTGTGCAGCGGAAAACTCTCCCATGGGCCCGGACGCTATCGCCCCGGACCGGCGGTGTGCTCGCCGGAGCCGTCTTCCCCTTCTCGCGCGGCGGGCGCGGCGGCCTCGGCTTCCGCGGCTTCCGCTTCCGCGGTCGCGACGACGGCGTCCGCCGCCTCGTCGTCGTGCTGGACGATCCTCACCGCGTCCCGGAGTGCCTCGCGCTGTTCCGCCGACATCATGCCGAAGAAGGCGACGAGGGCGGCCGCGGGGTTGTCGCTCGTCGACCAGGCTTCGTTCATCAGCGCGGCCGAGTAGGCGGGGCGGGTGGAGACCGCCGTATACCGATAGGCGCGTCCTTCCGCCTCCCGGCGGACCCAGCCCTTCTGATGAAGATTGTCCATAACGGTCATGACCGTGGTGTAAGCGATGGACCGTTCCTGCTGGAGGTCTTCCAGCACCTCCCGAACGGTGACCGGGCGGTTCCACTGCCACACCCGCGTCATGACGGCGTCTTCGAGATCTCCCAAGGGGCGAGGCACACCAGCACGATAGTGCGGATTGCGGTGAATTGCCCGGCCATACCGATGGCAACGCGCAGCAAATCGGGCGCACGGCCGCGGTGGCCGTACGCCCGTGGTGCCCGGGGGCCCTGGGGTGCCCGAAGGCTGCGGGGTGTTACTTCCCGGGCTGCCGGGCGGCCTCGGCCCGGGCGAGCACGGCGTCGACCGCCGCGTCCTCCTTGGCCTTGTTGGCGCCGCCCTGGGTCTTCACGATCGTCACGACGAGAGCGATGAAGAACGCGGCCATCACGATGGGGGGCACGAGCGCGGAGACGTAGTCCATGCCCTCAGCGTAGCTACCCGGCGGCGCGTCCCGCCGCCGGGGGCGGGGTGGGCTTGCGGCGCGGCGGAAACACCTCGCCGGGCGTGGGCACGGGCCGTTCCGGCTTCGGCCGGTCCTTGGGCTGCGGCGCCGGAACGGGCGGGCGCCCGCCCTGGCCGCCCCCCTGCACCCCGGCGAGCGTCAGCAGCCGGCTGCGGGGCGCGGGGGTGGTCGAGAGCCGTCTGCGTACGGAGCGCTCGGCGACGGCCCGGGCCCGGTCCAGCAGCGCGGCGGCGAGCGGGTTGGCCCGCAGGGCGCGCAGGGCGGCGAGGTCGTCCGGCACCGGCTCGTAACCGGCGGCCAGGGCGTCCTGGAGCAGCTCCAGGTACCCGGAGAGGCTGCCGGGGAGCGCGCGCCGGTAGCGGCCGAGATCCTCCAGGAGGAAGGCTCTGAGCCGGACCGCCTCCGCCACCGCGTCGTCCACCGCGCGCGCGAGGCGCAGGCAGTCCTGGACCTCCGCGGCCGGCAGGGGGGCCGAGGAGGACTGGAGGGCGTGGGCGAGCGAGCGCCTGAGCACGTGCAGCTCAGCAGGGCTGAACGCCATGCCGCCGCGGGATCCGTAGGGCGTGGGCATGGGCCGAAGATACTCGCTAATCGGACAAAAACCCCTGCTGATGAGCGGCGTCGGCGCGGCGGGCGCGCCGGCGCCGCCGGTCAGCCGGACTCTTTGACGGCGCGGAGGAAGTCGGCCCAGGCGGACTGGGTGGTGGCGAGCACGAGGTGCGCCGGGTCGGCGCGGTCGGCGACGCGCACGAGCGAACCGGGGGTCGCGGCGACGTAGACGCAGGCGTCCCCCTCGTCGCAGAACGAGGACTTCTGCCACACGGGCTGAGCGGTCATGGTGTCTCCTCCGGGCGCGGTCGCCGGTCATTCCTGTGAAGGGAAGGTAACGCCGCGGCGGCTTCGGGCCGGTGACATTGGCGGAATTCGGTGCGTCGTGCCCCCCGCGCGCCGGGGGCCCCCCGGCGGGGGGCGGGGGGCGGGGGCGGGCGCCCCCGCCCGGCGCCCGGGGCCCGCCCCGGGGGGGGGCCCTTTTTTTTCGTGTTTGTTTCTGCTCGGGGGGGGGGGGGGGGGGGGGGTGGGGGGGGGGTTGGGGGGGGGGGCCCCCCCCGGGGGGGGGGGGCCCCCCGACGGCGGGGCGCGGGGGCCGGGCGCGAGCGCCGCCGCCGGTCGCCGGGGCCCGGCAGCGGTGGCCTACAGGCGTGCCGTGAAGGCGGCCACGGCCTCCGCGACCTCCTGCGGCGTCCACGACAGGCCCGGCTCCGTCACCTCCAGCTCGGTCAGCGACAGGCCCGGCGGCCCGTCCTCGGACCAGCGGCGGAACAGGACCCGGCCGGTGTCCTCCGCCATCCGCAGGCCCGCCTCGGTCAGCCGGTCCGCCCCGTACGGGAGCCACACCTGGAACTGGTGGGTGTGCGGCACCTCCGGGTGGACGCGGAACCAGGGGGTCCCGGCCGCCTCGAAACCGTCCCGCAGGGCCCGCGCCACCATCCGCGCCTGCGCGACGTACGCCGGGAGGAGGGGCAGCTCCCGTTCCAGGCCGGCCAGGGCCGACAGAGCCTGCGGGAACTGCCGGAAGACCTGGCCGCCGTAGCGGTGGCGCCAGACCCTGGTCTCCTCCACGAAGGGCCGCGGGCCCGCCAGGCAGGCGCCGCTGAGGCCGCCGAGCGACTTGTAGAAGGACACGTACACCGAGTCCGCCAGCGCCGCGATCTCCGCGAGCGGGCGGCCGAAGTGCACCGTCGACTCCCAGAGCCGGGCCCCGTCGAAATGGACGACCGCGTCCCGCTCCCGGGCGGCGTCGACCAGCGCCTCCAGCTCCTCCCACGAGGGGAGCAGGAAGCCCGCGTCGCGCAGCGGCAGCTCCAGCATGAGCGTGCCGAAGGGCTCAGCGAGGTCCCGGACCTCGGCGGGCGTCGGCTGGCGCGGCTCGACCGTCGGGTGCGCCACCCGCAGGCCGGAGACCGCCGACAGGGCTCCGCCCTCCCAGCGCTCCGGGTGGGACATCGGGTGCAGGGCCACCACCGGGTTGCCGGTCCGCGCCGCCCAGCAGCGCAGGGCGACCTGCTGCGCCATCGTCCCGGTCGGGAAGAACGCCGCGTCCTCGGTGCCCAGCAGCTCCGCGACCCTGCGCTCCAGTTCCGCGACCACCCCGTCGCCGTACACGTCGGCCGGCTCGTCCATGGCGTACGGGGCGTCCCGGAGCAGATCCAGCAGCTCCTCCACCGTCGGCTCCAGAAGGCTCCGGGACAGGGTCCGGTCCGCCCCCTTCCAGGCCGCCACCAGCCGCTTCGTGCGCGCGGTGTCCTCGTCGTGCCCGCTGCTGTCCTCGTTCATAGCTCCCGATCATCGCCGACCGGCCACACGGGACGGCCCAGGGCCAGGGGCTAGCATGGCGGCGTATCGTCCGGTACCCCCCGCGGACTGGAACGGAAGGCCCTCCCCGCGTGAACCCATCACAGCAGCCCCGCCCTGCCCGGCTGGCCGTCGGCGTCGTAGGAGCCGGGCGGGTCGGCCCCGCGCTGGCCCGTGCGCTCCAGCAGGCCGGGCACGTGCCCGTCGCCGTGTCCGGAGTTTCCGACGCCTCCGTGCGCCGCGCCGCGCGGCTCCTGCCCGACGTACCGCTGGTTCCGCCCGCGCAGGTGCTGGAGCGGGCCGACCTGGTGCTCCTCACCGTCCCCGACGACGCGCTGCCGTCGCTGGTCGAGGGCCTCGCCGAGACCGGTGCCGTCCGGCCGGGCCAGCTCCTCGTCCACACGTCCGGCCGGTACGGGACCGCCGTGCTCGACCCGGCACGCCGGGCCGGCGCGCTGCCGCTGGCCCTGCACCCGGCGATGACCTTCACCGGCACCGAGGTGGACGTGCAGCGGCTGGCCGGCTGCGCCTTCGGGATCACCGCCCCCGACGAGCTGCGGCTCGCCGCCGAGGCGCTGGTCATCGAGATGGGCGGTGAGCCCGAGTGGATCGCGGAGGAGAACCGCCCCCTCTACCACGCGGCCCTGGCCCTCGGCGCGAACCACCTGGTCACCCTGGTGGCCCAGTCGCTGGAGCTGCTGCGCACGGCCGGGGTCGAGCGCCCCGACCGGATGCTCGGCCCGCTGCTCGGCGCGGCCCTCGACAACGCCCTGCGTTCCGGCGACGCCGCCCTGACCGGCCCGGTGGCCCGCGGGGACGCCGGTACGGTCGCCGCGCACGTCGCGGAGCTGCGCCGGCACGCGCCCGGCGCGGTCGCCGGTTACCTGGCGATGGCCCGGACCACCGCCGACCGGGCCCTCGCGCACGGTCTGCTCAAGCCCGAACTCGCCGAGGACCTCCTCGGGGTGCTCGCGGACGAGGACGGCAACGCATGAGCCGGCTGCTGCTGCACACCGCGGCCGAGCTGCACGCGCTGCCGCGCACCGGCCGCCGGGCCGTGGTGATGACGATGGGCGCGCTGCACGAGGGCCACGCCACCCTCATCCGCACCGCGCGGGAGCAGGCCGGGCCGGACGGCCAGGTCGTCGTCACCGTCTTCGTCAACCCGCTGCAGTTCGGGGCGGGCGAGGACCTCGACCGCTATCCGCGGACCCTGGACGCCGATCTCGCGATCGCCGGGGAGGCGGGCGCCGACGCGGTGTTCGCCCCGGCCGTCGAGGAGGTGTATCCCGGCGGCGACCCGCAGGTGCGGATCAGCGCCGGGCCCATGGGCGGCCGCCTCGAAGGGGCCACCCGTCCCGGGCACTTCGACGGGATGCTGACCGTCGTCGCCAAGCTGCTCCACCTCACCCGCCCCGACCTGGCCCTCTTCGGCCAGAAGGACGCGCAGCAGCTGGCGCTCATCCGGCGGATGGCGACCGATCTGAACTTCCCGGTGGAGGTGGTCGGCGTACCGACCGTCCGCGAGGAGGACGGGCTCGCGCTGTCCTCGCGCAACCGCTACCTGTCCCCCGCCGAGCGGCGCACCGCGCTGGCCCTGTCCCGCGCCCTGTTCGCCGGACGGGACCGGCTCGCCGCGCAGGCGGCGCTGCGGGCCCGCGCCGAGGCGTCCCCGGCCAGCGACGAGCGGGCCTCGGCGCTGGCGAGGCTGGGCGAGATCCGCGCCTCCGCGGACGCGCACGCCGTGTCGGCGGCGGGTGCCGGGCTGCCGGACGCCGTACGGGCCGCGGCGCGCCACGTGCTGGAGGAGGCGGGGCGCCACGAGCCGCCGCTGGTACTGGACTACCTGGCGCTGGTGGACCCGCGGGACTTCACCGAGGCCGCCCCCGGGTTCACCGGGCGGGCCGTCCTGGCCGTCGCCGCGAAGGTGGGCACGACCCGGCTGATCGACAACATCCCATTGGAGTTCGGAGCACACTCGTGAGCACCCCAGGCAGAGGCACCGCAGGCACCGGCGCCGGTACCGGCATACGGCTGCACGCCCCGGCCCCCGGCTGGTCCATCGACGCGGACGTCGTGGTCGTCGGCTCCGGCGTCGCGGGCCTGACGGCCGCGCTGCGCTGCGCGGCCGGGGGCCGCCGTACCGTCGTGGTCACCAAGGCCCGTCTCGACGACGGCTCCACCCGCTGGGCCCAGGGCGGCATCGCCGCGGCCCTCGGCGAGGGCGACACCCCCGAGCAGCACCTGGCCGACACGCTGGTCGCGGGCGCGGGCCTGTGCGACGAGGAGGCCGTCCGGCTGCTCGTCACGGAGGGCCCGGGCGCGGTGCGGCGGCTGATGGCCGCGGGCGCCGTCTTCGACACCTCGGCCGAGACGGGCGAGATCGAGCTGACCCGGGAGGGCGGCCACCACCGGCGCCGGATCGCGCACGCGGGCGGCGACGCCACCGGCGCCGAGATCTCCCGGGCGCTGGTCGGGGCGGTGCAGGCGGCGGGCATCGAGACGGTCGAGAACGCGCTCGTACTGGACCTGCTGCAGGACGCGGAGGGGCGTACGGCCGGCGTCACCCTGCACGTCATGGGCGAGGGCCAGCACGACGGGGTGGGCGCCGTCCACGCGCCCGCCGTGATCCTGGCGACCGGCGGCATGGGGCAGGTCTTCTCCGCCACCACGAACCCGTCGGTGTCCACCGGCGACGGGGTGGCGCTCGCGCTGCGGGCCGGCGCGGAGGTCTCGGACCTGGAGTTCGTCCAGTTCCACCCGACGGTGCTGTTCCTGGGCCCGGACGCCGAGGGGCAGCAGCCGCTGGTGTCGGAGGCGGTGCGGGGCGAAGGCGCGTACCTGGTCGACGCGGACGGCGTGCGCTTCATGACCGGGCAGCACGAGCTGGCCGAGCTGGCGCCGCGCGACATCGTCGCCAAGGGCATCATGCGCCGCATGCAGGAGCAGGGCGCCGCGCACATGTACCTGGACGCCCGGCACTTCGGGGCCGCGATGTGGGAGCAGCGCTTCCCGACGATCCTGGCCGCCTGCCGCGCGCACGGCATCGACCCGGTGACCGAGCCGATCCCGGTCGCGCCCGCGGCGCACTACGCGTCCGGCGGCGTCCGCACCGACCTGCAGGGGCGGACCACGGTCCCCGGTCTGTACGCGTGCGGCGAGGTCGCCTGCACCGGCGTGCACGGGGCGAACCGGCTGGCCTCGAACTCCCTGCTGGAGGGGCTGGTCTTCGCCGAGCGGATCGCCGACGACATCGTGGCCTCCCCGCCGGCCGGCAGCGGCCCCGGCGTCCCGGTCCCCGCGACCGGTCCGCTCCAGCCCTCCGGGGCGCGGTACGAGGTCCAGCGGATCATGACGGACGGCGCGGGCGTGCTCCGCTCGGCCGGCTCGCTGCGGACCGCGGCCGAGGCCCTCGAAGGGCTGTACGCGACCGCCCTGAACGAGCTGGAGGCGCACGGCAAGACCGCCGAGCCGGGCGTCGACACCTGGGAGGCCACGAACCTGCTGTGCGTGGCCCGCGTGCTGGTCGCCGCCGCCCGGCAGCGGGTGGAGACCCGCGGCTGCCACTGGCGCGAGGACCACCCCGACCGGGACGACGCCGACTGGCGCCGCCACCTCGTCGTCCGGCTCTCCGCGACCGAGAAGCGGGCCCTGGTCGTCACCCCCACCGACTCCGCGGACTTCCCGTCCGTACGACACCCCCTCACCACCCAGAGCCTGGAGCAGTGACCGTGAGCACCCCCGACGAACTCCCCCTGATCGACCGCACCGAAGGCGGCTGTGGCGACGACTGCGGCTGCGGTGACGGCGAGGAGACCGGCCTCGACCCGGCGCTGGCGCAGCTGCTGGCGGACGCCGGCCTGGACCCGGTCGAGGTCGAGGACATCGCGCACATGGCGCTCTCCGAGGACCTGGACGGCGGGGTGGACGTCACCACCGTGGCGACCGTGCCCGAGGAGGCCGAGGCCGTCGCCGACTTCGTGGCGCGCGAGGACGGCGTCGTGGCCGGTCTGCGCATCGCCGAGGCCGTGTTCTCCGTGGTCTGCACCGAGGCCTTCGAGGTGGAGCGGCACGCGGAGGACGGCGACGCCGTCAAGGCGGGGCAGCTGCTGCTCTCGGTCCGCGCCCGTACCCGCGATCTGCTGACCGCGGAGCGCAGCGCGCTGAACATCCTGTGCCGCCTGTCGGGCATCGCGACGGCCACCCGCCGCTGGGCGGACGTGCTGGACGGCACCACGGCCAAGGTCCGCGACACCCGCAAGACCACCCCGGGCCTGCGCGCGCTGGAGAAGTACGCGGTGCGCTGCGGCGGCGGCGTCAACCACCGCATGTCCCTCTCGGACGCGGCGCTGGTCAAGGACAACCACGTGATCGCGGCGGGCGGCGTCGCGCAGGCCTTCGCGGCCGTGCGGGAGGCCTTCCCGGACGTGCCCGTGGAGGTCGAGGTCGACACCCTGGAGCAGGTCGGCGAGGTCCTGGAGGCCGGGGCGGACCTGATCCTGCTGGACAACTTCACGGTGACGCAGACCGCCGAGGCCGTCGCCCTGGTGGCCGGCCGCGCGACGCTGGAGTCCTCCGGCCGCCTGACGCTGGAGTCCGCCCGCGACTACGCCCTGACCGGCGTGGACTACCTGGCGGTGGGCGCGCTGACCCACTCCTCCCCGATCCTGGACATCGGTCTCGATCTGCGCGAGGCGGTGTAACCCGTGCTCCTCACCATCGACGTAGGCAACACCCACACGGTCCTGGGCCTGTTCGACGGTGACGAGATCGTCGAGCACTGGCGGATCTCGACCGACCCGCGGCGCACGGCCGACGAGATGGCCGTGCTGATGCAGGGCCTCATGGGCATGCACCCGATGCTCGGCACCGAGCTGGGCGACGGCATCCACGGCATCGCGATCTGCTCGACGGTGCCGTCGGTCCTGCACGAGCTGCGCGAGGTCACCCGCCGCTACTACGGCGACGTGCCGGCGGTGCTGGTGGAGCCCGGGATCAAGACGGGCGTGCCCATCCTGATGGACAACCCGAAGGAGGTCGGCGCGGACCGCATCATCAACGCGGTCGCGGCGGTCGAGCTCTACGGGGGCCCGGCGATCGTGGTGGACTTCGGCACGGCGACCACGTTCGACGCGGTGTCCGCGAAGGGCGAGTACGTGGGCGGTGTGATCTCCCCGGGCATCGAGATCTCGATGGAGGCCCTCGGCGTACGGGGCGCCCAGCTGCGGAAGATCGAGCTGGCCCGGCCGCGCAACGTGATCGGCAAGTCCACGGTCGAGGCGATGCAGTCGGGCGTGGTGTACGGCTTCGCTGGCCAGGTCGACGGGATCGTCGCCCGGATGGCGAAGGAGCTGGCGGGCCCGCACGGCGACCCGGACGACGTCCGCGTGATCGCCACGGGCGGCCTGGCACCGATCGTCCTCGGGGAGTCCGCGGTGATCGACGACCACGAGCCGTGGCTGACCCTGATCGGCCTGCGGCTGGTGTACGAGCGCAACGCGCCCAACTTCGAGTGAGCGGGCGCGGCCCGCGGTGACCGGCGTCGCCCCCCGTCAGCTCCGCGGGGTGGCGCAGGTCCCGCCGGGCCCTGCGGGGTGCCGCAGCAGCCGCAGCAGGGCGGCCCGCCACGGATGGCCGGCCGGGCGTCCCTCCAGGACGGCCTCGGCCCGGGCGTGGGACCGGACCGCGCGCAGGGCGGCGACGTCGTCCCGGCCGGGGGGCGGGGGCATCGGGTCGCCGTGCCGGGAGGCACGGTAGGTGTCGATGAGGTACTGCTCGATGGCGCTCATGCCTCCACCCTGACCCCGGTCCGGCGTCCCCGCCCGTCGATTGACGGCGGCCGTCAATCGACGCCGGGGGGCGGGTCCCGGCGGGGGGCCGGTAGGCCGTCCGGCCCCGCCCCCCGTGCCCCGCGAGGCGGTCCCACCGGCAGAATGGGCTGATGAGCGTCACCATCGACATCGCCGGGCTCCCCGCGGAGCGGATCGTCTTCGCGCCCTCTCCGCTGGCGGAGCTCTGCATGGCCCTGCACGCGCTCGCGCAGCCCTCCCACCACCCCCGGCTGACCTCCTGGACGACCGCCACCGCCGCCGCCCTGGACCCGGACCTCGCGGACCGGCTGCTGGAGGCGGACTTCATGTGGCGGAGCTCCTTCTCGGACCTCTTCATGGCCTTCGCCGGAACCCCCGGGGGAAGCGGCCGGCCCGCCGCGACCCTGGCCGGGGAGCTCGACGTCCTCGACCGGATGGACGACGAGCAGTTCGTGATGGCGGCCCTGGAGCACTGCTGGCTGGCGCTCTACAACGTGGGCGGCGGTCCCTCGCCGCTCACCGACCCGGGGGCCCGGGCCAGGGCCCTGGAGGCGGCCGCGGCCCGGGGCCCGCGCCAGCTGGCCTTCTCGGTCCGGCTGCTGGACGACACCGCCGGGGTCCGGGTGTGGATGCGGCGGCTGCTGGAGGACTGCGACGCGGCGTTCTTCGCGGAGACCTGGAAGCGGATCGAGCCCGGGCAGAGCGCCGACGCGCGGCACAAGGCGGAGGTGCTGCGGCGCAAGGGCCTGCCGGCCGCGCTGAAGGAGGTCTCCTCCGCGCTGAGCGTCGACGAGGCGCTGACCACCGTCACCGCCGACAAGATGGTGAACGGCTCGACCACCGCCACCGATCCGCGAATAGGCAGCGGCCTGGTCCTCGTGCCGACCAACTTCGGCTGGCCGCACCTGCTCGTGCTGCACGCACCGGGGTGGCGGCCGGTGATCCACTATCCGCTCGGCTCACCCGCACCGGCCTCCGCGCCGGGCTCGGTGGAGCTGTTGCAGCTGCGGATGGAGGCGCTGGCGCATCCCATGCGGATGCGGCTGTGCCGGAGCCTGGCCCGGGCCCCGTACACGACGAGCGAGCTGGCGGCCGTGTACGGGATCACCGCGCCGGAGGTGTCACGGCACCTGGCCGTCCTGAAGAGGGCCGGGCTGATGCACACGCGGCGCCAGGGCCGTTACGTCCAGCACCAGTTGGACCTGACGGCCGTCGCCCGCATCGGGTCGGACTTCATCGAGGGCATCCTGCGCTGAGGACCCGGCCGGGGCCGGCGCCCCCCTTCGTGGTCGGCACATGGCCTGAACCTGCCCGGACCAGGCCCGACCTTGGCCGAACGGGGCCTGGGTTTGGCCTGTTTCGATCGGCGCAGATTCACCGATATACGGAATTCATAAACCGGAATCAGTGAAAACTCTGGCCAGAGTGGCCACTTGCTGTTTAACGTGCCACCACCGCTGCCACCGGCCCTCGCGCACGGTGCACCGTCCCACCGCTCCACCTGACCTGCCCTGCTCGTCTTTGTCGTGGAAGGACCTACATGCCCTCACGCCGTATAGCCGCAGCAACCGCCGCCCTGGCGGCCGCGGCCCTTGTCTCCCCCCTGCTGCTCGCCGGGCCGGCCGGTGCCACCGGCAGCCCGCAGAGCGACCGCGCCAAGGGTGACGCGCTGGCGAAGAAGCTGGTCAAGGAGGCGACCGGTAAGGGAGCCAACAACCACCTGAAGGTCTTCCAGGCGATCGCCGACTACAACAAGGGCACCCGCGTGGCCGGCTCCAAAGGCCACGTGCAGTCCGCCCAGTACGTCGAGGCCGTGATGCGCGCCTCCGGATACAAGGTCACGAAGAACGAGTTCGACTTCGTGTACGTCGAGACGGTCGCCGAGACCCTCACGGTGAACGGCTCCAACGGGCGCGACGTCCCGATCCACCTGATGACGTACACGAAGAGCGGCCCGGAGGGCGGCGTCACCGCCCAGCTGGCGGTCGCCCCGGTCGACGCGGACGGCACCAACGGCTGCGAGCCCGGCGACTTCGCCGCCGGCGCCTTCACCGGCAAGATTGCCCTGGTCAAGCGCGGCGGCTGCGCCTTCGCGGTCAAGCAGGAGAACGCGGCGGCGGCCGGCGCGGTCGGCGCGATCATCTTCAACAACACCGAGGGCGCCCTGAACGGCACCCTCGGCGACCCGGCCGCGGGCAAGGTCCCGACCGGCGGCGTCACCCAGGCCGAGGGCGAGCGGCTCGCCGCCGACGCCGCGGCCGGCCCGGTGGAGGTCACCCTCGACATCCGCGAGCTGCGCGAGAACCGCAAGACGTACAACGTGGTGGCCGAGACCCGCGGCGGCGACGCGGACAACACCGTCTTCCTCGGCGCGCACCTCGACTCGGTCGCGGTGGGCCCGGGCATCAACGACAACGGCTCCGGCTCGGCCGGCATCCTCCAGGTCGCGCAGCGTCTGGCGAGCAGCCAGACGAAGATCAAGAACAAGGTCAAGTTCGCCTGGTGGTCGGCCGAGGAGTTCGGCCTGCTCGGCTCCGAGGCGTACGTCGCGGGCCTGACCGACGCGCAGAAGAAGCAGATCAAGCTCTACCTGAACTTCGACATGATCGGCTCGCCGAACGCCGCGTACTTCGTCTACGACGGCGACGACTCGGACGCGACCGGCTCGGGCCCCGGCCCGGCGGGCTCGGCCCAGCTGGAGAAGGGGATCACCGACTTCCTCGACTCGAAGAAGATCCCGCACGCCGGCACGGACTTCTCCGGCCGCTCGGACTACGGCCCGTTCATCGAGGTCGGCATCCCGTCCGGCGGCACGTTCACCGGCGCCGAGGGCATCAAGACGCCCGAGGAGGCCGCGAAGTTCGGCGGTCAGGCGGGTGTCGCCTACGACGTGAACTACCACGGCAAGGGTGACGACATCAACAACATCGACCAGAAGGCGCTCGACATCAACGTCGACGTCATCGCGGACGCGGTCGGCCACTACGCGCACGACCTGGCCCCGCTGACGAAGCCGGTCGTCTCGGTGCCGACCCCCGGCGGCAGCGGCGGCGGCGGTGGCCTGCACCCGGGCCACGACGAGGTCAAGCAGTAGGCAGCAGCCGGAGGCGGGTGGCCCACAGCGGTCGCCCGCCTCCGGTGAGGAGGGGCCGCGATCCCGTGGGGATTGCGGCCCCTCCGGCGTGCCCGGCCCCTCCGGCAGCCCCGCCGGAGTCCCCTCGGCCGCGCCGCCCGTCAGGTCCCGGCGGCGCCGCCGTCCCCGGGCCACGCCGGGATGCCCACCGGCTGGACCAGCCAGCCGAACGCGCCCAGGCCGGCCGCGGACGTCAGCTCCGCCGCCTCGCCGGCCGCCGCCAGGGCGCGGACGTACGCCGCCGGATCCGTGGAGGCCAGCGCCAGCGGGGGCCGGGCCCCCGAGACGCCGAGGGCGGCCAGGGCCTCCCGCTGGGTCAGCAGGACCGCTCCCGGCCCGGCGCACGCGTCCAGGGCCACGTGGGCCGTGACGTCGCAGCCGCCGTCCGGAACCGGCGCCACCTCCCGGCCCGCGCGAAAGCCCGCCAGCGTCCCGTACGGGGGCCGCGCCTCCCGTACGTGGGCGTAGTCCACCGCCACCGCCAGGCCCCGCTCCACGGTGGCCACGGCCGCCGCCCAGGCCTCGTCCCGGGTGCGGCCCACCTCCGCGCGGCCGCCGCCCGGCCACCACCGCTCCAGCCAGGCCCGGTCCGCGTCGTCGAGGGGGCCGCCGGGGGTCTCCGTGCCGTCCGGCGCGACCAGGACGTAGCGCCCGTCCTCCGTCACCTCCAGCGGCACGTTGTCCAGCCACTCGTTGGCGAAGAGCAGCCCGGTCGTCCGCTCGGGCGGGGCGGCGCCCCAGCCGATGCCCGGGTCGAGCCCCGGCGGCCGCTCCGCCCGCTCCACGGCGTACGGGCGCACCCGCGCGGCCGTCCGCGCCGGCAGCGCGGCGAGCACCCCGGTCAGCAGTTCCCCCCGCCCGGCGCCCACGTCGACCAGGTCCAGCGCCGGCGGGTGCCCGAGGGCGGCGTCCACCCGGAGCAGGAGCCGGGCCACCGCGCCCGCGTACAGTCCGGAGGCGTGCACCGAGGTGCGGAAGTGCCCCGCGGGCCCCGGGCCGCCCGGCCGCACGTAGAAGCCGCCGGGCCCGTACAGCGCGGCCTCCATCGCCGCCCGCCACCGGACCGGAATCATTCGTTCACCCTGGGTGCTCATCACGCAAAGGCTAAGCTCAGGGTCCACCTTCGGGAGTACGCCCCCGGTGCAAGGTCGCACCTGTGGTTGACTCCAGCACCTATCTCCTTTCCCTACGCTGGGTTACGTGCAGCGCCTCTACGAATTCCTCCGCAGACACCCGACGGGCGTCGACAGCTTCTGGGCCGTCTTCTTCTTCGGGTTCTCGATGCTGAGCGTGGCGTCGATGAGCGCGAGCACCGGCCACCGGCTCGCAGCGGTCCCCGTGACCCTGGCGATGACCGCCGTCGTGGCGCTGCGCCGCAAGTGGACGCAGGCGATGTTCTGGCTGGCCCTCGGCGCCGGCCTCTACCAGCTCGGCCTCGGCATCGAGGCGCAGTTCACCGACGTCGCCATGCTCGTGATCCTGTACACCGTGGCCGCCGGCGACCTCCCGCGCTGGGTCTCGCGCACCGCGCTGGGCGTCGGCCTGCTGGCCTCGCCGCTGTACTTCCTGCGCTTCGGCGTGGACAAGGGCCTCAGCGACCCGGAGAGCGTCCTGTTCGCCCTGTTCGTCATCGTCCCCTTCGCCCTCGCCTGGGTGGCCGGCGACTCGCTGCGCACCCGCCGGGCCTACTACGCCCAGCTGATCGAGCGCAACGAGCGGCTGGAGAACCAGCGCGAGGCGCAGGCCAAGGTCGCCGTCGCCGCCGAGCGCGCCCGGATCGCCCGCGAGCTGCACGACGTGGTCGCGCACAACGTCTCGGTGATGGTGGTCCAGGCCGACGGAGCCGCGTACGTCATGGACGTGGCCCCCGAGCAGGCCAAGGAGGCCCTCCAGACCATCTCGGGCACCGGCCGCCAGGCCCTCGCCGAGATGCGCCGGCTGCTGGGCGTGCTGCGGACCGGCGAACCCGAGGAGTCCGAGGACTACGTGCCGCAGCCGGACGTCGAGCAGATCGAGGTGCTGGTCGAGCAGGTGCGGGCGGCCGGGCTCGCGGTGGACTTCGAGGTCGAGGGCGCGCCGCGCAAGCTGCCCAGCGGGGTGGAGCTGACGGCGTACCGGATCGTCCAGGAGGCACTGACCAACACGCGCAAGCACGGCGGCCCGGAGGCGCGGGCCAGCGTCCGGCTGGTCTACTTCGACGACGGCCTGGGCCTGCTCGTCGAGGACGACGGCCGGGGCGCCGCCCACGAGCTGTACGAGGACGGCGGCGCCGACGGGGCCGGGCACGGGCTGATCGGCATGCGCGAGCGGATCGGTATGGTCGGCGGAACCCTGGACACCGGGCCGCGGCCGGGCGGCGGCTTCCGGATCAGCGCGCTGCTTCCCCTGAAGAAGAGTTGACCGTGAAGTTCTTGGAGTTCTTGAAGTTGAAGAGGACGAGGTAACTGATGTCCATCCGCGTGATGCTCGTCGACGACCAGGTGCTGCTGCGCACCGGCTTCCGCATGGTGCTCGCCGCCCAGCCGGACATGGAGGTCGTCGCCGAAGCGGGCAACGGCCTGGAGGCGCTGGAGGTGCTGCGGGCCACCAAAGTGGACGTGGTGCTGATGGACGTCCGCATGCCCAAGCTCGACGGGGTCGAGGCGACCCGGCGGATCTGCGAGCCGCCCGAACACCCCAAGGTGATCATCCTGACCACCTTCGACCTCGACGAGTACGCCTTCTCGGGCCTGAAAGCGGGCGCGAGCGGCTTCATGCTGAAGGACGTGCCGCCCGCCGAGCTGCTGGCGGCGATCCGCTCGGTGCACAGCGGCGACGCGGTCGTCGCCCCGTCCACGACGCGGCGGCTGCTGGACCGGTTCGCGCCGATGCTGCCGACGACCACGGAGGAGCCGCGGAACAAGGAGGTCGACCGGCTGACGGAGCGCGAGCGCGAGGTCATGCTGCTGGTCGCCCAGGGCCTGTCGAACGGCGAGATCGCGGCCCGGCTGGTCCTGTCGGAAGCCACCGTCAAGACGCACGTGGGCCGCATCCTGACCAAGCTCGGGCTGCGCGACCGCGTCCAGGTCGTCGTCCTGGCGTACGAGACGGGCCTGGTCCGCGCGGGCGGCGGCCCGGCGGCCGGCTGACGGCTGTCCCGCGGTCCCCGGCGGGCCGGGGACGACGGGGCAGCCCTCGGGCGGCTCCGGCCGGCGCTCAGCCGGTTCCGGCCGGCCCTCCCGGGCCGGGGCCCTCGTCGGTTCCGGCCGGGCCCCGGGTCATCCAGCGGTCCGGGCGGGCCGCGGCCCGGGAGGTGCGCGAGCGGGCGGCCTGGGCGTGCAGCAGCTCCGCGGCCTCGGCCGCGTCGCGCAGCCGGGCCGTCACCGTGCCGTTCGCACCGGTGTCGACGTGGACGTCGGCCAGGCCGCGGGCCCGCGTCCAGGGGCCCTGGGAGAGGCGGACGCTCTGCACCCTGGCGTGCGGGACGATCTCCGTACGGCGGCACAGGCGGCCGTGCCGGGCGGCGAACACGTCCGGGGAGACGGCCAGGGCGTAGCCCTTCCACCACAGCGGAACCACCCAGCGCGACCCGGAGCGCGGGGAGCCCTCGAAGGCGAGCGCCGCGAGGTCCACCCCCGGCAGGACCCGGGAGATCACGGCGTACGCGGCGTCCCGCGAGGCCACCGGGACCAGGACGTCGTTCTTGGAGCCCGCCACGGCCAGCTCCACGCGGACCCAGTTCCGCCGCCGCCACAGCAGCGGCTCCACGATCCGTACGGTCTGCACGCGCCCCGGCGGCACGGTCTCGTGCGCCCGGTCCAGCAGCCCGTGGTCCAGGCGCAGGCCGTCGGGGGACTCCGCGACCGTCCAGTCGTACTCGGTGAGGAACCGGCCGACGCTGCCCGCCCACACCGCGCCGAGCATCGGGAGCAGGGTGACGACGGCCGCCCACGGGCTGGAGCTGATCCACCAGACGCACACCGGCGCGACGATCCCGCCCGCCAGCGCCGCGAGCACGCTCAGGCTCAGCACGAGGGAGACGGCGATGTCCCGGGGGGTGACCCGCAGCAGCTCCCGCTCCGGGGCCTGGCCCAGCGTCACGGCCTCCTCGGGGGTGAAGCCCGCCGCCCGGGCGAGGAGTTCGGCGCGCAGGGCGACGGCCTCCTTCTCGCTCAGGAAGGCGAGCTCGTCCTTGTCGTCGGTCCCGATGACGTCGAGCCGCAGGGAGGCGACCCCGGTGAGCCGGGCCAGCAGCGGCCGGGTGACGTCCACCGCCTGGAGCCGGTCGAGGCGGATGTGCGCGGTGCGGCGGAAGAACAGGCCGGTGCGGATGCGCAGTTCGGTGCCGGTCACCGCGAAGTGCGTGAACCACCAGCTCAGGAAGCCGTACGTGCCGAAGACGAGGACCAGCGCGAGCACGGCGAGGACGCGCAGCAGGGCGGACAGGTCCGCCACCCACTCCCCCGCCCGGTCGCCCTGCTGGACGATCACGCCGACGGTGGCGGCGATGGGCACCCAGGCGCGGCGCAGCGGGGTGAAGGGGTGCAGCCGCCGCTCGGAGGCCACCTCGGCGGAGGGCACCTCGGCGGAGGGCGGCTCGGGGTAGGGCGGCTCGGGGTAGGGCGGTTCGGCGGAGGGTGCGGGACCGTCCGCCACGCCGCCCCCCGGCTCCGGGGCGGTCCGGGCGGCCGGCGGTTCGCCGGCCGCCGGACCGGTGGTCACCGGCTCGTCCCCCGCCCGGGCCGGGGTCACAGGCCCGCCGACCTTGCCTCGCCGAGCGCGGTGAGCCGGTCGCGGAGCCGTTCCGCCTCGGCGGGGACCAGCCCCGGGATCTTGGCGTCCGTCGCCGCGGCCGCCGTGTGCAGCTGGACGGAGGCCAGCCCGAAGCGGCGCTCCAGGGGGCCCGAGGTCACCTCGACCAGCTGCATCCGCCCGTACGGGACCACCGTCTGCTCCCGCCAGAGCACGCCCCGGCTGATCAGCAGGTCGTCGGAGCGCTCCGCGTACCGCCACGACCGCCAGTTCCGGCCCAGCATCACCCAGCCCCAGGCCAGCACCGCGAGCCAGAACGCCCCGGCCACCGCCCACGCCGGGCCGGCCGCCAGGCCGAGGACGACCGCCGTCACCGCCGCGAGCAGCGTCATCCAGATCACCAGCAGCAGCCGCCTGAGCGTGAGGAGCCCGCCCGGCAGCCCCACCCACTCGGGCCCGCCCGTCCCACCCGATGTCCCCGTTTCCATGCGTCCACCCTAGGCGGGCGGGCCGCCGATCCGGACGGATCGACGATCCCTCCCCTCCTGCTGAGACAATGCCCGCATGACGGAGACCACGGTCGGCATCGGCGGCGCGGCGGAGAGCACCGACATGGTGCTCAACATCGGCCCCCAGCACCCTTCCACGCACGGCGTCCTGCGGCTGCGCCTCGTCCTGGACGGGGAGCGGATCGTCAGCGCCGAGCCGGTGGTCGGCTACATGCACCGCGGCGCCGAGAAGCTCTTCGAGGCCCGCGACTACCGGCAGATCGTGATGCTCGCGAACCGCCACGACTGGCTGTCCGCGTTCTCGAACGAGCTGGGCGTCGTCATGGCGGTCGAGCGGATGCTCGGCATGGAGGTCCCCGAGCGGGCCGTGTGGATGCGGACCCTGCTGGCCGAGCTGAACCGGGTGCTGAACCACCTGATGTTCCTCGGCTCGTACCCGCTCGAACTGGGCGGGATCACCCCGATCTTCCACGCGTTCCGCGAGCGCGAGGAGCTCCAGGCCGTCATGGAGGAGATCTCCGGCGGCCGCATGCACTACATGTTCAACCGCGTCGGCGGCCTCAAGGAGGACCTCCCGGCGGGATGGCTCGGCCGGGCCCGCGCCGCGATCGCCGACGTCCGCACCCGGATGGACGTCTACGACAAGCTGGTCCACGGGAACGAGATCTTCCGCGGCCGCACGCGCGGCGTGGGGGTGCTGTCCGCCGAGGCGGTGCACGCGTACGGGGTGTCCGGCCCGATCGCCCGCGCGTCGGGCGTCGACTTCGACCTGCGCCGCGACGAGCCGTACCTGGCCTACGGCGAGCTCCAGGACGTCCTGAAGGTGGTCACCCGCACCGAGGGCGACTGCCTGGCCCGCTTCGAGGTCCTGCTGGACCAGACCCACAACGCGCTGGACCTGGCCGTCGCCTGCCTGGACCGGATGGCCGAGCTGCCGCCGGGGCCGGTCAACCAGCGCCTGCCCAAGGTCCTCAAGGCGCCCGAGGGGCACACGTACGCCTGGACCGAGAACCCGCTCGGCGTCAACGGCTACTACCTCGTCTCCAAGGGCGAGAAGACCCCGTACCGGCTGAAGCTGCGCAGCGCCTCCTTCAACAACATCCAGGCGCTCGCCGTGCTGCTGCCCGGGCAGCTCGTCGCGGACATGGTGTCGATCCTCGGCTCGCTCTTCTTCGTCGTCGGAGACATCGACAAGTAATGCCCGCCGGGGATGACGGGACAGCCCTTAAAGTGGCCGGATGATTCCCGGCATACGCGCCGACTACCTGCGGCGGCTCGGCGTCCCCGATCCGGGCGCCCCCTCCGCCGAGGGGCTGTTCGCCCTCCAGCGGGCCCACCTGGAGCGCGTCGCGTACGACAACGTCGGCATCCAGCTCGGCCGGCCGCCCGGGATCGACCCCGAGCGGTCGGCGCGGCGCATCGCCGCCGGGGGCGGCGGCTACTGCTTCCACCTCAACGGCGCCTTCGCGCTGCTCCTCGCGTCCCTCGGCTACGACGTGACCCGCCACCTCGGCGGCGTGAACGCCGACCCCGCGTCCCGCGCGGTGAGCGGCGACCACCTCGCCCTGACCGTCCGGGTCGGCGGGGAGGCCTACTTCGTGGACGCCGGACTGGGCGACGGCCCGCACGAGCCGCTGCCGCTGCGGGCGGGCACGTACGAGCGGGGCGGCTTCCGGTACGTGATGGAACGGCTGGAGCCGCTGGACGGCGAGGGCCCGGGCTGGACCTACCGCAATCCCGGCGGGCCGATGCCCCGGGTGAACTTCCGCGACGCCCCCGCGGCCACGGCCGACTTCGCGGCGAAGCACACCTGGCTCTCCACCGCCGCCGAGTCGCCCTTCGTACGGACCTTCGCGCTGCTGCGGCGGGACGCGGACGGTGTGGACGTGCTGCGGGGCCGGGTGCTGAGCAGGATCGATCCCGTGCGGGGGACGAGCGAGCGGGAGCTGGCGGGCCCGGAGGAGTTCCGCGCGGCGATCGAGGACGTCTTCGGACGGCGGCTCGACGACCTGACCCCGGCGGACCGGTCGGCGCTGTGGGCCGCGGCGCGGCGGGCCCACGAGGCGTGGCTGACCCGGAAGTCCGCCGGCGCCTGACCCCGCCCGGGTCGGACGCCGGCTCCGTACGGGCCCGCCCGGTCCGTACAGGTCAGCTCAAGTCCGTGCGGGCCCGCTCAAGTCCGTGCGGGCCCGCTCAAGTCCGTGCGGGCCCGTGCCGGTCCGCACAGGGCCGTCCCGGTCCGCACAGGTCCGCTCGGGTCCGCTCAGGGCGGGGCCGGGGGGTGGACCGGGCCGGCGATGTCCGTGCGGCAGGGCAGACTTGGGGTCATGTCCCACTCCCCTCGCCGGGCCTGCCCGGCCTGCGGCCGCGACTGCGCCGTCACCGCCGGCCGGATCGCCCGCCACGACCCTCCCGGCGGAAGCGGGCGCGGCGACCTGGTGTCCTGCCCCGGCTCCCGGGCCCGGGTGGTGCTCGGCGCCTCCGCGCCGACCCTGGACGGCTTCGTCCTGTCCGAACACCCGGGGCAGCTCCCGCTGTTCTGACGCCTCAGCGGCCGCCGAGCACGCCGATCAGCCGGGAGCTGCTGCCCGCTCCGGAGCCGGCGGCGACGCCGCGCCGGTAGAGGTCGGCGTGGGCGGCCGGGATCCCCGTGTCCACGCCGGAGATCCAGGCGGCCTGCGCCCGGGCCTTCGCCCACGGGGAGGAACTGGCGGCGCCGAGGTCGCCGCCCAGGTCGCGCGGAGCCGCACTCCACTGCTGGTGGCGGGCACCCCTGGCCTGACTGATCAGGTCGTACGCGGTCGGGGCGGGCGGCCGGGTCCGGCGGCCGGGGTCCGCGCCCGGACCGGAGCCGCCGCGGAACCGCGTATCGCGGGCGTATCGAGAATCCGATACGCCCGCGCAACGGCCCGCCGTGTCCCATGGAGCCATGAACCTCGACCCCACCCCGTCCGCGCCGCCCCGCCGCACCCGCACGATCGTGTTCCTCGGCCTGGCGGTCCTCGGCCTGGCGGGAGCCGTGCTCGCCGTGCGGCGGCCGCTGATGATGTCCGCCCCCATGTGCATGGCCGGACGCTGGCACGGCTGCCTCGACACGTTCAACGGCGTGGTGCTCATGACGCTGGTCACGCTGCCCCTGGCCGTGCTGGTGGCCTGGGCGCTGGCGGTCCGCCGGCGGGCCGCCGGCGCCACCTCCGCCTGGCGGACGTCGCTGGCCGAGGTGGGCATGGTCCACGGGACGGTGCCGTTCGTGTGGATGACGTTGATGCCGGGCTCCGGGGCCGGCGTCGTCCCGGGCCGGCTGAGTTTCGTACCGCTGCGGGACCTGGTCACGATGGGGCCGCTCGGGATCGCCGGAAACCTGCTCGTCCTCGCGGCGCTGGGGTTCTTCGCCCCGATGCGGTGGGCGTCGCTGGCGTCCGTGCCGCGGGTCCTCGCCCTCGGAGCGGGCTGCTCGGTCCTCGTGGAGAGCGCCCAGTACGTCCTGCGGCTGGACCGGGTGTCCTCGGTGGACGACGTCCTGGTCAACGCCGCCGGCGCCGCCGTCGCCGCGCTGGCCTCGCGCCGCTGGTGGCGCACCACGGCGCAGGCCCGGCCGGAGCGGCTCCGCCCCGCGCACGAGCCCGCGCCGACCCCCGAGCCCGCGACCCCGCCGACGGGCTGACCCGCACCTCCGGTCGGCGCGGCCCCACCACGCGGCGAGGCGCCGTAGCCGGCGTCGTGCGCCCGCCGGGGACTGCGGGACAGCCCTTAGGCTTCGGCCATGCGCGTACTGATCGTGGAGGACGAGCCGTACCTGGCCGAGGCCGTCCGGGACGGTCTGCGGCTGGAGGCGATCGCCGCCGACATCGCCGGTGACGGCGACTCCGCCCTGGAACTGCTCGGCGTCAACTCCTACGACCTCGCGATCCTGGACCGCGACATCCCCGGCCCCTCCGGCGACGAGGTCGCCCGACGCATCGTCGCCTCCGGCCGCTGCCTGCCGATCCTCATGCTGACCGCCGCCGACCGGATCGACGACAAGGCCTCCGGGTTCGGGCTCGGGGCCGACGACTACCTCACCAAACCGTTCGAGCTGCGGGAGCTCGTCCTGCGGCTGAGGGCGCTCGACCGCCGTCGCGCCCACGCCCGGCCCCCGGTCCGCGAGATCGCCGGCCTGCGGCTCGACCCCTTCCGCCGGGAGGTCTTCCGCGACGGCCGCCACGTCGCGCTCACCCGCAAGCAGTTCGCCGTGCTGGAAGTCCTCGTCACCGCCGAGGGCGGCGTCGTATCCGCCGAAGAACTGCTGGAGCGGGCCTGGGACGAGAACGCCGACCCCTTCACGAACGCCGTGCGCATCACCGTCTCCGCCCTGCGCAAACGGCTCGGCGAACCGTGGATCATCGCCACGGTGCCCGGGGTCGGCTACCGGATCGACGCCGGCGGGCAGAACAACGGAAGCGGCAAAGGGCCCGGCGCCGTCCACGGCGGCACCACCCGTGCGTAGACGCCCGGGGCTCAGCGCCCGCCTGAAACTCACCCTCAGCTACGCCGGGTTCCTCCTCCTCGCCAGCGCCCTCCTGCTGGCCGTGGTGTGGATGTTCCTGCTGCGCTACGTGCCGGACAACTCCAAGGGACTGCTCGGGGTCTCGCCCAACCGCTACCTCCTCGTGCACACCTTCGCGCCCGCCGCGGCCGCGGCACTGGCCTTCCTGCTCGTGTTCGGCCTCGTGGGGGGCTGGATCCTCGCCGGCCGGATGCTCGCCCCCCTCACCCGGATCACGGACGCGGCACGGACGGCGGGGAAGGGGTCGCTGTCGCACCGGATCCGGATGACGGGACGCACGGACGAGTTCCGCGAACTCTCCGACGCCTTCGACTCGATGCTCGACCAACTGGAGTCCCACGTCGCCGAGCAGCGGCGCTTCGCCGCGAACGCCTCCCACGAGCTGCGCACCCCGCTGGCGATCTCGCGGACGCTCCTCGACGTCGCCCGCAAGGACCCCGCGCGGGACCGGGACGAACTCGTCGAGCGCCTGCATGCCGTCAACACGCGGGCCATCGACCTCACCGAGGCCCTGCTGCTGCTGAGCCGCGGCGACCGCGGGAGCCTCGCCCGCGAGGACGTCGACCTGTCCCTCCTCGCCGAAGAGGCCGCCGAGACCCTGCTCCCCCTCGCCGAACGGCGCCGGATCGCGCTCGACGTCACCGGAGGGCCGGCCCCGGCCGGCGGCTCCGCCGAGCTCCTGCTGCGGATGGTGACGAACCTCGTGCAGAACGCCGTCGTCCACAACCTTCCCGCCGGCGGCACCGTCACGGTCCACACCGAGGCGTACGGCGCGACGAGCGTGCTGCGGGTCGGGAACACGGGCCACCGGATCCCCGCCGCGCTGCTGCCGACCCTCACCGAGCCCTTCCAGCGCGGTACGGAGCGCGTACGAACCGACGAGCACGCCGGCGTCGGCCTCGGGCTGGCCATCGTGCACAGCATCGTCCGGGCCCACGACGGGACCCTGGACCTCGCCCCCGGCCCCGCCGGCGGACTCCTCGTCACGGTCCGGCTCCCCGCGACGCCTCCCGTACGCGACGGCCTCAAGGGCCGCCGGGCCGTCAACGCTGCGGGGTCCTAGGAGATCGCGGTGCGCAGCCGAGCCACGTCGATCGGCTCGGTCTCGTCATGGGCGGTCAGGTCGATGACCTGGCCCACCGCGCGGGTCTCCGCGGTCGCCGGCTTGAACCGGGGCTCGGCGGTGGTCTGCGCGGCGTCGGCCTTGTGTGCCGCGAGGGCCTCGGCGCCGACGACGTCGGCCAGGTCCTCGTTCTGCACGGCCTCGATCACCGCGCGGGCCTGCGCCGCGTTCTTGGTGCCGAAGAAGTCGAAGCCGCCCTCGACGCGGGACGTCGTACGCCGCTGGGCCGCGTACGGGGCGACCGCGGCGGCGAGCCGGCGCGCGGGCACCGCGTCCGCGCCGGACAGCGCCGGACGGACGTGGGCCCGGGCCGCGCCGGAAGCGGGATCGGCGGCCGCGCCGGAAGCGGGCGCCGGACCCGGGGCGGGAGCCGGGGCGGGAGCACCGGACGCCGGAGCGGGGACCGGCGCCGGGACACGGGCGGCCGGCGGCCGGGGCGGACCCGGCAGGACCGGGGTCTTCGCCGCGCGGGCCAGCGCCCCGAGGGCCGCGTTGGCCCGGGCGTAGCCGACCGGGGTGGGCGCGCCGGCGGCGGTGCGCTCCTCGGAGACGGCGGGGAGTTCCTTCGGCGCGGCCGGGGCCGCGGCCGCCTCGACGGCCAGCAGCCGGCGGCGCTCCAGGGCGCTCGCCCGCTCGGTCTCGGCGGTGGCGTACCGGCGCAACAGCGCCGCGTGCTCGCCGCGCAGACCGGCCAGTTCCACGCGCTTGGCCCGCAGCTTGGTGTCGAGCTTGGCCCGCAGCACGCGGGCCTCTTCGAGGTCGGATTCGAGCTCGGCTATCCGCTCGTCCGTCTTCCACTCGTCCTTGACCCGCTCGCGCGCCAGCTCCGCGACCCGGCGTCCCGCCGACTGGTCCCAGGCGCGCATGACGACGGCTCCGGCGATCCCCGCGGTGGCCGTAACGGCCACGAGCAGCCGTAGCGCCAGCGGTTCGGCGAGCAGCCAGGCCGCGCCGGCGCTGACGGCGGAGACACCGGCGACGGTCGTCGGCGTGAGCAGCCGGTGCAGGGGTTCTGGATTGCGGTGGCGTCCACGGGGCATGGCCAGAAATTTACAGGGCGTTGAGGCCGCGTGGGGTACCCGCCCGGCAAATCCTTGCCGGGCGGTTACCGCACATTTCTCCACCAACCGCGTAACTGCTACTTCCGCACGAGGCCCTTGGACTCCAGGTAGGCCTTCGCCACGTCCGCCGGCTTGGCGCGCTCGGCGTCCACCTTGCGGTTGAGGTCGATCAGGTCGGCCGTTGTGAGCGCCTTGGTCAGCTTGTCGAGCGCGGCCGCGACCTCCGGGGCGCCCGCGTCCTTGGCGTTCACCACGGGCAGGATGTTGTCGGCGTTCTGAAGCTTCTTGTCGTCCTCCAGCAGGACCAGGCCGTAGCCGTCGAGGGTGGCGTCCGTGGTCGTGGTCAGCACGAGCTGGTCCGCGCCGTCCTTGACCGCCTGCTTGGACTGCGGGGTGCCGACACCCTTCGGGTCGATTCCGGCCACCTGGATCCCGTACGTCTTCGTCAGCCCGGGGGCGCAGAAGGGACGGACGGCGCATTCGTCCCCCGCCGCGATCTTCACCTTCAGGCCGGACGTGCCGAGGTCGGACAGCGTCTTCAGGTTGTTCTTCCGGGCGAACTCCCCCGTCACCGCGAAGGCGTTCTGGTCGACGGCGCCGCCGGCCGGCAGCGCCTTCAGGCCCAGCGGGCCGGCGAGCTTCTCCAGCGCCGCCACGGTCGCCGCGACGTCGCTGGAGGCGACCGGCTTCTCCTCCGGCGCCTTCGCACCGTTCACCTTGGCGTTGAGGAACTCCGCGAGGGTGGCCGCGTACTCCGGGACGACGTCGATCTCGCCCTTCTCCAGCGACGGTTCGTACAGCTCGCGGTTGTTGACCGTCTTGACGGAGGTGCTGTAGCCCGCGTCCTTGAGGACCTGCGCGTACAGCTCCGCGAGCACGTTGGCCTCGGTGAAGCCGGCCGAGCCGACCACCAGGCTGCCCTTGCCGCCTCCCGCGGAGGGCTCGGCGGAGCCGGAGCCGCCGTCCTTGCTCTTCTCCAGGCTGTCGCCGCCGCACGCGGCCAGCGACACCGTCAGCGCCAGGGCGCCCAGGGACGCGCCGAGGACGCGCGTGGTCTTGCTCATGGGGGTACTCCGTTCGAGGCGATGGACAGGAATCAGCGGGACGCCGCGGCCCGCGGCAGCAGCCGGTCCGCCGCGATCAGTGCGCCCTCCACCAGCAGGGCGAGCGCCGCCACGAGCAGGGCGCCGGCGACGACCTGCGCGGTGTCGTACGTGTTGAAGCCGGCGGTGATGATCCGGCCGAGTCCGCCCTGGCCGACCATCGCCGCGATGGTGGCGGTGGCGATGACCTGCACGGCGCCGGACCGCAGGCCCGTCATCACCAGGGGCCGGGCGAGCGGGAGTTCCACGCGCAGGAAGAGCTGGCCGCCGGACATGCCCATGCCGCGGGCGGCCTCGACCACCGAACGGTCGACCTCGCGCATGCCGACGTACGCGTTGGTCAGCAGCGGCGGGATGGCGAACAGCACCAGGGCGACGATGGTCGGCAGGTAGCCGGAGTTGCGCAGCGGGGAGACCATGAACAGCGCCAGCACCGCGAAGACGGGCACGGCCCGGCCGATGTTGGAGACGTTGACCGCGAGCGCGCCGCCCTTGCCGAGGTGGCCGAGGTACAGGCCGACCGGGAGCGCCACCGCGCAGGCGATCGCCAGCGCGATCCCGCTGACGTAGACGTGCTCGCCGAGCCGGTGCCAGACGCCGCTCTCGCCGGACCAGTTGGCTCCGTCGGCCAGCCAGTCCCAGGCCCCGCCCAGTACGCCCACGGCCTCAGGCCCCCTTGCCGGAGACGGCGGGGCGCCCGGTGACCCGGGTCCAGGGGGTGAGCAGCCGCTGCACGCCGAGCAGCAGCAGGTCCGCGACCAGCGCGAGCAGCACGCACAGGACGGAGGCGGTGAGTACCTGAGCCTTGAAGGAGGTGTTCACGGCGGGGGCGATCAGGTTGCCGAGGCCGCCCTTGCCGACGATGGAACCGACCGTGGTCAGCGCCACGGTCGAGACCGTCGCGATCCGGACACCGGCCAGCAGTGCGGGCAGCGCCAGCGGCAGTTCCACCTGCCACAGCAGCCGGGAAGGGCCGTAGCCCATGCCGCGCGCGGCCTCCCGCACCTCCTCGGGGACGGCTTCCAGGCCGGCCAGGACGTTGCGGACCAGGATGGTCAGCGAGTACAGCACCAGGCCGGTCACCACCAGCGTCGCCGAGAGCCCGAAGACGGGCAGCAGCAGGGAGAACATGGCGAGGGAGGGCACCGTGTAGAGCAGCGTGGTGAGACCCAGCACGGGGGCCGCCCAGCGGCGGCCGCGGCGGGCCAGCAGCGCGAGGGGCACGGACACGGCGATCCCGATGAGGACCGAGGCGCCGGTGATCCAGACGTGTTCGAGGGTGGCGTCGGTGAGCTCCTGGGAGCGGGAGGTCACGTAGTCCCAGCAGATCCAGTCGTTCGCCACCAGGCAGCTCTGCCCCGCCACGCTCCTCACCTCCCCCTTCACCGAACGCCCACCGCACGCACGTCCCTGCCGAATGCCACAACCAGGAGCGACCTTAACCCCAGGTACCCACATTGGCCGGAAACCTTCGCACGCCCGCAACACTCCCCTGACACACCCGAAGCCCATAGGACCGCCCTCTTGGGGAAGGATGGCGGGGTGATCCGATTCGAGCACGTGACCAAGCGCTACCCCGACGGGACGACAGCCGTCGAGGACCTGTCCTTCGAGGTGGCGGAGGGGGAGCTGGTCACGCTCGTGGGCCCGTCCGGCTGCGGCAAGACGACCACCATGAAGATGGTCAACCGGCTGATCGAGCCGACCTCCGGCCGCATCCTCCTCGGCGGCGAGGACATCGCCGGCGCCGACCCGGTGGAGCTGCGCCGCCGGATCGGGTACGTCATCCAGCAGGTCGGGCTGTTCCCGCACAGGACGGTGCTGGAGAACACGGCGACCGTGCCGCAGCTGATCGGCACCCCGAAGGCCAAGGCCCGGGCGCGGGCCGCCGAACTGCTCGACCTGGTCGGCCTGGACCCGTCCGTGTACGGCAGCCGCTACCCGGAGCAGCTGTCGGGCGGACAGCGCCAGCGGGTCGGCGTGGCCCGTGCGCTGGCGGCCGATCCGCCGGTGCTGCTGATGGACGAGCCGTTCGGCGCGGTGGACCCGGTGGTGCGCGAGCGGCTGCAGAACGAGTTCCTGACGCTCCAGAAGACGGTGCGCAAGACGATCCTGCTGGTCACGCACGACCTGGAGGAGGCCATCCGACTCGGCGACCGGATCGCCGTCTACGGCACGGGCACCATCGAGCAGTTCGCCCGCCCGGCGGCCGTGCTCGCGGCGCCCGCCACCGCGTACGTGGCCTCCTTCGTCGGCGCCGACCGGGGGCTCAAGCGGCTCGCCGTCACCGCCGTCGCGGAGGCCGACCTGGCGCGGGCGGACGCGAAGGCCCCCGCCCCGGCGGCCGCGGTCGAGCTGGGCGCGAGCCTGCGCGAGGCCCTGGCGGCCCTGCTCCAGGAGGACTCGGGCCGGATCGGCGTCACCGACCCGGCCTCCGGCGCGCTGATCGGCGTGCTGACCCCGGAGGGCGTGCACCGGGCGCTGCGCCGGGCCCAGCTCCAGGAGGCTTAGGCCGTGTCTTTCGGATCATGGCGGGCCCGGGGTGTCCGGCATGATCCGAAAGACACGGCCTGAGCCGGGAACGGCGGGAGGGCCCGGCCGAAGCCGGGCCCTCCCCCCACACGTTCCCGCGCGTCCCCCTGCGCGCACCCCCGGCTCAGGCCTGGATGCGGCCGCTCATCCACGCCAGCATCGGCGGGATCTCGCGGCGCCACGTGTTGAAGTTGTGGCCGCCGCTGTCGAGGATGATCGAGGAGACGCGGTCGGGGGACTTCACCTTCTTGATGAACTTCTTGGTGTCGCCGAGGTTCGGCTCGCCCTTCTCGCTGCTGGTGACGAGGAACGAGGTCCCGCTCGGCTCCTTGGCGTCGATGCTGGCCAGGACGTCCGCGCGCTTCTTCAGCTGCGCGTCGCCGTGGAACAGGTCACCGGTCGTCGGGTCGTCGGGGGCCTCGTAGTAGGCGGACAGCCCGGCGGCGGCACCGAACGTCTGCGGGTAGTGCGCGGCGATCTTCAGAGCGCAGTAACCGCCCGTGGAATTACCGATGAAGCCCATGTTCTCGGGCTTCTTGCCGACCCGGAACGTGTCGGTGATGGCCTGCGGCAGGTCCACGCCGAAGAAGGTCTCGGTCTGCGGCCCGCCGGGTATGTCGACGCACTCGGTGTCACGCGGCGGCGCGATCGTCGGACGCAGCATGACCAGGATCATCGGCTTCATCTTGCCCGCCTTGGACAGGCTGAAGGCCTTCATCGGGTAGTCGAGCCCCTTGATGAGGTTCTCGGCCGTGCCCGGGTACCCCGTCAGGACGATGGACGCCGGGAAGTTCTGGTCCTTGTGCTGCGGTTGGAAGTACTCCGGCGGGAGCCACACGTAGCCGGGGCTCGTTATCTTCGACTTCTGCCCCGATATGGCAACCTTCAGGATCTGACCGCCCACCTGGGGCTTGCCCCCGCCGGGGACGTCCAGCTTCTGCTTGTCGACGACCTTGATGTCCTTGCTGCTCATCGAGTGGTCGACGACCTTGCCGATCGACGTCTCCCGGCCGAACAGGTCGGCCCATGTGCCGTAGAACAGGAACGACTTGTTGGCCGCGAGACCCACTGCCGAGAACAGCGCCAGCTGGGTCGCCAGCAGCAGTCCGATCCGGCCGGTGTACGCGCGCCAGGTGCGGCCCGAGAGCCTCGGCCAGAACACGACGGTGGCCGCGAAGAGCAGCACACCGGCGAGGATGGCCAGCGCCAGGACCGTATAACTGGTGAGACCCATGAGCAGTCAGTCGACTTTCTGATGGCAGGACTGGAAATTTCCGACGGAAGAGTGAACCCGCTCCTCGTCGATGTCGTCCTAATGGACGCACCACACACCGGAGGCTGTCGCGGCCTTCGGCCACATGATCTCTCGCGGAGCAACGGGAAGCGATGTCTAGCAGGATAGATGGCGATAAGTCGGGACAGGTTCCGAGCGGGGTCCGCCGGATCCTCCGCGGACCACGGCCGGAGTCGGTTCCCGGCCTGGTAGGTACGGCCGTCATGATCGTCGGCCTTCTGGACATCGCGGCGGGAGTCTTCCCGCGCTTCCGGCACAGCCGGATCCACGCGGTGACCGAAGTGCTGCCCGGTTCCCTCGGCCCCTTCGCGGCGGCCCTGTCGATCAGCGCGGGCGTCCTGCTCCTGCTGCTCGCACACGGCCTCAAGCGGCACAAGCGGCGCGCCTGGCGGGCGGCCGTCGTCCTGCTGCCCGCCGGCGCGGCGGCGCAGTTCACGTACCGCCACTCGCTGATCAGCGTGATCATCTCGGCGGTGCTCCTCGCGCTCCTGCTGCGCCACCAGGGTGAATTCAAGGCGCTGCCCGACCCGCGCAGCCGCTGGAAGGCGCTCGCGAACTTCGTTCTGATGAGCGCCGGTTCCATCGGCCTGGGCCTGGTCATCGTCAACGTGCACCCGGGCAAGGTCGTCGGCGACCCGAGCCTCTACGAGCAGATCACCCACGTCGTCTACGGCCTCTTCGGCTACGAGGGTCCCGTCGACTACGCCGGACGGGTGTCCTGGACGGTCGGCTACTCCCTCGGTGCGCTCGGCATGCTCACCGCGCTCACCACCATCTACCTGGCCTTCCGTCCCGAGCACCCGGCCGCCCGGCTCACCGCCGACGACGAGGCCCAGCTGCGCGGGCTGCTCGCCAAGCACGGTGGGCGCGACTCCCTCGGCCACTTCGCGCTCCGCCGCGACAAGGCCGTGGTGTTCTCCCCCAGCGGCAAGGCCGCCGTCACCTACCGCGTCGTCTCCGGTGTGATGCTCGCCTCCGGCGACCCCATCGGCGACGTCGAGGCCTGGCCCGGCGCCATCGAGCGGTTCATGGAGGAGGCCAAGGCCCACTCCTGGACCCCGGCCGTCATGGGCTGCAGCGAGACCGGCGGCGAGGTCTGGACCCGCGAGACCGGTCTCGACGCCCTGGAGCTGGGTGACGAGGCGATTGTCGATGTCAAAGACTTCTCCCTCTCGGGCCGCGCCATGCGCAATGTCCGCCAGATGGTGAAGCGCATCGAGCGCAACGGCTACACCACCAAGGTCCGCCGGGTCAGCGAGCTCACCGAGACCGAGCTGGAACAGGTGCGCGGCGCCGCCGAGGCCTGGCGGGGCACCGACACCGAGCGCGGCTTCTCCATGGCGCTGGGCCGCGTCGGCGACCCGGGCGACGGCGACTGCTTCATCGCCACCGCCCACCGGGTCGAGGAGGGCGACACGAGCCCCTTCGGCGACCTGAAGGCCGTCCTGCACTTCGTCCCGTGGGGCGCCGACGGCATGTCGCTGGAGCTGATGCGCCGCGACCGCGCCGCCGACCCCGGCATGAACGAGCTGCTCATCGTGGCCTCCCTGGAGGCCGCCCCCGGTCTGAAGATCGAGAAGGTCTCGCTGAACTTCGCGATGTTCCGCTCGGCCCTCGCCCGCGGCGAGAAGATCGGCGCCGGCCCGGTGCTGCGGATGTGGCGCGGGCTGCTGGTCTTCCTGTCCCGCTGGTTCCAGATCGAGTCCCTGTACAAGTTCAACGCGAAGTTCCGCCCCCGCTGGGAGCCCCGCTTCGTGGTCTTCCGCACCACCCGCGACCTGCCCCGCATCGGCTTCGCCGCGATGCAGGCCGAGGGCTTCGTGACGCTGGCCCTGCCGCGGCTGTTCGCCAGCCGCCGGCGGCCCAAGCCGGTCCGCACCTGCGCCCACCACCCCATGGCGGCGGTTCCGAAGCAGACGGAGCGCTCCGCCCAGGCCGCATAGGGCGGGACCGACCGGGCCCCGGAGCTGCGACCCTGCCGGGTCCGCGACTCCGGGGCCCTGCCGTATCCAGGTCAGCCCTACCCTTGGACCTATGAACACGAAGCGCGGAGCCACCGGCAGGGGCCGGGTCGCAGGTCTTCCGGAGTGGGACCGCTGCGGGGTCATGGGCGTCGTCAACGTCACCCCCGACTCGTTCTCCGACGGCGGCCGCTGGTTCGACACCACCGCGGCCGTCAAGCGCGGGCTCGACCTCGTCGTCCAGGGCGCCGACCTCGTGGACGTCGGCGGCGAGTCCACCCGGCCCGGCGCCCCCCGCGTCGACGAGGAGGAGGAGCTGCGCCGGGTCGTGCCCGTCGTGCGCGGCCTGGCCTCCGAAGGCGTGACCGTCTCCGTCGACACCATGCGCGCGAGCGTCGCGGCCCGCGCCGTCGCCGCGGGCGCGGTCCTGGTCAACGACGTCAGCGGCGGGCTCGCCGACCCCGGGATGATCGCGGCGGTCGCCGCCGCCGAGGTCCCCTTCGTGGTGATGCACTGGCGCGGCTTCAGCGCCGGCATGAACAGCCTCGCCGTCTACGACGACGTGGTGGCCGAGGTCGGCGCCGAACTCCGCGACCGCCTCGACGCGGTCGTCGCCGGCGGCATCTCCCCCGAACGGCTCGTCGTCGACCCCGGCCTCGGCTTCGCGAAGAACGCCGACCACGACCTGGCCCTGGTCGCCCACCTCCCCGCCCTGCGCGCGCTCGGCTTCCCGCTCCTGATCGCCGCCTCGCGGAAGCGTTTCCTCGGCCGGGTCCTGGCTGGCGCGGACGCCGCCCCGCCGCCCGCCCGCGAGCGCGACGCGGCCACCGCCGCCGTCTCCGCCATCGCCTCCCACCAGGGTGCGTGGGCCGTACGGGTCCACGAGGTACGGGCGACCGCGGACGCGGTTCGGGTGGCCCGCGCCGTGGAAGGGGCACTGTGACCACCGACCGAAGAGGAGCCCAGTGAGCAGAACCGACATCGAAGCGGTCGAAGAGGTCAACACGGCCTTCTACGGGGCCTTGGAGGTGGGGGACTTCGACGCCCTGTCGGCGCTCTGGCTGGAGGACGAGATCTCCTGCGTGCACCCGGGCTGGCCGGTCCTCTCCGGCCGCGGCGAAGTGCTGCGCTCGTACGCGTTGATCATGTCCCACACGGACTACATCCAGTTCTTCCTCACCGACACCAAGGTGGCCGTCATCGAGGACACCGCACTGGTGACCTGTACGGAGAACATCCTCAGCGGCGGGCCCGCCGAGGACGGCGGGGATCTCGGCCCGCTGGTCGGCCAGCTGGTCGTCGCGACGAATGTGTTCCGACGCACACCCGGGGGCTGGCGGCTCTGGTCCCACCACGGTTCACCCGTCCTCACGGAGTCCGACGAGGACGACGAGGACGCCCCCTCCTGACCCCTCCGGCGGGAGCCGGGGTGTTTCGCAGGTAAATTCGAAGCCGGACGACGCCGACCGCACTCGGCGTAGGCCCATGGCCCCGGGGAGTCCCGGGACCGGCAGCACCTACGAAAGCAGGAGTGATTCGCGTGGATCGTGTCTCGCTGCGCGGCCTCAAGGCCCGCGGGCACCACGGCGTCTTCCCCCGGGAACGCGAGGAGGGCCAGACCTTCATCGTCGACCTCGTGCTCCACATCGACACCCGCCCCGCGGCGGCCGACGACGACCTGGCCAAGACCGTGCACTACGGGGTGGTCGCGGAGGAGGTCGTCGACGTGGTCCAGGGAGAGCCGGTCGACCTGATCGAGACGCTCGCCGAGCGGATCGCCCAGCAGTGCCTGAAGCACGAAGCGGTGGCACAGGTGGAGGTCGTCGTCCACAAGCCGGACGCGCCCATCACCGTCCCCTTCGACGACGTGACCATCACGATCACCCGGAGCCGCGCATGAACAACGGACTGAACGCACAGAGCGACCCCACCGTCCAGCCGGTACCGGCCTCCGTCGTGGAGGCGGTCGACGCGGCGGACGTCACGCTGTCCAACCCGAAATGGGCCGTGATCGCGCTCGGCGCGAACCTCGGGAACCGGCTGGAGACCCTCCAGGGCGCCATCGACGCCCTCGGCGACACCCCGGGCCTGCGGGTCAAGGCGGTCTCCCGCGTGTACGAGACCGAGCCGTGGGGCGTGGACCCCGGCTCCCAGCCCGCGTACTTCAACGCGGTCGTCTCGGTGAAGACGACCCTGCCCCCGTCTTCCCTCCTGGAGCGCGGACAGGCCATCGAGGAGGCCTTCGACCGCGTCCGCGAGGAGCGCTGGGGCCCCCGCACCATCGACGTCGACATCGTCGCGTACGCCGAGGAGGTCTCCGAGGACCCCCTCCTCACCCTCCCGCACCCGCGCGCCCACGAGCGCGCCTTCGTGCTGGCCCCCTGGCACGACATCGACCCGGAGGCCCAGATCCCGGGCCGGGGAGCCGTCTCCGCGCTCCTGGCCGGCATCGGCCTGACCGGCGTCACGCCGCGCACCGACCTGGAACTCCGCCTCCCGGAGTAGTCGTTACCCTGTGGGCTGCTGACGGATCGGCGCGTAGAGCGGAAGCGGGGACGGGCAAGTGAAGCAACTGAGGCCGGCGGTACTGACGGGCATCTTCGCGGTCGCCGCCGTCCTGTCCTGGGCGGGCGCCCGCCTGTGGAACGCGTACGGCACCCTCCCCGGCGTCCCGCTGGCCGCTCCGATCGTCCTGGCGGTGATCGCCGTGGTGCTGCTGGCCACCGCGCTGTCGCTGCGCGCCCGGCTGAAGGCCCAGCGCGAACGGCGGCCCGGCGCCAAGGGCGTGGAGCCGCTGATGGCGGCCCGCGCGGTGGTCTTCGGCCAGGCCAGCGCCCTGGTGGCGGCGCTCGTGGCGGGGATGTACGGCGGTGTGGGCGTCTTCCTGCTCACCGAGGCCATGGACGTCCCCGCCCGCCGCGACCAGGCCTGGTACGCCGCCTTCTCGGTCCTGGCGGGCGCTGCGGTCATCGCCGCGGCGCTCTTCCTGGAACACGTCCTCAAGCTCCCCGGGGACGACGACGAGTCCCCGGAGGCCCCGGCCCCCGCCTGACGGCAGCACGCCACACGCCACGGCCCCCCTCCGCGCGTCCGCGGAGGGGGGCCGTGGCGCAGGTACGGCGCCGCCGAGCGCCGGCCGGCGGCGCTCAGCGGGCGATGATCAAGCTCATGGCCTCGCCGCGCGTCGCCGGGGCGCGGAGCTGGCCGCGGACCGCGGACGTGATCGTCTTGGCGCCCGGCTTGCGGATGCCGCGGACCGACATGCACATGTGCTCGGCCTCGACGACGACGATGGCGCCACGGGCGTCCAGGATCTCCATCAGCGAGTCGGCTATCTGGGTGGTGAGACGTTCCTGCACCTGCGGGCGGCGGGCGAAGACGTCCACCAGGCGGGCCAGCTTCGACAGGCCGGTGATCTTGCCGTTCTCCGCCGGTATGTAGCCGACGTGGGCCACGCCGTGGAACGGCAGCAGGTGGTGCTCGCACAGGCTGACGATCTCGATGTCCTTCACCAGGACCAGCTCGTCGTGCCCCAGGTCGAAGACCGTGGTCAGCACGTCCTCGGGGTTCTGCCGCAGACCGGCCAGGATCTCCCGGTACGCCCGCGCCACGCGCGCCGGGGTCTCCCGCAGGCCCTCGCGGTCCGGATCCTCCCCGACGGCGATCAGGAGCTCGCGTACGGCGGCTTCGGCACGCTTCTCGTCGAACTCGCCGATCCTGCCCTCGCCGCCGGTCAGGGTCACTGGGTCGGTCATCTCATCCTCGTTCCTGTGTGGCACGCAAACGGGCACGTGAAAGTGCCGCGCCCCCCAGGCTAGAACCTGGGGGGCGCGGCTTCCATTCCGGTCGGATCAGGCCTCGGGGGTGTCCTCGGGGGCCACCTCGATGCCCTTCTCCGTCGTGACCGGCGCGGCGACGGACGCCGACGTGCCGTTCGCCGAATTCGTCAGCTGGAGCTCCTTGGGAGAGAGCACCGGCGGACGGGTGGAGGGGGTGCGGCGGGAGGAGCCGGTCCACGCGGGGCGGGCCGGACGCTTCACGATCGTCGAGAAGACCTCGGCGATCTGCTCCTTGTTCAGCGTCTCCTTCTCCAGCAGCTCGAGAACCAGGTTGTCGAGGACGTCCCGGTTCTCGACGAGGATCTCCCACGCCTCGTTGTGCGCGGTCTCGATGAGCTTCTTGACCTCTTCGTCGACCAGCGCCGCGACCTCTTCCGAGTAGTCCCGCGGGTGCGCCATTTCGCGCCCCAGGAACGGCTCGGTGTTGTCGCCGCCGAACTTGATCGCACCGAGACGCTCGGTCATGCCGTACTGCGTGACCATGGCCCGCGCCGTGGCGGTGGCCTTCTCGATGTCGTTCGCCGCGCCCGTCGTCGGGTCGTGGAAGACCAGCTCCTCGGCCGCGCGCCCGCCCAGCATGTACGCCAGCTGGTCGAGCATCTCGTTGCGCGTGGTCGAGTACTTGTCCTCGTCGGGCAGGACCATGGTGTAACCCAGGGCCCGTCCGCGGGACAGGATCGTGATCTTGTGGACCGGGTCGGAGTTCGGGGAGGCCGCCGCGACCAGGGCGTGTCCGCCCTCGTGGTACGCGGTGATCTTCTTTTCCCGGTCCGACATGATCCGGGTCCGCTTCTGCGGGCCCGCCACGACACGGTCGATCGCCTCGTCCAGCGAGTGGTTGTCGACCAGCTTCTTGTCCGAGCGGGCGGTCAGCAGGGCCGCTTCGTTCAGGACGTTGGCCAGATCGGCACCGGTGAAGCCGGGCGTGCGCCGGGCAACCGCGCCCAGGTCGACGTCCGGGGCGACCGGCTTGCCCTTCTGGTGGACCTTGAGGATCTCCAGACGGCCCTGCATGTCGGGACGGTCGACCGCGATCTGCCGGTCGAAACGGCCCGGACGCAGCAGCGCCGGGTCGAGGATGTCCGGACGGTTCGTGGCGGCGATCAGGATGACGCCGCCCTTCACGTCGAAGCCGTCCATCTCGACCAGCAGCTGGTTGAGGGTCTGCTCGCGCTCGTCGTGACCGCCGCCGAGACCCGCACCGCGGTGCCGGCCGACGGCGTCGATCTCGTCGACGAAGACGATCGCCGGGGCGTTGGCCTTGGCCTGCTCGAACAGGTCACGGACACGCGAGGCACCGACACCGACGAACATCTCGACGAAGTCGGAACCGGAGATCGAGTAGAAGGGAACACCGGCCTCGCCCGCGACGGCGCGCGCGAGCAGGGTCTTACCGGTGCCGGGCGGGCCGTACAGCAGCACGCCCTTGGGGATCTTGGCGCCGACGGCCTGGAACTTCGCCGGCTCCTGGAGGAACTCCTTGATCTCGTGGAGTTCCTCGACGGCCTCGTCCGAACCCGCGACATCGGCGAACGTCGTCTTCGGGGTGTCCTTGGTGATGAGCTTGGCCTTGGACTTCCCGAAGTTCATGACCCGGGAGCCGCCGCCCTGCATCTGGTTCATCAGGAACAGGAAGACAACGACGATGAGGACGAAGGGCAGGAGCGAGAGCAGCACGCTCAGGAACGGGCTGGTCTTGTCCGGAGAGACGGAGTAGCCCTTGGGAATCTGACCGGCTTCGTACTTGCTCTGGAGGTTCTGGGCGAGCTGGACGCCCTGATCCCCGATGTAGTTGGCCTGGAACTTGGTGCCGTCGCGCTTGTCGAGCTTCTGATCGCTCTTCAGATCGATCTTGATCATCTGGCTGTCGCCGGTGGTCAGGCGCGCCTGCTCCACCTGGCCACTGTTGATCGCCTTGACGACCTCGCTGGTGTCCACCGACTTGTAGCCGCCGCCGGAGCCGACGACATTCATCAACACGACCACGGCGAGGACGGCCAGCACGATCCACATGACCGGCCCACGGAAGTATCGCTTCACGTCCATCCATACGGGGCGCCAGGCACCCCGTCCCTCCTGCCCGTAGGTAAATGCTGCTGTGAGTAAAGACTGTTCTTCGGAATGTACCCCTGTATTGTCACCCGCGGCCTCGTGGGACGGCTGACAGACCCGCTTCCCCTGCTCCAACGCCGGGGAGCGCCCCCAGGTTCCCCTCGCCGGGCGAAGGGGTGGTCCCGGGGGCCGGGAGGGTGATCAGCCGCCGTACACGTGCGGGGCGAGCGTGCCGACGAACGGCAGGTTGCGGTACTTCTCCGCGTAGTCGAGGCCGTAGCCCACGACGAACTCGTTGGGGATGTCGAAGCCGACCCACTTCACGTCGATGGCGACCTTCGCGGCGTCGGGCTTGCGCAGCAGCGTGACGACCTCCAGGGAGGCCGGCTCGCGGGAGCCCAGGTTCGACAGCAGCCAGGACAGCGTCAGACCCGAGTCGATGATGTCCTCGACGATCACGACGTGCTTGCCCTTGATGTCGGTGTCCAGGTCCTTGAGGATCCGGACCACGCCCGAGGACTGGGTCCCGGCACCGTACGAGGACACCGCCATCCAGTCCATGGTGAGCGGGGTGGACAAGGCACGTGCCAGGTCCGCCATCACCATCACGGCGCCCTTGAGCACACCGACGATGAGCAGGTCCTTGCCCGCGTACTCCGCATCGATCTTCGCGGCCAGCTCGGCCAGCTTCGCGTCGATCTCTTCCTTGGTGATGAGCACCGACTGGAGGTCGCTGCCCATGTCCTTCTCGTCCACCCGCATCACTTTCGTTGTCGGCCGGGGCTCCGGGGGCGACCCGGAGGACTCAGCCGTGTTTCGAGCGCCAATCAGCCCTGCCGAATGACAAGTCTGCCACCCTGCCGCTGGGCCTCGACCCGGCCGGGCAGGTTGATGGCGCCCTGACCGCGCCATCCGGTGATGAGGCGGTCGACTTCCTCGATGTGACGGGCGAAGAGAGACCCCGCGGGAGAACCGGCGGCGACCACGGCCCTGCGCAGCACCCGGCGGCGGACGGCCGGGGGCAGGGCGTACAGCTTGGCGCACTCCAGGCGGCCGTCGTCGTCCCGTACGCCGGTCTCCGCGGACGCGGCCCAGGAGTCCAGGGCGTCGGCGTCGTCGCGGGACAGCTGGGCGGTCCGGGCCAGGGCCTCGACGACCCCCTTGCCCAGCGCCTTCTCCAGCGCGGGCAGCCCCTCGTGGCGCAGCCGGGAGCGGGTGTAGGCGGGGTCGGTGTTGTGCGGGTCGTCCCAGACGGGGAGGGACTGGACCATGCAGGCCTTGCGGGCGGTCTGCCGGTCGACCTGGAGGAAGGGGCGGCGGTAGCGGTTGGTCCGGCCGGGGCCGCCCGACTTCTCGGCCATGCCGGACAGGGACCGGATGCCGGAACCGCGGGCGAGGCCCAGCAAAACGGTTTCGGCCTGGTCGTCGCGGGTGTGGCCCAGCAGCACGGCGGCGGCGCCCAGCCGGTCGGCGGCCTCGTCCAGGGCTCCGTAGCGGGCGTCGCGGGCGGCGGCCTCGGGGCCTCCGCCGCGGCCGACGCGCACGGCGACGGATTCCACCGGGTCGAGGCGGAGCGCGGTCATGCGGGTGACGACCTCGGCGGCCCGCAGGTCGGAGCCGTCCTGGAGGCCGTGGTCGACGGTGATGCCGCCGGCCCGGATGCCGAGCTTGGGCGCCTCGAAGGCCAGGGCGGAGGCGAGGGCCATCGAGTCGGCGCCGCCGGAGCAGGCGACGAGGACGAGCGGCGGGCCGCCGGCCCGGGAGCGCGGGTCGGCACAGGGCGCGGCCCCGGACCGGGTCTGGGGGAGTTCGGTGAGATCGGTGAGGATGTCGTGGAGTACGCGGCGGACCGCCAGGCGTATCGCCGCGACCGCAGGATGGGGACCCATGTCCGGTGCCCTTCGGTGGAGTTCGGATGCCTCGGAGGCTCCCCCGGCGGGTGTCGGGAGGGCCCCTGGGACGGGATGCTCTGGAGTGGTGCCCGGATTTCCCCGCGGGGCGGGGATGTCACTCAGAGTGCGTCGATGGTGACAGAGCCGAGCCGTTCCCTGAGCATCGCACGCCCATTCCCGGCCCACGGTCCCTCGGACGGGTGACGCCGCTTCCCCCAGTGAGACATCTTTACGCCCCCTGCGTCACTCCCGTTCGCCCTCTTCGCTCCCCTTGCGGTGCACACGGGCCACCCAGTCCGCGGGCCTGGCGATCTCGGCCTTCGTCGGCAGTGTGTTCGGAGAGGTCCACACGCGGTTGAAGCCCTCCATGCCGACCTCGCCGACGACGGCGCGCACGAAGCGTTCCCCGTCGCGGTACTGGCGCAGCTTCGCGTCGAGGCCGAGGAGCTTGCGCAGGGCGGCGTCGAGGCGGCCCGCCCCGGTGGCCCTGCGCTGCTGGAACTTCTCCCGGATCTCGGCGACGGAGGGCACCACCTGGGGGCCGACCCCGTCCATGACGAAGTCGGCGTGGCCCTCCAGGAGGGACATGACGGCGGTGAGCCGGCCCAGCACCTCGCGCTGCTCGGGGGTCTGCACCAGCTCGACGAAGGAGCGGCCCTCGTCGCCCCGCTCGGCTTCCGGGCGGGCCCCGGCGAAGGACTGGGCGGCTTCGCGGATGCGTTCCAGGACCGTCGAGGGGTCCAGTTCGGTGGCTCCGAGGAACGTCTGGATTTCGCCCTCCAGGTGGTCCCGGAGCCACGGGACGGCCGTGAACTGCGTACGGTGGGTCTCCTCGTGCAGGCAGACCCACAGCCGGAAGTCGTGCGGGTTCACCTCCAGCTCGCGCTCCACGTGCACGATGTTCGGCGCGACGAGCAGCAGCCGCCCGCCCCCCGCGGCGGCGCCCGGCAGGTCGCGGGAGGGCGGCGCGAAGGTCTCGTACTGGCCGAGGACGCGGGAGGCCAGGAAACTCAGCAGCATGCCGAGCTCGACGCCGGTGACCTTGCCGCCGACCGCACCGAGGACGGCGCCGCCGGGAGTGGCGGCGCGGCGCTCCTGCATCGTGCCCAACAGGGGCTGCAGCAGGGCCCGGAAGCCCGCCACGTTGGCCTTGACCCATCCGGCGCGGTCGACGACCAGCACGGGCGTGTCGGGGAGGACGATGCCCTCGGGCATCATCCGGGTGAACTCGCGCACGTGCCGTTCCGAGGTCCTGGCGTGCCCGCGCAGCTCCGCGACGACGGCCCGCGCCTCGTCCCGGCCGACCTCCGGGCCGGGTCGCACCAGCCGGGTCGCGGTCGCCACCGCGAGGTTCCAGTCGACCATCTCCGCACCACTGATGCTCGTCATGCGTCAACCGTACGTGGACCGGCCCCCGGGCGGACCCCCTACGACGCGGCCGCGACCGCCGCGGCCAGCTTGTCCAGGGCCTTCTCCGCACCTTCGGGGCCCGGGCTGTTCGAGGTGAGGAAGGCGAAGGCGAGGAGCCGGCCGGAGGAGTCGACGACGGTTCCGGCGAGGGAGTTGACCCCGGTCAGGGTGCCGGTCTTGGCCCGGAGCAGGCCCGCGGCCGGGGAGGCACCGGCGTTGCGGGCGCGCAGCGTGCCGGTGAACCCGGCGACGGGCAGCCCGGTCAGGACGGGCCGCAGCTCCGGCCGCTGCGGGTCGGCGGCCTTGGCCAGCAGCCCGGTCAGCAGGCCGGCGCTGACCTTGTCGGCGCGGTTCAGGCCGCTGCCGTCGGCGAAGCGGGAGCCGGCGGTGTCGACGCCGAGGGAGGCGAGGCGGGCGGCGACGGCCCTCTCGGCGCCCTCGAAGCTCGCGGGCTGTCCGGAGGCGAGGGCGGTCTGCCGGGCCAGCGCCTCGGCGATGTCGTTGTCGCTGTGGGTCAGCATCCGCTCGACGAGCCCGGCCAGCGGAGTGGAGAGGGTGGAGGCCAGCGGCTGGGCGGCCCCCTGCGGGACCTTGGCGCGGGCGGGTTCGCCGGTGACCGTGATGCCGCGCTCGGCCAGCAGGGCGGCGAAGGCGCGGGCGGCGTCCTTCGACGGGTCCTCGGACCGTTCGACGGGCCCGGAGACGGACTCGTCGGGGCGGCCCTCGTCGGCCGTCAGGGCGGTCACGGGCGCGAGGTTGGGGTTGACGCCGATCGGGTGGCGGGCGGGGCCGGTGTAGAGGGAGTCGTCGTACCCGAGGCTCACGGAGGCGGTGCCGGCGGCCTTGAGGGCCTGGGCCGTGTCGGCGGCGAGGGCGACGAGGCTGCCGCCGGAGCCGGCGGGCGCCTTCTTGCGGGCGGTGAGCGAGGGGTCTCCGCCGCCCACCAGGACGATCTGCCCGGGGGCCGCGCCCTGCGCGACGGACGTACGGATCCGGTGCTCGGGCCCGAGGGCGGCCAGCGCCGCGACCCCGGTGGCGATCTTGACGGTGGACGCGGGGGTCATCGCGTCCCGCGCCCCGGCCTCGTACAGCACCTGCCCGGTGGCGGTGTCGACGACGGAGGCGGCGCGTACGGTGCCCAGGGCCCGGTCGGCGAGCAGCGGGCCGAGCACGGCGGCGAGTCCCCCGGAGGCGGCCGCGGCCTGCCCGCGCGGGACGCCGGGGCCGACGGCCCCGAGCACCCCGGGGGCGCTGGGCGCGGCCTGCGGCAGGGGGCCGGCGCCGTGATCTGCGCCACCCGTACGGCCCCAGGAGGCGACCCTGTCCCGCTCGGCCGTACGCTGGCCGGAGTCCCAAGGACCGGCGGCGGACACCGTCGCCACCGACAGGGCCAGGCCGAGGGCGGCCGACCCCGCGATGAGCTGCCACGTTTTGAGCGAGGGCACCTCGGACCAGCCCCTTTCGCGATCACACATATGCGTGAGGGACACTTAACCACTGCGTCTTGCCGCGAGCATGGCACCCCACCCCGCGGGGCCGGGTCCACCGCGCGCGCGGAGGAACCAACGCAGTCCCGGAGCAATGAAGCTGATCATGGAGGAGCAGGACGTGGAGTTCGACGTCACCATCGAGATCCCCAAGGGTTCGCGGAACAAGTACGAGGTGGACCACGAGACCGGCCGGATCCGTCTGGACCGACGCCTCTTCACCTCGACCAGCTACCCGGCCGACTACGGCTTCGTCGAGAACACCCTCGGCGAGGACGGCGACCCGCTGGACGCGCTGGTCATCCTGGACGAGCCGACCTTCCCCGGCTGCCTGATCAAGTGCCGCGCGATCGGCATGTTCCGCATGACGGACGAGGCGGGCGGCGACGACAAGCTGCTGTGCGTGCCGGCCTCCGACCCGCGTGTCGAGCACCTGCGCGACATCCACCACGTGTCCGAGTTCGACCGCCTGGAGATCCAGCACTTCTTCGAGGTCTACAAGGACCTGGAGCCGGGCAAGTCGGTCGAGGGCGCGAACTGGGTCGGCCGCACCGAGGCCGAGGCCGAGATCGAGAACTCGTACAAGCGCCTGGAGGCGCAGGGCGGCCACCACTAGGTTCCGCCGGTGAGCGGGTCCGCGGGGCGTTTCGCCCCCGGCCTTCGCGTGCCACAGCGGGCGGCACCCCCCGTCGGGGGTGCCGCCCGCTGTGCTTTTCCGGTACGGACGCCCCTTTCGCCGGGGACGAAGCGATTCCGCATACTGAAGGCGCGGATGATCACGGGCACGATCACGGGGACGATCACGGACAGGAGGACGCGTGGCGGAGGCCGACGGGGCGGAGGACAGGAAGCCCCAGTCCGACGAGGCGCGCAGCGCCTTCACCACGCCGCCCGGGATGGTGCCCGAGGCGCCGGAGGAGGACCAGCCGACCTCCGAGTTCGCGGTGCCCGACGGCTTCGCGACCCTCCCGGCCGAGCCCGAGGGCTCCGCCTTCGCCCACCCCGCCACGTACAGCGCCCAGCACTCCCCGCCCGCCTACACCCCCGCCCAGGGGTTCCCCGTGGCCGGCTTGAAGGAGTCCCCCTGGCAGGACCGGATGCGCACCATGCTGCGCATGCCGGTCGACGTCCGTCCCGTGCCCGACCGCGTGTTCAAGCAGGCCGAGGACACCGGGCCGGCCGTGGGGCGCGTGCTCGACCTGACCCTGCGCATCGGCGAGCTGCTGCTGGCGGGCGGCGAGGCCGCCGAGGACGTGGAGGCGGCCATGTTCGCGGTGGCCCGCTCGTACGGGCTGGACCGCTGCGAGCCCACCGTCACCTTCACCATGCTGTCGATCACCCACCAGCCCTCGCTGGTGGACGACCCGGTGTCGGCGAACCGCACCGTGCGCCGCCGCGGCACCGACTACAACCGCCTCGCGGCCGTCTTCCGGCTGGTCGACGACATCAGCACCCACGACGACGTCTCGCTGGAGGAGGCCTACCGGCGCCTCGCCGAGATCCGCCGCAACCGGCACCCGTACCCCGGCTGGATGCTCACGACGGCCGCCGGGCTGCTCGCCGGCGCGGCCTCCACCCTCGTCGGCGGCGGGGTCCTGGTGTTCTTCGCGGCCGCGATCGGCGCGGTCCTCGGCGACCGGCTGGCGTGGCTCTGCGCCGGCCGGGGACTGCCCGAGTTCTACCAGTTCGTCGTCGCCGCGATGCCGCCCGCCGCCATCGGCGTGGCGCTGAACATGACCGGGATCGACGTCAAGGCCTCTGCCGTGATCACCGGCGGGCTGTTCGCGCTGCTGCCCGGGCGGGCCCTGGTCGCGGCCGTGCAGGACGGCCTGACCGGCTACTACATCACCGCGTCCGCCCGGCTGCTGGAGGTCATGTACCTCTTCATCGGCATCATCCTGGGCGTGCTGGTCGTGCTCTACGTGGGGCTGCAGTTCAACGACGCCTCGCCCCGGCCGGAGGAGGTCCTGGAGATCCAGCAGCGGCCGCTGATCCAGATCGCCGCCTCGATGGTGCTGGTGTTCACCTTCGCGATCCTGCTCCAGCAGGAGCGCTCCACGGTGTGGATCGTGACGCTGAACGGCGGGATCGCCTGGTCGACGTTCGGGGCGCTGCACTACGCGGGAGGCCTGGAGCCGGTGCCGTCCACGGCCATCGCGGCCGGCCTGGTCGGCCTGTTCGGGCAGCTCTTCTCCCGTTACCGCTTCGCGTCCGCCCTGCCGTACGTGACCGCGGCCATCGGCCCGCTGCTGCCCGGCTCGGCGACGTACTACGGACTGCTGCTGATCGCCGAGAACCACCTGAGCCAGGGGCTCGGCTCGCTGACCAACGCCGCGGCCATCGCGCTGGCCATCGCGATCGGGGTCAACCTGGGCTCGGAGGCCTCGCGGATGTTCATGCGGATCCCGGGGGCCGCGAGCGCCGCCAAGCGCCGCGCGGCGAAGCGCACCCGCGGCTTCTGACGGTCGCCGCGCCCGGCCAGCACCCCGTACGCCGCACCCCGTAACCCCGCACCCGCACCCGCTCCCGTGCCGGCGTACGGCGCCCTCGGCGCCCTCTGCGCTCACACGTACGCCCCGGGGCCCTGTGCGGGCCTCCGGGGCGTGACGGGGCGGCCGGGGCCGCGGGAGCTAGCGCTTGGCGTGGCGGCCGCGCTGGCCCGGGGCCTGCGGGCCCTCGTTCTCGACGGCGGGCGCCTGGGCGGCCTTCGCCTTGCCCTCCTTGCGGGCCTTCAGCACCTCGAAGACCACCGGGATCACCGAGATGAGGACGATGCCCACGAGGATCGGCTCGACGTTGGTCTTGATGAACTCGATCTGGCCGAGCCAGTATCCGGCGACCGTGACGCCCGCGCCCCAGCCGATGCCGCCGATGATGTTGTACGTCAGGAAGGTGCGGTACTTCATCGAGCCGGCGCCGGCGACCATCGGGGCGAAGGTGCGGATGATCGGCACGAAGCGGGCGAGCACGATGGCCTTCGGACCGTGCCGGTCCATGAACTCGTGTGCCTTGTCGAGGTTCTCCCGCTTGAAGAGCTTGGAGTTGGGCCGGTTGAACAGCTTCGGCCCGAAGAACTTGCCGATCATGTAGCCGACCTGGTCGCCGATGATGGCGGCGGCCACGATCAGCGTGCAGACCAGCCACAGGGGCTGCTTGATGTACTGGCCGTCCGCGACGAGCAGGCCCGCCGTGAAGAGCAGCGAGTCGCCGGGCAGGAACGCGAAGAGTCCCGACTCCGCGAAGACGATGACCAGGATGCCGATCAGGCCGAAGTGCGAGATCAAATAGTCCGGGGACAGCCACTCAGGGCCGAGCGCAATCGTGTACACGGGTTCCGGACTCTCCTGGATCGGGGGGGTGCCGGCGGAGGCAGGCAGGCGGGGCGGGCGTCTCAATTATCAACGCACACGACCCCCGCCCGGTTCCAGGGACCGGCGGGGGTCGAATCCGTGACCTTCCGTCTACAGGTTGCGGATCGCGTTGGCCGTGATCGCGTCCCGCACGAACACCGCCAGGCCGGGCCGCAGGGCGTCGTAGTAGGCCGTGAAGCGCTCGTCCGCGACGTACATCTCGCCGAGGCAGGTGTGCATCTCGTACGAGCAGGCGTAGTGGTTGCCGGTGATCCAGCCGCGGTGTTCCTCGGCCAGGTCCATGGCCTGCTCCGACTCGGCGGACGCGCCCGAGTCCATCAGCGCGACGAGCCGCCGGTTGAGGTCGTCCGCCTGGTCCTGGATCCGCTGCCAGTCGTCCTTCGTGTAGCCGGCCGACCGGCGCTGCGACTCGGCGTAGGCGTCGGTGCCGCCCCAGCGCCGCTCCACCTCCTCCGCGTGATCGTCGGGATCGAAGTCCCCGAAGACCTCGAACTTCTCCTCGGGGGTGAGGTTGATGCCCATCTTCTGTGCCTCCATGGCGTTCTCCACGGCCGCGGCCATCTGCTGGAGCCGGGCGATCCGGTCGGACAGCAGGGCGTGCTGCCGGCGCAGGTGCTCCCGCGGATCCGATTCCGGGTCGTCCAGCAGGACCGCGACCTCGTCGAGCGGGAAGCCGAGCTCCCGGTAGAACAGGACGCGCTGCAGCCGGTCGAGGTCGGCGTCGTCGTACCGCCGGTGCCCCGCGTGGCTGCGGCCGCTCGGGGAGAGCAGACCGATCTCGTCGTAGTGGTGCAGGGTGCGCACCGTCACTCCGGCGAATCCGGCGACCTGGCCCACTGAGTAGCCCATCGCTTCCGCTCCTCTCGGTCGGGTACGCCCTTCACTGTGGCTCCTCACGCGGCGTGAGGTGCAAGTCCGCCCCCGCCGGTGCGCCGCGAGCGGTCAGCGGCCGAGGCCCCGGAAGCGGCCCACGGCCAGCGGGACGAAGACCGCGAGCAGCAGCAGCGGCCAGCCCACGGCCAGCGGGCCGGCGTGCTCGAAGGCCCAGGAGCCGGAGGCCGCCGCCGGGTTGCCGAACAGGTCCCGGACCGCGGTCGCCGTCGCCGACATGGGGTTCCACTCGACCACCGCCCCCAGCCATCCGGGCATCGACGCCGGGCTGGCGAAGGCGTTGGACAGGAAGCCCACCGGCCACACCAGGATCTGCACGGCCACCACCAGCTCCGGCCGGCCCGCGACCATGCCCAGGTAGATCCCGATCCACAGCATGGCGAAGCGCAGCAGCAGGAGCAGCGCGAAGGCCGTCAGCGCGGCGCCCGGCGAACCGTGCCAGCGCCAGCCGAGCAGCATCCCGACGCCCGCCAGGACGGCGAGGCCCACCGCCGACTGGAGCATGTCGGCCGCGCTGCGCCCGACCAGGACGGCCGAGGAGGACATCGGCATGGCGCGGAAGCGGTCGATGACCCCCTTGCCGAGGTCCTGGGTGACGGCCGTCATGGTGCCCTCCAGGCCGAAGGCCATGGTCAGCACCAGCATGCCGGGGACCAGGAACTCGACGTACTCGCCGTCGACGCCGCGTCCGCCGCCCACGAGGAAGCCGAACATCAGCAGCATCATGACCGGGAAGGCCAGCCCGACGACCACCTGCACCGGCTGCCGCGCCCAGTGCGCGAGTTCGCGCCGGGTCATCGTCCAGGAGTCCGAGACCACCCATGCCGCCGCGCTCATGCGGACACCTCCGTACGGTCGGCGCGGCCCGCCCCGGCGGAGCCGCCGGGGCGGGGCCCGGAGCCGTCGGGTCCGTCCGTCAGGTGGAGGAACACCTCGTCGAGCGTGGGCCGGCGGACCGCGAGGTCCGCCGCCTCGATGCCCGCCCCCTCCAGCGCCCGCAGGGTCAGGGCCAGCCCCTCCATCCGGTTCTCGACCGGGAAGCCGAGCGTCGGCGGGTCCGTGGTCACCACCGGGTCCGGCAGCAGCGCGGCCGCCTCCGCCAGCCGGTCCGGATCCCGCAGGACGACGACGATCCGGTCCGCGCCGACCAGGGACTTCAGCTCGTCCGCCGTCCCCTCGGCCGCGACCCGGCCGCCGTCGACCAGGGCGATCCGGTCGGCCAGCTGGTCGGCCTCCTCCAGGTACTGGGTGGTGAGCAGGACCGTCGTTCCGCCGCCGACCAGGGAGCGGACCGCGCCCCACACCTCGGCGCGGCCGCGCGGGTCGAGACCGGTGGTGGGCTCGTCGAGGAACAGCACCTCCGGTTCGGTGATCAGCGAGGCCGCGAGGTCGAGGCGGCGCCGCATGCCGCCGCTGTACTGCTTCACCGCCTTGCGGCCGGTGTCCGCGAGGCCGAAGCGGGCCAGCAGCTCGTCCGCCCGCAGCCCGGCCCGCCGGGCGCCCAGGTGGTAGAGGCGGCCGAACATCTCCAGGTTCTGCCGGCCGTCCAGTTCCTCGTCGAGCGCCGCGTGCTGGCCGAGGAGCCCGATCCGCGCGCGGACGGCGGCCGGGTCGGTCCGGGCGTCGTGGCCCGCTACGCGGACGGTTCCCGCGTCGGGGCGCAGCAGGGTGCTCATGATCCGTACGGCCGTGGTCTTGCCCGCCCCGTTGGGGCCGAGCACCGCCTGGACGGTGCCGGCGGGGACCTCCAGGTCGAGCCCGGCGAGGGCGGGCTTGTCCCCGTACCGCTTGTGAACGCCTTCGACGAAGACCGTCAAAGCAACTCCTTCACTAATCAAACTTGAATAGCGAGCTGCGCCAAGGTACTGCCCGCGAAGGGCCTAGTCAAACTTGATTACCTGCCGGACTCCGCGGACGGCGCGTAGGGGTTCTCCCGGCCCTCGGCCAGGACCCCCACGAACGGCTCGCCGCCTTCGCCCGCGAAGGAGTACGCGCCCCCCTCGATCCGGGCGATCAGACCCCGGGTCCAGTCCGCCTCGGCATCGGCGGAGCTCACCCAGCGGTGCATGATCTCGCCGATGTGCCCGAGCTGCTGCGGGCCGCCCTCCGGCGTGTAGTAGTCCGTCACCGACGAGCGCCACTGCGCCAGCTTCCCCAGCCGCTCCCGGAGCAGCTCCAGGACCTCGGCCCGGGGCAGGTCGACCATGAAGCCGATCGCCGAGGAGAGGAGGTCCGCCTTCTGGTCGTAGGCGGCGAGGGCCTCGCGCAGCAGCTTGAAGTACTCCTCGCGGCCGGCGGCCGTCACCTCGTACTCGGTGCGCGGCGGACCGCCGGCGGCGCTGGGAGCCACCTCGTGCGCGAGCAGGACGCCCTGCTTGGCCATCTGCTTGAGCGCGTGGTAGATCGACCCGGGCTTCGTGTTCGACCACTCGTGCGCGCCCCAGTACTCCAGGTCGTTTCGCACCTGGTACCCGTGCGCCCGCCCGTGCTGGCGGACGGCACCGAGGACGAGAAGCCGGATCGCTGACATGGGGCCAGGCTACTCACCCCATCGCGCGGGTCCCGTCGAGGGATTCGCGGATGATGTCCGCATGGCCCGCGTGCCGGGCGAACTCCTCCACCAGGTGCAGGAGCAGCCAGCGCATGGAGACCTTCGCATCCTGGGGGAACCAGGGCGCCGGCGGCAGCGGGAAGCTGTCGTCGAGGCTGGGGACGGCGCGGATGAAGGCCTCCGTCTCGCGCGCGACCCCGTCCCAGTAGGCCAGGACGGACGGGATGCTCTCCCCTTCGACGAGACGGAAGGCCTCGTTCCAGTCCGCCTCGGAACGGATGGTCTCGTCGGGCCTGCCCTGCGCCATGCGCAGCCAGCCCAGCTCGCACTCCGCCGCGTGCTTGAGCAGCCCGGACAGCGAGAGCTCGCTGACGCTCGGGCGGCTCGCCGCCTGCTCCTCGTCCAGCCCCTCCGCCGCCTCGCGCAGGGCGGCGCGCTGGGCCTCGACGAAGGCCAGCAGGGTGCCGCGCTCGTCGCCGGGGACCTCGGTGGAAACCTGAGCCATGGTGGACGCCTTCTTTCCTGGGGTTCTCGTAGCGGTCGTGGTGCTCGTGACCGGGAGGGGTGTCGTCCCCCGGTCACGTGAACCACGCTACGGAGCCTTGCGGTCAGTTCCCGTCCTCAATCGCCGGTTCAGCGCGTCGCTTCGCCGGTCTCGTCCGGGCGCAGCGCCGGGAGTCCGGTGGCCGGCTTCGGCAGCAGGGCCTTGGCGAGGTCCTGGTTGCCCTTCTCGTCCAGCCCGTACATGGCCTCGTAGATCTTGCGGACCGCGGGGCCCGAGGCGCCGGAGCCGGTGCCGCCCTGGGAGATCGTCATGACGATCGCGTAGTCCTCGGTGTACGAGGCGAACCACGAGGTCGTCTGCTTGCCCTGGACCTCGGCGGTGCCGGTCTTGGCGTGCATCGGGATCTGCTTCTGCGGCCAGCCGCCGAAGCGCCAGGCGGCGCTGCCGGTGGTGGCGACGTCGGCGAGGGCCCCGTCGATGTCGTTGCGCAGCTTCGCGTCCATCGGCAGCCTGCCCTGGACCTTCGGGGCGATCTCCTTGACCGAGGTGCCGTCGGCGCTGACCACGGCCTTGCCGACGCTGGGCTGGTGGAGGGTGCCGCCGTTGGCGATGGCCGCGTAGACGGAGGCCATCTGGACGGGGGTGACGAGGGTGTCGCCCTGGCCGATCGAGTAGTTGATGGCGTCGCCCTCGCGCATCTGGTCGCCCTCGCGGCAGTTCTCGTAGGCGATCTTCTCGGCGAAGGTGCCGTTCTTCTTGCCGTCGCGGCACCAGGAGGCCTTGCTCGCCTCGAAGAAGTCCTGCTTCCACTTGCGGTCGGGGACCCGGCCGGGCACCTCGTTCGGCAGGTCTATGCCGGTGGGCTTGCCGAGGCCGAACGCGTGGGCGGTCTTGAAGAACCAGTCGTTGGGGTTCTTCTTGGGGTTGATGCCGCCGTCCTTCTTCCACTCCTGGTCCGCGATGGCGTAGTACACCGTGTCGCAGGAGACCTCCAGGGCCCGGCCGATGGTGATGTCGCCGTAGCCCTGGGATTCGAAGTTGGTGAAGGTCTGGTTGCCGACCGAGTACGAGCTCGGGCAGGGGTAGCGCCGGTTGAAGGGGTAGCCGGCGTTGACCGCCGCCGTCGAGGAGACCACCTTGAAGACGGAGCCGGGGGCCGCCTGGCCCTGGATCGCCCGGTTCAGCAGCGGATAGTTCGACTTCTTGTCGGTGAGCTCGGCGTAGTCCTTGCCCGAGATCCCGCCCACCCAGGCGTTCGGGTCGTAGGTCGGGTTCGACGCCATCGCCACGACGCGGCCGGTCCTGGCCTCCATGACGACGACGGCGCCCGAGTCCGCGACGTAGTTCTTGCGGGTGTTGTTCTTGTCGAAGGTCTTGCGGGCCTCGACCATGGCGTTGTTCAGCTCGCGCTCGGCGACCGCCTGCACCCGGGAGTCGATCGAGGTCACCACGTTCGAGCCGGGCTGCGACTTGTCGGCCTGGCCCTGGCCGATGACGCGCCCCAGGTTGTCGACCTCGTAGCGGGTGATGCCCGCCTTGCCCCGCAGGTCCTTGTCGTACGTCCGCTCCAGGCCCGAGCGGCCCACCTGGTCGGAGCGCAGGTACGGCGAGTCGGAGTTCTTCGCCTTGGCGATCTCCTCGTCGGTCACCGGGGAGAGGTAGCCGAGCACCTGGGAGGTGTTGGCCCCGTCCGGTCCGGCGTAGCGGCGCATGGCGGTGGGCTCGGCGGTGATCCCGGGGAAGTCCTCGGCGTGCTCGTGGATCTGGAGCGCCTGCTCGGTGGTGGCCTCGTCGCTGACCGGGATGGGCTGGTAGGGAGAGCCGTTCCAGCAGGGCTGCGGCGTCTTGGCGTCGCACAGCCGGACCTTGTCGACGACGTCCTGGGGGTTCATGCCCAGGACACCGGCGAGGCGCGTCAGCACTCCGGTGCCGCGGTCCTTCATCTTGAGCAGCTCGGTGCGGCTGGCGGAGACCACGAGGTGGGTCTGGCTGTCGGCGAGCGGGACCCCGCGGGAGTCCAGGATCGAGCCGCGGACCGCGGGCTGGACGACACGCTGGACGTGGTTGTTCTTGGCCTCGTCCGTGTACTCCTGGCCGTTGCGTATCTGGAGGTACCAGAGTCTTCCGCCCAGGGTGAGCAGGAGCGAGAAGACGACGATCTGGATGACGACGAGCCGGTTCTGGACCCGAGGGGTCCGGCCGGTCTCGGGTATGTTGCTCAACTCTGCTCTCCCCCGGGCGGCTGCTCCGCGTACGCCCGGTCGAGTGTAGATCGGGCAGCCCTCAGAAGGGGAAGCGCGTCCGCCCGTGCTGCACCGAGATCCACTTCTGGGTCGTGAACGCCTCGACGGTGGCCTCGCCGTTCAGCCGGCCCAGCCCCGAGGCCTTCTCCCCGCCGAAGGCGGCCAGCGGCTCGTCCCCGATCGTGGAGTCGTTGACGTGGATCATCCCCGTCTCGATGCGCTGCGCGAAGCGCACGCCCCGCTCCACGTCCCGGGTGTGCACCGCGCCGCTCAGCCCGTACGGGGTGAGGTTGGTCAGCCGCACGGCCTCGTCCTCGCCGTCGAAGACCACCAGCAGGGCCACCGGGCCGAAGATCTCCTGGCCCAGCAGCGGGGAGTCCTCGGGGAGGCCGGCCAGGACGGTCGGTTCCACCAGGTTGCCGCGCGTAGATCCGCGCACGAGCGCCTGCGCGCCCTCGGCGAGGGCCCGGTCCACGAGCGCGGTGAGCGCGTCGGCCTGGAAGGAGTTGATCAGCGGGCCGATGTGGGTGTCCGCGTCGTGCGGGTCGCCCGTCTTCAGGGCGCGGACCCGGGCGGTGAACTTCTCGGTGAACTCCTCCGCGACGGAGACGTCGACCAGGATGCGGTTGGCGGCCATGCAGACCTGGCCCTGGTAGACGAACCGGCTGAAGACCGCCGCGTCCACCGCGTAGTCGAGGTCGGCGTCGTCGAGGACGACGAGCGCGCTGTTCCCGCTCAGCTCCAGGACGGTCCGCTTGAAGTGCCGGGCGGCGACGGCGCCCACGTGTCGGCCGACGCGGTCCGAGCCGGCGAAGGAGATCACCTTGGGCACGGGGTGGGTCAGCAGGGCGTCGCCGATCTCCGCTATGTCGGTGACGAGGACGTTCAGCAGGCCCGCGGGGAGCCCGGCGTCCTCGAAGATCTTGGCGATGACCCCGCCGCCGACCACGGGCGCGTTCTGGTTCGGCTTGATCACCACGGCGTTGCCCAGGGCCAGGGCCGGGGCGACGGACTTCAGGGTGACCAGGAACGGGAAGTTGAACGGGCTGATCACGGTCACGACGCCGACCGGGAGGCGCTGGACGCGGTTCTCCTTGCCCTCGACCGGCGAGGCCAGGATGCGGCCCTCGGGGCGGACGGCCAGCTGGATCGCCTCGCGGATGAACTCCATGGCGATGTGGACCTCGTACTCGGCCTTGGGACGCGTCCCGCCGAGCTCGTCGATCATCGCCTCGACGATCTCCTTCTCGCGCTCCTCGGTGATCCGCAGGGCGCGCTCCAGGACCGCGCGTCTGGTGTAGGGGCTGGTGGCCGCCCACTCGCGCTGGGCGCGCTCGGCGCCGCGGTAGGCCTGGTCCACCTGCTCGACCGTGGCCACGGTGATGGCGGCGAGCTTCTCCCCGTTGTACGGGTTGACGTCGATGATGTCCCACGAACCGGTACCGGCCAGCCATTCGCCGTCGATGTACTGGTGAGCCAGGTCGCTGAATATGGACATGCCATCCCTTACTGCGAGCGCGCACCCGTGCGCTGCACCGGAGACCGATCGGTCATCATGCACTGATCAGACGTCATAGTACGTGCGAATCAAGACAGTTGGAGCAGGCCGCGAAGAAGATCCCTGGTCTGGCCCGGGTCCGGGCAGTCGGCCTGAAGTCGCTCCATGGCCCTGCCGTACTGCCCCACTTCCTCGTCCTTGTCCAGGTAGAGGGCGCTGGTGAGCTGTTCCAGATACACGATGTCCTGCAGGTCCGACTCGGGGAAGCGGAGCAGGGTGAAGGCCCCGCTCTCGCCCGCGTGGCCGCCGAAGGAGAACGGCATCACCTGGAGCTGCACGTTGGGCCGCTGGGAGATCTCGATGAGGTGCTCCAACTGCCCGCGCATGACGTCGCGGTCACCGTACGGGCGGCGCAGGGCGGCCTCGTCGAGCACGGCGTGGAAGACCGGGGCGCTTTCGGAGACGAGGACCTTCTGGCGCTCCAGGCGCAGCGCGACGCGCCGGTCGATCTCGGCCGCGGTGGCGCCGGGCATGCCGCGGCGGACGACCGCCTGGGCGTACGCCTCGGTCTGGAGCAGGCCGTGGACGAACTGCACCTCGTAGATGCGGATGTGCGAGGCGGCACCCTCCAGACCGATGTACGTCTGGAACCACCCGGGCAGCACGTCTCCGTAACTGTGCCACCAGCCGGTGGCGTTGGCCTCGCGGACCAGCCCCAGGAGGGATTCGCGCTCCGCGTCGTCCGTGACCCCGTAGAGCGTGAGGAGGTCCTCGACGTCCCGTGCCTTGAAGCTCACCCTTCCCAACTCCAAGCGGCTGATCTTCGATTCGGATGCGCGGATCGAGTAGCCGGCCGCCTCGCGGGTGATGCCGCGGGATTCACGGAGTCGCCTGAGCTGCGAGCCCAGGAGGATTCGGCGCACCACAGAACCGCTGGCTTCTGCGGTCACTAGTCCTGCCCTCCCCATCGCGATGGATGTTCGCCCCTTCCGCACTCGCGTGCGGGCGGGACAGCCAGCGGGGCCCCCGACCCCAGGGGCCGCAGTCTGCCACCAAAACGCATCGGCCCGTACTCGTTCTGTAACGGAATCCCGCCAGCGCGGAAAGAAGTCCGTCCGTATGCGTAGGAAGAAATGAGCAAGAACCGTCACGGGAGTGGACAGGTCCGGCGCGTGCACGTGCATCTGCCCTTGCATCCGGCTCCGCCATTCGGAACGATGGTCCCCGCGCACCTGCGTGCTGTTCGCGCCGGAGCACGGACCCACCCCGCAGTTCTCTTTGGACGAGGCCGCCGCTTCGTCCGCGAATCCCGGGAGTGCCTCGCATGGGGACGAATGGATCGACCATGCTCGAGCCGTTACGGCAGGGGCTTCCCCCGGTCGACCCCACGGCTGTCTCCGGGTCCGCCTCCTGCGCTCTGCCCGCCCGCTTCGAGGCGGTGCGGGGCGCCCGCAGTTTCACCCGCTCGACACTGTCCCGGTGGAGTCTCGACGACCGCTTCGACGACGTGTCGCTGGTCGTCTCCGAGCTCGTCACCAACGCGCTGCGCCATGCCCTGCCCGAGGACGCGCGGGGTGCGTGCGCCGAGGCGGAGCCTCCGGTGCGGCTGCATCTGATGCGGTGGAGCACGCGGCTCGTGTGCGCGGTGCGCGACCCCAGCGAGGACCGGCCCGGCGGGGCCTTCTCACCGGAGCGCACGGAGGAGAACGTCGACCTGGAGTCCGGCCGCGGGCTGTTCCTCGTCGACTCCTACAGCGACAGCTGGGGTTGGCACCCGCTCGCGGGACGGCTCACCGGCAAGGTGGTCTGGGCGCTGTTCCTGCTCCACGACTGAGCCGCGGACCGTCGCCGGAGAGGGCGGACGGCCCGCTCCTTACACGCCAATCGGCCGGGATTGATCACTGCGATCAATCCCGGCCGCTGCACGTGCATGGCTTGTACGAGTGCGCTGTTCCGTCAGCCGATCAAGTGATCGAACTCGCCGTCCTTGACTCCCAGGAGCAGCGCCTCTATCTCGGCCGGCGTGTACACGAGCGCCGGTCCGTCGGGGAAGCGCGAATTGCGCATGGCGACATCGCCGCCGGGCAGTCTCGCGAACTCCACACAAGAGCCCTGAGAGTTGCTGTGTCTGCTCTTCTGCCACGTCAGCTCAAACAAGGAAGCGAGTTCTGCAGCTGCCATCCCGTTGTACGCGTGGTCCACAGGAAGCCCCCGATAGTGCAGATGTCAACTGCACCGGATCATAGCTGTGTTCATAAGCGCCTGCATGGGCAGATGCACGTGCACGGAGGGTGGCCCACTGATCACAAACAAGGGCCCCTTCAGGGCCGGAGGGCTTCGGACACCTCGTCGAGGGAGTCCACGAGCTGCTCGGCGGCCCCTCGCAGCACTCCCGGCGGGAGCGTGTCCCAGGCCGTCAGCAGGGCCCGTACGCCGCCCCATTGCGGGACGCGGCGCTCCCGTACGGCCTTGGCGCCCGCCTCCGTCGCGGCGCGCAGCGCCTCGGCGAACTCCGCCGCCCCCGGCACCGGGGCCCCGTCCCGGTCCGGGGGGTGAGCCTCCAGGAGCATCGCGTGGCGGCCCAGCGCCGCCAGGGCGTCGCCGGCCCCCTCGGCCGCCGCCCGGGACAGGCCGCGGTGGCGCACCGGCTCCCCCGCCGCCCGCGCGACCGCGTCCTGCCAGGCGATGCGGGCGTCGCGGGTGTCCAGCAGGGCCGCGCGGACGTCGGCCCGGCGGGTCCCGGCCGGGTCGGCGTACTGGCGCAGCACGGCGGCCGCGTACCGCCCGTCCGCGGCCAGCCAGTCGGCGAGGCGGGTGCGCAGCCGCGGGGTCTCCCAGGCCGGATAGAGGGCGTAGGCGGCCATCGCGAGCAGCCCGCCGACCAGCGTGAGCGCCACCCGGTCGGGCACCGTCTGGTCCCAGCGGACCCCGCCCATGCCGAGCAGGAAGACGACGTACGCGGAGACGAAGAGCTGCGCGACGGCGTATCCGGTGCGCATCAGGACGTACATCAGGCCCGCACTGACCACCGCCAGCAGGCCCGACAGGTACATCCCCGGGTGGGCGAGCTGCACGATGCCGGTGGCGGCGGCGACCCCGACCAGGGTCCCCGCGAAGCGCGCGACGGCCCGGGAGTACGTCTGGGTGAAGTCGGGCCGCATCACCATCACCGAGGCCATCGGGGCCCAGTAGGCGTGCCCGAGCGGCAGCGCCAGCCCGATCACCAGGCCCGCGCAGGCCACGGCGGCGACGCGCAGGGCGTGCCGCAGGACGGGCGACCCGGGCCGCAGCTCCGCCCGTACGGCCTTCAGGACCAGCGGCGCCAGCCGCCACAGAGTGGGCCGCAGCATCGACTCCCCCGGGTCGGCGGTGCGCCCCGAGCCCGGCCCGGCCGTCTCCCGTACGTCGTCCAGCAGGGCGGCGAGCCGGCGCGCGGCCCGCAGCGGCGCGCCGGTGAGGAGGTCCGCCGTGTCGGGGGACACCAGCACGGCGAGGGCCGGAGCGGGCGGCCGGACCGGCTCCCCGTGCCGGATCGCCCGCGCGGCGGCGTCGAGCACCGACGCGGCGGCGGCGAGCAGCTCCCGCACCCGGTCCCGCGCCGGCCCCTCGGCGGGCGCCCCCACGGCAGGGTCGGCGAGGGAGGCCAGCACGGGCCGGATCCGCTCGGCGAGCCCCCGCGCCCCGTGCAGCTCGGCGGGGCGGCGCCGGGCCTGCCGGGCGGTGACGGTGGCGGCGGCCCGGGCCCGCATCAGCGGCTGCGGGTCGAAGGGCGCGTGGGGGTCGTGGCGCAGCCGCCGGACGTAGTCCGCCTCGGCGGCGAGCGCGTCGGCCAGGGCGTCGCGCTGGGCGCCCCAGCGGCGGATGGGGAAGAGGACGATCAGCAGTGCCTGGACCACTCCGCCTGCGGCGATCATCGCGGCGTGCCCGGCGGCCTGCGGGACGGAGGTCGGCAGGGTGACGGTGACCAGCATGATCGCGACATTGCCCGAGGCGATGATCCCGGCGGTGGGGCCGGCCGCCCACATCAGGCTCGCGGCGAAGGTCCAGACGGCGAGGAGCGCGAGGAAGAGTGCGGTGTGCGAGGAGCCGACGAGATAGCCCACGAAGGTGGAGACGGCCAGGGTCAGGCCGGAGGCGAGGGCGAGGACGGGCCGGGGCCGCCAGCTCTGCTGGAAGGTGGCGATGGCGGCCATGAAGGCGCCGAACGCGGAACTGGCGGCGGCCCCGGGACCGAGGAACACGAGTCCGGCGCCGATGACGATCGCGAGACCGGCGGCGGCGCGCAGGGCGACCAGGGGTTCCAGGCGCGTCCGCTCCACCGTCACGCCCGACCGGGCGGTGTCCTTCAGCGCCCGGAGCCAGCTCATGGCGTCGAGCGTAACCGCGCGACGGGCGCTTCGGCTTTCAGGACTTCTACGGATATGTCCTGCACCCGTCCGCGGCTGTTCCACGGGTCCGATCATCATCCCGATCGCTGTTCGGCAGCCGGGCCCGCGGCCGGCGGGGACGGCGGGGGCCCGGAGACGGCCTAGCGGGGCAGCGGGTGGCGTCGGCCGCCCATGTGCGCGCGGTCGGCGGCCGCCGTGCCGTCCTCCCAGCCCGCATGATCCGTGGCCCCGCGCAGCCGGGTCGTCGTGGTCCGGGGGAACATCTCGTCCGCCCGGGAGGTGACCGCCACGTCGCGGGCCACCAGGGCCGGCAGGTTGTCCGGGGCCTCGGCGGCCGTGTGCTCGGCCGTCTCGGCGAGCCGCTGCCCGAGCCGGCTGGCGTACGCGAGCAGGAAGGACTGCCTGAAGGTCTTCGTCCGCTTGCGTCCGCCGGAGCGCTGCGCGGCCTCCGCCCGGGTCATCGCCGCCGTGCCCTGCACGAGCAGCGAGGTGTACAGCAGCTCCACCGCCTCCAGGTCGCTCTCGAAGCCGACCACCGTCGAGAACTCGAAGCCGCTGTTCCACACCGCCCGGCAGCGGTTGGCGGTGGCCACCGCGTCGAGCAGGACCGCCTTGGCCTCCTCGTACGGCGGCTCGACACCGATCCGGCACGCCCCCGGCACCCGCGTGGGCCCGCCGCCGCGCGCCACCAGCAGCGCCTCGTCCACGGTGTGCCGGGCCATCAGCTCCTGGGCCTTGGCGCTGAGCGCCTCCGCCTCCTCCGGGAAGGTGGTCGCCTCGGCCTTGGCGAGCAGGGCCCGGATGCGGCCGAGCATCCGCGGCTCGATGTGCGCGTGCTCCCCGAGGTCCGCCGGGTCGCCCGGCAGCGGGCCCACGGGCTCGATCGAGGGCAGCCGGATCAGCAGCCGCAGCACTTCCAGGAAGGCACCGGCCAGCGTGAACCGGTCCGTCCGCTCCCGCTGCGCCAGCCGGTCGGCGTACTCCCCGTCGCTCCCCCACCACGCCTCGGCGTCCGTCCACCGGGCGGGTAGCCGGGCGTAGCGGCGCGCCTCGGCGGCGATCAGGTCCCCGGTGATCCTCAGGTGCCGCTCGTCGAGGTCCCGGCGCACCAGCCGCAGCACGTCGGCCGGCTGCCAGCCGCGCTCCCAGCCCTGCCGCACGTACGCCTCCCCGCGCGCGAGCAGCTCCTGCCCCACCCCCGGCCACAGCGCAGGCTCGGCGACGAGCACGGACGCGCCGGTGTCCAGCCCGGTGTCGTCCTGGGCGTAGAGGGCGGCGGCGAAGGCGCGGTCGACGGTCTCGGCAAGGTCTCTCACACCTTCCAGCTTGGCACGCCCCCCACCCACCCCCCGAACCCTTCCAGGCGCAGGGCCCGGGGCGGGCCCGATCCAGCCCCGCCGGCGTTTGAGGCGCAGGGCCCGAGGCGGGCCCGATCCAGCCCCGCCGGCGTTTGAGGCGCGGGGTCCGGGGCGGAGCCCCGGCAACGGCGCGGCGCCCGACCCCGACTCCCCCGCCCGCCCGAACCCACCGAGCCCCCGGCACGGGACCGGGCACGGGACCCGGCACGGCGCCGCCCCCCTGTCAGACCCCGGTGGGACACTCGCACCCGTGAGCGAAAACGCCGGCCGGTGGGCCCTCGCCGAGGACGCCGACGGGTGGTGGCACGCCGCGCCCGTCACTCCCGGGCCCCCGACCGCCGTCGGGGCCGGGACCGGGACCGGGACCGCGCCTGGGACCGGGGCCCCGCCCGGCCCCGCCGGGCCCCGGCTCCGCGTCCGCGACCCCGCCGAGGCGGTACGGGCCGCGCCCGCCGGGACGCGGTGGGTGTGGCGGTCCACCGCCGCGGTGTACCCCCGCCTGCTCGCCGCCGGCGCCCGCGTCGAGCGGTGCCACGACATCGAGGACGCCGAGCTGCTGCTCCTCGGCCACGAGGGCCGGTTCGGGGAGCCCCGGTCGGCGGCGGCCGCCTGGGCCCGCCTCAGGAACGAGCCCGTACCGCCCGATCCGCCGCAGCGGGCCGCCGTGCCCGGTACGCAGGACTCCCTCTTCGACCCCCAGCCCGCCCCCGTCCCCCTCGACGCCCTGCTCGCGGTCCACGCCGACCAGGTGCACCGTCTCGGCGCCACCGCCCATCCCGACCGGATGCGGCTGCTCGTCGCCGCCGAGTCCGCGGCCTTCCTCGTCGCCGCCGAGATGAACCGCGCGGGACTGCCCTGGCGGGCCGACGTCCACCGCGCCCTCCTCACCGACCTGCTCGGTGAGCGGTACGCCGGCGGCGGCGAACCCCGCCGGCTCGCCGAACTCGCCGACGAGGTGTCCGACGCGTTCGGCCGCCGCGTGCGCCCCGACCTGCCCGCCGACGTGATCAGGGCCTTCGCCGAAGCCGGGATCAAGCTCAAGTCCACCCGCCGCTGGGAGATCCAGGAGCTCGACCACCCCGCCGTCGAGCCGCTGATCGCGTACAAGAAGCTGTACCGGATCTACACCGCCCACGGCTGGAGCTGGCTCGCCGACTGGGTCCACGACGGCCGCTTCCGCCCGGAGTTCATCCCCGGGGGGACCCTGACCGGCCGCTGGGTCACCAACGGCGGCGGGGCCCTGCAGATCCCGAAGGTGATCCGCCGGGCGGTCGTCGCCGACCCCGGGTGGCGGCTGGTGGTGGCCGACGCCGACCAGATGGAGCCGCGCGTCCTGGCCGCGATCTCCCGCGACCCCGCGTTCATGGAGGTGGCCGGCCGGCCCGAGGACCTCTACACCGCCGTCTCCCGCCACGGCTTCTCCGGCGACCGGGACAAGGCGAAGCTCGCCGTCCTCGGCGCCGTCTACGGGCAGACCTCCGGAGACGGCCTGAAGAACCTCGCCGCCCTGCGCCGCCGCTTCCCCCGCGCCGTGGCGTACGTGGACGACGCCGCCCGGGCGGGCGAGGAGGGACGGCTCGTACGGACCTGGCTGGGCCGCACCAGCCCGCCCCCCGCCACCTCGGCGGACGCGGACGGGGAGGGGGGCGCGGACGGCACCGGGACCGGCGGCGGGGAGGGCGGCGAGGCCGGACTCCCGCAGGAGCGCGACGACGCCTGGACCCCGAGCTACGCCTCGACCAACTCCCGGGCCCGCGGCCGCTTCACGCGCAACTTCGTGGTGCAGGGCAGCGCCGCCGACTGGGCCCTGCTGCTCCTCGCCGCCCTGCGGCAGGCGACCGCCGGGCTGCGGGCCGAGCTGGTGTTCTTCCAGCACGACGAGGTGATCGTGCACTGCCCGGCCGAGGAGGCCGCGGCCGTCGCCGAGGCGATCCGCGCCGCCGGGGACCGGGCCGGGCGGATCGCCTTCGGCGACACCCCGGTCCGGTTCCCGTTCACGACGGCGGTCGTGGAGTGCTACGCCGACGCCAAGTGACCCCGGACCGGGGCCCGGACCCGGACCGTGACCCGCGCCGGGGCCGGGGCCGGGCTCAGGCCAGGCCCTCCAGCGCGTGGACGTAGATGTGGAACTCGTCGCGGACGAAGCCCTCCGCCTCGTACAGCCCCTGCGCGACGTGGTTGTCGTACGCCGTGTCCAGCTGCACCGCGGCCGCCCCCGACGCTGCGGCGCGCCGCAGCACCTCGCGCAGCAGCGCCGTCGCCGCGCCCGTACGGCGCCCGGCCGGGGCCACGTACAGGTCGCTGAGGATCCAGGCCGGACGCAGGGCGAGGGAGGAGAACGTGCGGTAGACCTGCGCGAACCCGACCGTCCCCGCCCCCGGCACCTCGGCGAGCAACACCAGGGACTCGTCGTTGGCGATCCGCTCGGCGAGGAACGCCCGCGGGCGGTCCGGGTCCTCGACCTCCACCTCGTAGAAGTCGAGGTAGCTCCGGAACAGCACGGCGGCCGCGTCGAGGTCCGGCTCCCCGGCGGTGCGGAGCACGACCCCGGTGCCCGGGTGCTGCCCCTGCGATGCCTGAGCGTTCATGTACGTCGTCTCTCCCTCTGTCGGCGTCCCGTGCGGAAGCCCATTGTGTGCGGGACGCCGAGGGAGGCCGGGGGGTGGGCGCCCCGGGCGGCTATTCCTTGCCCGCGGCCGGCTGGACGGGCAGCTTGAACACGTGGTCCGGTGTCACGACCTGGGTGATCGCCTCGCCGAACAGGGAGCTGGGCTCGGCCCCTTCGTGGGCGATGTCGGTGTTGAGCAGCACCACCATCGTGGCCTGTGCCTCGGGCAGGTACACGGTCAGCGACTGGTAGCCGGGCAGCGAGCCGTTGTGCCCGATCCAGCCCTCCGCGTCGAAGATGCCGAGGCCGTACCCGGTGTCGGGCAGGTTCCCCGCCGGGGTGGTCTTCAGCCGCTGCGCCTGGGTGGCCGGGGTCAGCAATTGGCCGGTGGCCAGGCTCTTCGCCCACACCTTGAGGTCGGCGAGGTCGGAGATCATGGCGCCGGCCGCCCATGCCCACGAGGGATTCCAGTCGGTGGCGTCCTCGGTCTTCCCCGAGGCCGTCTGGTTCGTGTAGCCGTGGGCGTGCGGCGAGGGGAACTCCGCGCCCCGGGGGAAGAGCGTGTGCTTCAGCCCGGCGGGCGCGACGACCTCCTCGTTGACGTACTCGGCGAGCGGGGTGCCGGTGACCTTCTCCACCACCAGACCGAGCAGGATCAGGTTCGTGTTGCAGTACTGGAACTGCGCGCCGGGCGCGAACTGCACCGGGTGCGAGAAGGAGAACGCGAGCAGCTCCCGCGGGGTGAAGTTCCCCCGGGGATCGCTGGTCAGCGCGGTGAAGAAGCCCTCGTCCTCGGAGTAGTTGAACAGCCCGCTGCGCATCCCGGCCAGCTCGCGCAAGGTGATCCGGTCGCCGTTGGGCACGCCGGAGACGTACCTGCCGATCGGATCGTCCAGGCCGACCCGGCCGTCGTCCACGAGCTGGAGCAGGGCGGTCACGGTGAAGGTCTTGGTCTCGCTGCCCATCCGCATGGCGAGGTCGGTCGCCATCGGCGCGCCCGTCGCCTTGTCCGCGACGCCGAAGGCCCGTACGTACTCCCCCTTGCCCGGCGCCGACAGGGACACCAGCACCCCCGGCACCTGGGCCTCGTCCATGACCCCCCGGATCGCTCCGTCGAGTCGCGCGGCCACGGCCGGGGTCAGCCGCGGGAAGGCGTCCGCCGCGGGATCGGTGGCCGCGACCGCCCCGGCGGGGGCCTGCGCGCTCCGGGCCTGGGCCGCGGGCCCGCCCAGCGGCGCCACCACGAGCCCGACCGCGGCGGCCGCCATCGCCGCGCTGCGCCAACGTGTCGCCATGACGGGCCTCCCGCGGAGCCGACAAGGACCGGTCCCTCCAACGTAACCGCGCCCCTGCCCGCAGGCGACCGCGCCGGGGGCCGCCGGGGCCGTGCCCGCGCGCGTGAGGGGATCGGAGCGCCCCTCCCCGGACGGGGGTGTGCCCGGGGTTGTTCCATGCCTTATGTTGCAGAGGCAAAACACGGGGGATTTCGCATGGCCCAGGCGCAGCATCCGCGCCCCGGAGCGGTTGCCGCGCTCGACGAGTCGGGACTGAGGCGACGGACGACGGATGGCAAGGGACTACGACAGCCAGCTCCTGGAATCGGTGACGGTACGCCGACGCAGGATGGGGGACGCGCTGCTGTTCGGCGCGCAGCGGGCGCGGCGCACGGCGGACGGACGGCTCGGGAAGCTGTTCGCGGGCCTCGCCATCACGGCCGTCCTGTGCGCGGGCTGCGTCGGGTGGTCCTTCATCCAGCACACGCTCGCCAAGCAGAAGGCCGAGCAGCAGCGACAACAGCAGAACCGCGTGGAGCAGTTCGGGGGGCCGGCGAAGTCGCCGCTGCCGACGGGCCCGTCCGCGGCGGCGCCGCACCCTTCCGCGGCGCCCCGTCCGTCGCCGTCGCAGAAACCGCAGAAGTCGCCCCCGCCCGCGCGTACGTCCACGTCACCCAAGCCGACACAGGCGTAGGGGCACGGGGGACGCAGCCGTGTGCAGATCCGGGAAAGCTCGCCGCCCCACAGCAGAACTATGTCCCCTTGGCCCCGAAAGGTCGCAATTCCGCGATGATAGGTTCCGGTAAGTGGTGAGCACAGCAACGACTTCCCGCGCGCAACTGAGCCGGGTGACCCTGGTCGGCGAGCGGCGCCGGGCCGACATGGTCCTGCCCTCCGACACTCCGATCGGGCAACTGCTCCCGGACATACTGCATCTGCTCGACGACCGGACCGCGTCGCGCCCGATGACGCGTCAGCTGATCGCGCCGGACGGTTCCGCGCTGCCGCACGACAGCACGCTCGCGTCGGCCGGGATAGCCGACGGCGCCGTCCTGCGGCTCGTGCGGTCGCACTCCGCGCCCCCCGCGCCCGTCGTCCACGACGTCACCGACCTGGTGGCCGACGACCTCGATCTGCGGGCCTGGCGCTGGCGCCCGGCCGCCCGCCGGCGCAGTGCGGGCGTGGCGACCGTCGCCTTCGCGGTGACGGCCGCGCTGCTCGCCCGCCGCGAGTTCGCGCTCGACGCGCTGGCCCTCGCCCTCGGCGCCGTCACCCTGGCCCTGCTGGTGGCCGGCGCGCTCGTCGCCCGGATCGGTCAGGGCAACCGGGGCCTGGCGACCGCCCTCCTGCTCGCCTCCGGCACGCTGGGCGTGCTCACCGCGTGGACCGCCGCGGACGCCCACCACTGGTCGGGCGGCGCACGGCTCGCCGCCGTCGCGGGCGCGCTCGTCCTGACGCTGGTGCTGCTCGGCTACTTCTCGCCCCTCGGCCGGGGCGGACTCATCGGCGCCGTGGTCACCGCCGTGATCACCGCCGTGTGGGAAGCCGTCGCCGCCGTCCAGGGCGATCCGGCCCGGCTCGGCGCGGTCATGCTCCTCTTCTCCGTGGTGCTGCTCGGCCTGCTGCCGCGGCTCGCCCTGATGGCCTCGGGGCTCACCGCGCTCGACGACCGCCGCTCGGGGGGCGCCTCGGTCAGCCGCCACGAGGTGGGCAACGCCCTCGCCGCCACGCACCGCGGGCTCGCCCTCGCGACGATCGTCACGGCGATCTCGGCGGCGGCGGCCGGCTGGCTGCTGACGCTGGCCGAGAGGCCGACCGTGTGGACGGTGGTGCTGCCGACGCTCGGCGCGGTGGTGCTCCTGTCGCGAGCGCGCGCCTTCCCCCTGGTCGCCGAGGTGGTGGCGCTGTTCGCCGCCGCGGCGCTGCTCGTCGTACGCCTGGTGATGCTGTGGACCGAGCACGGCGAGGGCGCCGGCCCTCTCGCCGTCCTCGCCGTGGCGGCGCTGCTGCCGCTGGTCGTGCTCGCGGTACAGCCGCCGGAGCACGTGCGGGTGCGGTTGCGGCGCACCGCCGACCTCGTCGAGTCGGTCGGCATGGTGGGGCTGTTCCCGATCGCCGTCGGGGTGTTCGGTGTGTACGGGCAACTGCTCGACAAGTTCTGAGTCAACGCGCAGGCGCTCCGGGCGGGGCGGCAGGACGGAATCAAGAGGGGCGGGGCAGGGATGCCGAGCGGAGACAACTGGCAGGGCGACGTCCTGCGCGACCTGGGGTCCGGCGCCGCGGCGACCGGCGCCCGGCCGGCGTCGCAGGGCCCGGCCGGACCACAGCCGCCGCAGCCGGCGGCTCGCCCACAGCCCCCGGCCGCCGCGCAGCCGCCGCCGGGCGCCGCGCAGCCGCCGCCGGGCGCCGGCCTCCCGGCCCGGCGGTCCGGCGACCCGGTCCACGGCAGCCCGGACCCGGCGCCCGCCGCGCCCGCGCCCGGCGGCCGGGAGTACGCCCCGGCCCCCGGAGGCGCCGCGCAGCCCGCCCCGCGGACGGCGCCCCCCGGCCCCGCGCCGCGGCGTCAGCCGGCGTCCCCGCAGACCCGCACCCCCGGCTCCCGGCCCGCGGTCGACAGGGACCTGGCCGGGGCGGGCCGCAAGCCCCGCCACGGTGAGCCCTTCGCCGCCCGCGCCGCGCGCGCCGTACGGCGAATCGTTTCCTCATCCGTCGCCCACGAGGTCGCCGAAGCCACCCGGACCGCCGAACTGCTCCAGCAGCCCGTCACCACCGGCCGCCAGATCGCCGTCACCTCCATCCGCGGCGGCGCCGGCAAGTCCACGGTCGCCGCCCTGCTCGGCACGACGTACGCCCACTACCGGCAGGACCCCGTCCTCTTCGTCGAGGCCGACCCCGCCCTCGGCTCCCTGCCCGTCCGCCTCGGCGCCGAGACCCTGCGCTGGACCACCGGCGACGTCGCGGACATCGTCGAACCCCAGATGTCGCTCCTCGACGTCACCGGCTACCTCGTCCAGCTCCGCGACAACGCCTGGCTGCTTCCCGGCAGCCAGGGACAGATCGGCGCGATGCTCGACACCCGGTCCTACGAGCGGGCCATGGTCGCGCTCCGCCGCTACTTCGGCGTGACCGTCGTCGACTGCGAGACCCTGCCCGCCGAGGTCGCCCGCGTCGCGCTCTCCGCCGCCCAGGCCCGCGTCCTCACCACCCCCGCGACCCTCGACGGCGTCGCCAGTACGTACGCGGTCCTCCAGTGGATGCGGGGGCTGCCCCCGCACATGATCGCCGGCACGGTCGTCGTGCTCACCGAGCAGACACCGCACTCGGGGATCGACCTCGCCGAGGCGGCCCGCACCCTCAAGGCCGCCGGGACCACCGTCCACGTCCTGCCGTACGACCGGCACCTGGCGGCCGGCGGCCCCATCAGCCCCGAGCTGCTGGCCCGCTCGACCAGGCAGACCGCCACCCGGATCGCCGCGGACGCCTTCCAGCTCTCCCAGAAGCGCCACTGACCGACATGCCGAGCCCGACCGTGCCGAGCCCGACCGCGAATGACGGACGACGACGATGAGCACCCGACTGGTCCACCGCCCGGCCAGAACCATCAAGCCCCCGGCCGCCCCCGCCGCCCGCATCATCGAGGCCCCGCCCAACCTGCCCGAGGGCAAGGCGGGCAACATCGCCATGTCGCTGCTGCCCGTGGCCGGCGTCATGTCGTCCGTCGTGATGATGACGGTCGTCCGCAACAGCCAGTTCGCCGCTCTCGGCGCGCTGATCCTCGTCGTCACCATCGTCGGATCCCTCGCGCTCGTCTTCTCCCAGCGGGGCAAGGCCCAGCGGACGCGCCGCACGCAGCGCGAGGCCTACCTCGCCTACCTGGAGGATCTGCGCGAGGATCTCACCGGCGAGGAACGCGAGCGCGGCGAACGGGCCGACGTCCTCAACCCGTCGCCCCACGCCCTGTACGACATCGTCCGCGACCCGGCCCGGCTCTGGGAGCGCCGCCGCGTCGACGGCGACTTCCTGCGCGTGCGCGTCGGCACCGGCGAGATGCCCGTGCGCGACCTGCAGATCGGCCAGCAGAGCTCCACCGTCCTCACCCCGCCCGACCAGTTCATGCTCAACGAGGCATCGGCGCTGACCGCCCGGTTCCGCAACGGCACCGACCTCCCGCTCACCGTCCCGCTCGACCGCGTCGGCAACATCAGCGTCATCGGCCCGCGCGAGGACTGCCTGCGCGTCGCCCGTGCCCTGCTGGTCCAGGCCGCCGCCCTGCACGCCCCCGACGACGTGGCGATCGCACTGGCCGTCCCCGGCGACCGGCTCCCCGACTGGGACTGGGCCAAGTGGATGCCGCACCTCCTCGACACCGAGCAGCTCGACGGCCCCGTCGCCGCCCGCCGCATCGCCCCCTCCCTGGACCAGCTCGCCCGGCAGATCGGCCCGGAACTGCGTCGCCGCGCCTCCTACGCCGCCGAAGTGCGCCGAGGGCTGTCCGGCAAGGACGCCCTGGCCATGACGTCCCGCCTGCTCGTCGTGGCCGACGGGCACGGCGAGGACGCCGCCGAACTGCCCCGCCCCGACGAAGCGGTCGGCCTGCGCGAGATGGGCACCACCGTCATCCACCTCCTCGAACAGCGGATCCAGGAACCGGGACACGTGGGCGTGCGCATCACCGCCGACGGGGACCGGGTGCTCATCGAGGACCTGCGCGAGGACCAGCCCATCAGCGCCCACGGAACCGTGGACGAAGTGGGCGTCCCCTTCGCCGAGGGCCTCGCCCGGATGCTCGCCCCCCTGCGCCTGTCCGCCGAATCCCTCGTCGACGCCCCCCTGTCCGGCCCCGTCGACTTCGCCGACCTGCTCGGCATCGACGACGTGGCCCGGCTGGACCTGGCGAGCCTGTGGGCCCCGCGCGGCGAACGCGCTTTCCTGCGCGTACCCATCGGCATCAGCGACTCCCACGGGCCCGTACTGCTGGACCTCAAGGAATCCTCCGAACTGGGCATGGGCCCCCACGGCCTGTGCGTCGGCGCCACCGGCTCCGGAAAGTCCGAGCTCCTGCGCACCCTGGTCCTCTCCCTGGTCGCCACGCACCCCCCGGAGGACCTCGCCCTGGTCCTCGTCGACTACAAGGGCGGCGCCACCTTCGCGCCGTTCGCGGACCTGCCGCACGTCGCGGGCGTCATCACCAACCTGGAGAACCAGGCCGGTCTCGTCGAGCGCGTCCACGCCTCGCTCGCCGGCGAGGTCAAGCGCCGCCAGCAGGTCCTGAAGGAAGCCGGCAACATCGCCGACATCGGTGACTACGCCGCGCTGCGCGCCGAACGCCGCCCCGACCTGGACCCGCTGCCGCACCTGTTCGTCGTCATCGACGAGTTCGGCGAACTGCTCACCGCGAAGCCGGACTTCATCGACCTGTTCCTGTCCATCGGCCGCATCGGCCGCTCCATCGGGGTCCACCTGCTGCTGTCCAGCCAGCGCATCGAGGGCGGCAAGCTCAAGGGCCTGGACACGTACCTCTCGTACCGGCTGGGCCTGCGCACCTTCTCCGCCGACGAGTCCCGCACGGTCCTGGACACCACCGACGCCTTCCACCTCCCGCCGCTGCCCGGCTTCGGCTACCTCAAGGTCGACACCAGCCACTACGAGCGGTTCAAGGCGAGCTACGTCTCGGGCGCCTACCGGGGCCCCGTACAGCGCGCCGAGGACGAGGACAGCGGACCCCTCGCCCTGGAGTACGAGGCCTTCAACACCCTGTCCAAGCCCGACACCACCGGAAACCGGGAGCCCGCCGCCCGGCGCCGCGAGACCGGACCGACCGAGATGGGCGTCATCGTCGAGCAGCTGCGCGACGCCGCCGCCCCCGTCCGCCGCATCTGGCTGCCCCCGCTGCCCGACGCGATCCCCCTGGACGAGGTCGCCGGTCCCCTCGACGTCGGCGCGCGCGGCATGCAGCTCTCCAAACGGCGCGGCCGGCTCACGGTACCGCTGGGCCTGATCGACGACCCGACCAGGCAGCGGCAGGGCGAGTGGTACCTCGACCTCACCGTCGCGGGCGGCCACGCCGCCGTCATCGGCGGCCCGCAGTCCGGCAAGACCACCCTGCTGCGCACCCTCGTCCTGTCCCTCGCGCTCACCCACACCCCGCAGGAGGTCGGTGTCTACGGCCTCGACCTGGTCGGCGGCGGCCTCCAGGCCCTGGCGGGCCTGCCACATGTCGGCGGAGTCGCGGGACGCGCCGACCGCGAGCGCGCGGCCCGCACCCTCGAAGAGGTGCGCACCATGCTCGCGACCCGCGAGGACCTCTTCCGGGAACACGGCATCGACTCCGTCGAGCAACTGCGCGCACTGCACGCGGCCGGCCGGCTGCCCCAGCTCGCCTCCGCCGAGATCGTCCTCGTCATCGACGGCTTCGGCGCGCTGCGCGACGACTTCGAGGAGCTCGACGACGCCGTCGTCGACATCCTCAAGCGCGGCGGCGGCTACGGCATCCACGTCGTCGCGGGCATGCTCCGCTGGAACGACGTCCGCATCGCCACCCAGTCGAACTTCGGCACGCGCGTCGAACTGCGCCTCAACGACCCCGGCGAGTCCAGCGTCGACCGCAAACTGGCCGAGACCCTGTCCCCCGCCGAACCCGGCCGTGTCCTCACCGACGGCAAGCTCTTCGCGCAGGTGGCACTCCCCCGCACCGACGGGCTCCGCGACACCTCGGAACTCGGCGCGGTGCTGGAGCGCACCGCCGGTACCGTCCGGGCCACCTGGAGCGGAGAGACCGCCCAGCCGGTACGCGTACTGCCGCACCTGCTGGAGCCCCGTCTGCTGCCGGGACCGGCGGCAGAGCCCGCGCGGGTGCCGATCGGCCTCGACCAGAACGGGCTGGCGCCCGTGCTCCTCGACCTCTTCCGGCACGACCAGCACCTGCTGGTCATGGGCGACAGCGAGTGCGGCAAGACGAACCTGCTCAAGACCGTCGCCGGCGGCCTCATCGACCGCTACGGCGAGGAGGAACTGGTCTTCGCCATCATGGACCCGCGGCGAAGCCTGCGCGGTGTGGTCCCGGAGGAGTTCAACGGCGGCTACGCCTACAACAGCAAGATGTGCGCCGGGCTGGCCGCGGGGATCGCCACCGAACTGGAGCGGCGGCTGCCCGACGACAGCGCCCCCCTGGACGACCTGGAACCCGGCAGCTGGGGCGGCGGCCCGCGGATCGTCGTGCTCGTCGACGACTACGACGTGCTCACCACCGCGGGACAGTCGCCGCTCGCCCCGTTCGTCCCGTACATCCCGGCGGCGATGGACATCGGGCTGCACTTCGTCCTGACCCGCCGCGTCGCGGGCGCCTCGCGCGGGATGTACGAACCACTGGTGCAGGGCCTGCGCGAGTCGGGAGCCTCGGCGATCGTCATGGCGGGAGACCGCGGCGAAGGCCAGCTGTTCCCGGGGGTGTACGCCTCCCAGCAGCCCGCCGGCCGCGGTGTCCTCGTCCGCAGGGGCCAGACCAACCGCCTGATCCAGACCGTGTACACGTCGCCCGGGTGACACCCCGGCCACCCACCCGCCACCCCTCCCCGAACCGGACTGCGAAGGACCGTACGACCTCATGACCAAGGACGTCATCGCCCTCACCCCGCGGATGCCCGATCCGTGGGTGGTGCTCGCCGGCCTCCTCTCCGGGGGCCCCGACAAACTGGTGAACACGGCGGGCGAGGGCGCGGTCGTACAGCTCTGCGACGAGCAGGGGCGGCCGCTGGTCTCGGTCGAGGCACCCCTGCTGGTCCAGGTCGAGGGGGAGGCCGAGCGGCTCCTGGGGGCCACCCCGCCGCGCGTTCCGTTCTGGTGGACGGAGGCGCGCGCCACCACCGGCGTACCCGACGCCGAGCGCCTCGCCGGGACCTTCGCGGCCCGGCTCGCCGACCTGGCGGGCGGGAGCGCATGGCCACCGGAGGCGGCCGGCTCCCTGGGCGTGGTGCGGACCGACGGGGTCGGCGTCGCGCCCGCGCCCGCGGCGGCGCAGCCCGCCGTGGACGTGCTGACCCCCAACGTCGCGGTGGTCATCATGGACCGCCCGGTCCTCGCCATGACGGCCTGGCTCTCCGACGCCTTCCGGGCCGCGGCGGCGGGCGAGCGGGGCCTGCAGGTCGTCACTCCGCCCGGGACGCCGATGTCGCCGGCGGTGCTGGCCAACATGCCGGACTGGCCGTCGCGGTGGGTCGTGCGGGACGAGCGGGACGGCTACTACGACGGACTCTCGGGCGCGGTACTGCGCTGGCAGGAGGGCATGTTCGCCACCGTGGTGTCCGAGCACGCCACCGAGGACGACCCGCGGACTCCGGTGGCCGCCTCGTACCAGGAGGTCACGGAAACGGCCGAACGACAGCTGGCCGTCACCTTCCGCACCGTCCACCCCGCGGACGACCGGCTGGTCCTCGGAGGCGCCCTGGAGACGGTGTGGCGCGAACTGACCGGCGCGCCCCCGGCGGGCTGGGGCACGGCCGAGCCGGCCAACCTGCCGTGGTCGCCCGGCCGGCTGACCGACGTCGCCTTCGCCCGGGCACCCGATCCGACCTGGTTCGTGGTGGTGGGCAGCCCCGAGCGGCCCGGCCTCGCCACGGTGCGGATCAACCGCACGAAGGCGGGCGTCGAGGAGACCGTGACCCTGGCCCTCGGCTACGGCGCCGGCGAGGAACCACCGCTGGACGCCCTGCCGCGCACGGCGGAGGCGCTCGTCACCCGGCACCGCCTCCAGTCCATGCTCGTACAGCTCCGCAAAGCGCGCCGCGATCTGCTGGTACCACCGCGCTTCGAGGGGCCGGGCGTGCCGCTCGCCTTCGTCCTGGGCGCGGAGGAGGTCCGGGCCATGCCCGACGACCGCGCCCGGCGCACCCCGCTGGCCGAACAGCCGCTGCGGCTGGGCCCCAAGTCCCGCCCCGCCTACTACTACGCGATGCCCGGGGACCCTTCGGACCTCTCGGGATGGGCCGTCTTCGAGCGGCTGATGGGCCATCTGAAGGGCGCGTGAAAAGCGCTGGTGGATTGTCATGGATGAGTCACAACAGCAGCTTTGCCGGTTGCAGGCGCGACGGGGATTGATGAAGATGGACATACTTATGTTCGATCGGATGTACGGGGGAGTGAGATGAAGTTCGACATGGGGACGCAGGTCCTGACGAACCTGATGTCCGGGTCGCGCAACTCCAATACGGACCTGGGGTCGCTGATCAAGCAGCTGGTGACCGCGGCGCAGCCGTTGGAGGGCAAGTTCCAGGGCCAGGGCAAGGTCGCGTTCGACTCGTTCAAGCTGCGCGCGGACGGGATCGCGAAGGAGCTGAACGCTTCGCTGGCGGCCATCCTGGGCGGCCAGTCGGGGATGGAGCAGGCCTTCGGCTCGGGTGACCAGGAGCAGGGCGAGAACGCGCGGCAGACGCAGGGTGCGGCGAACTTCGACGCCGCCCGCTTCCGCGGCCGCTGAGGCCGCCGGTCCTTCTTCTGATGGTTCTTCTTCACGGGGAGTGTGGTTGTAGTGGCAGGTGGGACGGACCGTCGTGCGTACGACGTGGGTGCCTCGACGGAGGTGCAGGGCGGTATCAAGGCGGTGATCGGCCAGCTGGAGCAGGTCATCGCAGCACGTGAGGCGCAGGTCGCGTCGGCGATGGCGGACTTCGCGGCGGACGGTGTGGCGGACGACTACCACGCCAAGGAGCTGCGGTGGAAGAACGCCTCGCAGGAGGTCAAGAACATCATCCAGCTGCTGAACACGACGCTGGAGAAGAACGACGCGACGGCGCACCAGACGCTGCAGCGGGCGAAGGCCGCGGTCGACAACATCGGCTGAACGAGCGGGGACGCGGGACGGTTGGTCGGGGTAGTACGGGGGTTCGCTGATGACGTCGTGGGACATCAAGCCGCAGGGTGTGCAGGGCCAGTTGAAGACCGTCGGCACGCATGCCGGTGAGCTGGAGAAGGCGCTCAACGCCCTGCTCACGGCCATGTCGGAGGCGGCGCAGGCCGCGGGGACGGCCGTGCCCGGTTCGCAGGCGGAGACCAAGCTGGCAGGACCGGTGCCGGTCGGCCAGCCGCATCTGAGCCAGAAGGCGATGGGCCCGGTCGCGGCCGCGCTCGGTGAGTACCTGACGGCACGCAAGCCGGAGTTCACGTCGATGGCGGAGCGGATCGAGGCCTGCGTCCTCGGTGCGGTGAAGGCGACGAACGAGTACCTGGAAGGCGACCTGGAGCAGGCCAAGGCCGCCCAGGACGCGGCCAGGGCCGTCAACCTCGACGTCCTGCGCGAGAAGCCGGGGGGCAAGAAGTGAGCGGGAACGCGCCGGTCGATCCGGCCGAGGTGCCGGTCTTCACGGGGAACCTGGCCCTCCTGGACGCGAAGGTCAAGGCCATCTCGTCGGGCGGGGCCGCGGTCGCGACGAAGACCTCGGACGTCCACACCAGCTTCGGTGGCCTCCAGGCCTTCTACCAGGCCCCGGAAGCCGACCAGCTGTTCGCGACGACGAAGCCCGTCTCCGACCTCGGGCTCAAGCTCAGCTCCGACATGTGCACGATCGCCGGCGCGCTGGGCACGTACTCGCGCGACGCCGCGCCGATCGTCAAGAAGCTGGAGAACCTGAAGGCGGAGGCGCAGGCGTTCCGCACGGAGACGGACAAGGACGAGAAGTGGCGTGAGGACGGCGATCTGATCGACGAGAACCTCGAGCGCCGCAACAAGATCGCCGAAGTCTGGGCCGAGTTCCAGGAAGTGGAGCGGGCCGCCTACGGAAAGATCGTCGCCCTGGTCGGCGGGAAACCGCTGAAGGTCAACGACGGCTCCAACGGCAAGGACATGTACGGCTACGACGCCGAGGCGATGAAGCAGTCCAAGTCCCTGCCCTGGGGCGACGCGGTCGAGGAGTCCATCCCGGCCTGGCAGGTGTGGGAACACGCCTGGGAGTTCGGCAAGGGCGTCGTCGTCGACGGCGTCTGGGGCACCCTCAAGGGCCTCGGCGGTCTGGTGGGGCTCCAGGGCTGGGACGTGTTCAAGCAGTCCTGGACCGGCCTGGCCAAGCTGGGTACCGGCCTCGCCATCCTGGCGGTCCCCGGCGTGGGCCCCCTCTTCCTCGCCGCCCCCGACGACAAGCTCCCGTCCTGGCTCCGCGACTCCCGCACCGCCATGAAGGAGACCGGCAAGGCCCTCCTGGCCTGGGACCAATGGGGCTCCAACCCTTCCCGTGCCGCGGGCGCGGTCACCTTCAACGTCCTGACCACGGTGTTCACCGGCGGCGCGGGCGGTGCGGTCTCGGGCGCCGGCAAGGCGGGCGCGGTCGCCAAGACCCTGTCGTTCGCCGGCAAGGCGGGTCGGGCGATCGACCCGACGACGTACATGTTCAAGGGCGCCGGGGCGGGGTTCGCCAAGATCGGCGACGTGATGGCCGGCCTCAAGGGCGCCGGCAGGTTCGAGGTCCCCAGCATCAACGTGGACGGTGCGGTCGCCCTCCCCGACGGCGCGGTACTGCTGCCGGACGGTGCGATCCACCTCCCCTCCGGCGCGACCGTCCCCGACGGCGCGACGAAGCTCCCCGACGGCACCATCAAGCTGCCCGAGGGCACGACGACCCTCCCGCCCGGCACGGTCAAGCTCCCGACGCCCGACGGGCCGCGGTTCATGGACCTCGACGGCAACATCTACAAGGCCGACGGCTCCCTGGAGCAGAGCGGAAAGGCCGCCAAGCAGGAGCCCTCGCCGGACGCGGACGCGAACACCCCCCGCGTCGAAGCCCCGAAGCCGGACGCCCCGGTCACCGCCAGGGTCCCGGAACGCGAACTGGCCGGCGTCGGCGCCCGCGGGACCGACGACATCGTCCGCCTCGGCTCCGACACCTCGCCCCCGGTCGGTGCGGTGGACAACGGCGCGCACGCCCCGGGCGGCATCGACAACACCCCCACGGGCCGCGCGGGCGACGGCCCGGGCGGCCACGCCCCGGACAACATGCCGCGCAACAGCGCAGACACCCACGACCCGTCCGCCCCTGGCCCCCGCTCGGACGCCCCGACCACGAGCGCCGACCACACGGATACGCCGTCGACGACTGGCGGCGGGCCGGAGACCCCGTCCACCGGCGGCGGCCCGGAGACACCGGGTGGCGGGGGTGGGACCGGTGACGGTCCCGGGAGCGGCCCCGGGATGCCTGAGCAGCAGCCTCCGGTCATTCTGGAGGGTTCCCGGATCGGCCAGCAGCCCAGTGGGCCCATGGCCCCTGAGCGGGAAGCCGCCGTGACGGAAGCTCTCAAGGACGCCAAGGTTCCGCCGGTGGACCAGGGCCGCATGCTCGTGCAGCTGAAGAAATCGGAATACGGGGCAGCAGTTGCGGAATACATCGCGAGCGGCCGATTTGCGGACACCCCCGGATTCAAGAAGCCAGAGGGCCTTCTGTTCCAGGTCAAGCAGAACGGCATGATTCCCGCTGTGCACCAGGCGATGGAGCACGCCGCCGATCTCCAGTCCAAGGGAATCAAAAACATCGAGTTCGAGCTGAAGCTTCCCGCCCAGAAGCTCGACCTGGACGTGCTGGTCCGCACCCCCGACGGGCGCATCGAATATGGCGCTCAACTCAAGGACGTGGACAGCGTCGCGGGCATCAAGTCGGCAGTCAAGAAGATCGCGGAGAAGCAGCTCGGCGGGCCCGGAGTTGACGTCAAGCACGCACTTCTGGATATCAGGGGCCTCAGGAGCGAGCTCACGGAGCGTGAAATCCAGGCCGTCCAAAGGGCCGCTGACCGGAGCAACGCCTCCTTCGAGCTACGATTCAACGACGGGTCCGTCACCATATTTCCCACTAATGCCACCAAGTCGTAAGGAAGTAGATGTCGATGCTGATGCGCGCGCCGAAGGAGTGCGGCTCGTGGTTCTGGGACCTGGACGACGTGGCGGAGCCCGGTCTGGAATCCGCGCTCAGGACTGCGGCGCGCATGGGTGCGGTGCTTCAGAAGCACGCTTTGCTGGAGCCGGCCTCACTCGAGTGGAACTGGTTCCAGGTCGGCATGGGCGGCCTCGGCATCCACAGCCGCCTGGATCTCAGCAAGCGTTCGCTCGATGATCCGGCACTGCCCGGTGACCTCCGCGCCTGTCAGCCGGGCGGCCATCCGCAGGCAGAGATGGGCGGAATCCTCGTGCTGGGATCGGGCACCTGGTTCGACGCGAGCGGAACACGCCACAACGAGTACCGCCTGGTCGAACTCATGGTGTCACCCGACGAGATCGGCCCCTCGGCGGAACTGACCGTGTACCACGACGTATGGGGTCAGTGTGACTTCCGAGGCGAGCCGCACCCGGCCATCCACGCCAACAATGCGCCGAGGCTCGCGTCAGCCCTGCAGGAGCTCGACCAACTGCTGGGGATCGAGGCGGAGCCCGGCGAGCCGACGTACTACGGTCGAGCCGAGGGCTACGGGCTCCAGGCTCCCGACATCATCGACGGGCGTGGGCCGGACCTCACCGATACCGTATTCGGGTAGGCGGCGGCACCCGTTACGACGGCAACCCGGCGGTGCTGGACAAGCAGGTGATCGAAAGGAATCGAGCTGAAGTGACCGACCGCACGCCACCTGCCGTGCTGAATCGCCTTCGCACGGTGGAATGGACCGATGACTGGGACCGCGCATTCGGGCGTGCTGCGCTCAGGAGGGATCGGCCTCGGGCAGCGGAACCAGAACAAGGTGCTGTAGCAGCAGCTCGCAACTTGCGACGTAATCCAATGCTGCATCCGGCAGAACCGTGTGCTCGCCGTGCGTAACCCGCGCCCGAAGTCTGGCTAGTACTCCAGCTGTAGATCGTGATCTTCATGTCTGCGTTGCGGCTTGTCGCCGGTAGTGGCTGGTCTGGGATCGGGCCTGATGGCGACGTCGCCAGTTGGACCAGGCGAGACGGTGGGCGGTGTTGTGGACGGACTGGACGACGATGGCGATGAACAGTCGCTGTACTTCGTTGCAGGACAGCGGGATCAGGTCGGCGGGGTCGGCGGCCCGGTCGTGTTCGTCGGCCCGGACGACGGCGAGGAAGGCATGGGCGAGCATCGCCAGAGTGACCCAGCGGGTCCAGGACACGAATCGTCGGACCTGATGCTCATCAAGTCCGGCCAGACCCTTTCCGGCCTGGAAGGTCTCCTCCACCCGCCACCTTGATCCGGCGACCCTGACCAGGGTGGTCAGCGGCACGGCCCCGGGCGAATAGCAGCGGTAGTAGGCGAGTTCGCCGGTGGCACGGTTGCGGCGGATCAGCAACTGACGGTGCCCGGGGCTGGGGTCGACGGTGTCGATGACGGCCCAGTCGTAAAACCGGTGCCCCTTCGCGCCGGCCCCGGCGGACAGCTTCTGCCAGGCCCGCCTGGGCAGCTTGCCGGCCAGGGCGTCGGCCCTGAACTTGCCTGCCTGGGTGGTGATTCCGGCTGAGCAGGCGACGGCGAGGACGTAGCCCATGCCGCGTGTTTCCAGTGCGGCCCGCAGTTTCGGGTTGCCGCCGTAGACCTCGTCCCCGGCCGCCCAGGCGGCGTGGTGCCCGGCGTCCAGGAACCGTTCGATCATCACGGCGGCCAGTTCCGGCTTGGTCGCGAAGGCCCGTTCCTCTGGGACGCCCGCGGCCTGGCAGCGGTCGGGATCGGTGGTCCACGCGCACGGAACGTACAGCTCTCGGTCCACAGCGGCGTGCCCGCGGCTGCTGGCGTAGACGAGGTAGACGGCGACCTGGGAGTTCTCGATCCGGCCCGCGGTGCCGGTGTACTGCCGCTGGACCCCGGCGGTGTGCGTGCCCTTCTTCACGTCGCCGGTCTCGTCGACAACCAGCACCGCCGCGTCATCACGCAGATGCTCGACCACGTAGTCACGGACGTCATCACGGACCGTGTCCGCATCCCAGGACGCCCGGGACAGCAAGTGCTGCAAACCGTGCGGAGTGGGATCCCCGGCCCACTCCGCGATCGTCCAGCAGTTCTTGCGCGGCAGGTCCGCCAGCAGACCGAGCACCAGCCACCCGGCCCGGCGCCGGGGTTCAACCCGTGCGAAGCGGCCCGCGATCCTGCCCATCAGGGCCTCGAACGCACCCCGCCAACGGGTGGGATCTATGCTGTGACCTGCGGCCACCGTCTCTTCGTCAGTCCACACAACTCACGATGATCAACGGTGGCCGCACCTGTGTCCGCACAGGCCCTGACCAGCGAGATCACTGTCCATGTGCCTGCTGGCTATACTCGACTCAGGGGGCATCTCAAGGACGGAGATGACTCCATGCCCGCCATCCTCTTCGTCCGGATCACATCCGGACTCGATGCGCAGGAGTTCGAGCGGCGCCTGCTGGAGCGGCGGCCCCGCTTCCATGACGTACCCGGTCTCCTGCAGAAGGTCTACGGCCGCGACAGCGCAACCGGCGACGTGTGCGGCATCTACTTCTTCGAGAGCCGCGAGGCGCTCGACGCGTTCCGGGAGACCGAGCTCGCCCGCACAATCCCTGCCGCGTACGAAGCGGTAGAGGTCCGCCGCGAGGTGTACGAGGTGCTCTATTCGCTGCGCCCCGACCGGGGGCCCTTCGCCGAGTCCGGCCATCCGGCGGACACGACGGCGTGACCCGCCGACGACTGGCGCGACCGCACCAGACCGAGCCAGCCCGTGCCGGCCACTACCAGCGCCAAGCAGCCCAACAACGCAAAGATCACGATCTACAGCTGGAGTACTAGCCGCAACGCCGTGTCAGCGATTCGGCGCGGGCAGGGAGCCGCGGCGTGCAGCCTCACGAAGCACCTCAGCCGTGCTCCAGATACGGAGGTCGATTTCGCGTGCCAGCGTGCCGGTAACTCGTCGCAACTCGGCCTCGACCGCCCGCCACGCAAGCATCGCCGAACTGTCAGGGGACGTGCCGATCAGCTCAAGCGCTTGATTAAGTGCCTCTTCCTGAATGTGGGAAGTGGATCAACCCGGCTTGGCTGACGGAACAGTTCGCGAAGCTCGTCGAGCTCGCCGGACTGCCGCAGATCCGGCTGCCCGACCTGCGGCACATCGCCGCCTCGCTCATCGTCGACGTCGACCTCGACGTCAAGATCGCGTATGAGACCCTCGGCCACAGTGAGGCCTCCGTCACCCACCACATCCTCAGTCCATAATGACCACGCAGGTGGCCGACGCCTCCGAGGCAACCGCCGCCACGGTGCCCCACGGTGAGGCCCGCTGCCCTATCTCCTGGAGCACCGGGCGAAGCAGGACGAGCAGCGCCAGGCCGCCGGGGAGCTATGGGAGGAGGAACTGTTCGACGAGGCGGGCATCAGCGACCGGCCCCAGCACGACGGGAGCCGTCACACGGCCGGCACGATCCTGAACGAGCCGGGGGTCGACATGCCCACCATCATGGAGATCCTCCGGCACACCCAGATCAGCCAGACCCGGCGTTACGTGAAGGGCCGCTCCGAGCCCTCCCGCGAGGCGATGCGGCGCATGGGAGAGGCGTTCATGCCGGGCCCCGATCCCGTGTCTGAGACCAGAACTGAGACCGAGAGCACCCGGGCCGCCCGCGCGCGGCGGCGGCGCAAGATCCGGTAAATAGCAAAACCCCCAGGTCACGGCGAGTGAGTCCTGGGGGTTCTACAGAGCCGCCTTCGGGATTCGAACCCGAGACCTACGCATTACGAGTGCGTTGCTCTGGCCAACTGAGCTAAGGCGGCACCGCTGGTCAGACAAGTATTCCCTCGAAGAGGTGCTCTCATCAGCAGCGGCGCCAAGTCTACAGGGTGTGGACGGGTGCCCCGAACCAGGATTTCGGAAGTGGGGCGTACGTCACAAATCGCGACATCTGGCGTGCAGGGGTCCGGGGCGTCCGGCTCACTGGGTCGCGTCCGAAGGCTCGCATCGTTTGCCGTCCTCCGGTGCCTTGCCCTCCAGCAGGTACCGGTTGATCGAGGTGTCGATGCAGTCGCTGCCGCGCCCGTACGCCGTGTGGCCGTCGCCCTCGTACGTCAGCAGGGTGCCCGATTCGAGCTGCCCCGCCAGGGCCTGGGCCCACTTGTACGGGGTCGCCGGGTCCCGGGTCGTGCCCACCACCACGATCGGCGGGGCGCCCTTCGCCGCCAGCTTCTGCGCCGTGCCCGTCGCCTTCACCGGCCAGTACCCGCAGTTCAGCGACGCCCACGCCAGCCCCTCGCCGAAGACCGGCGACGCCTTGCGGAACGACGGGAGCGCCGCGTCCACCGCCTCCGGGCCGCTGAACGCCGCGGGCTGGTCGATGCAGTTGACGGCGGCGTTGGCGAACATCAGGTTCGCGTACGTACCGTCCGGTGCACGCTCGTAGTAGCTGTCGGCGAGGGCCAGCAGGGAGGCCCCGTCACCGTTCATGGCCGATCCGAGCGCATCGCGCAGCTGCGGCCAGGCGCTCTCGTCGTACAGCGCGGCGATCACCCCGGTCGTCGCCAGGGACTCGCCGAGCGGGCGGCCCGCGTCGCCGGTCGGCACGGGCTGCGCGTCGACCTTCGCGAAGAACTCCTTCAGGCGTGCCGCCACCGCCTTCGGGTCGCCCGTACCCAGCGGGCAGTCGGTCTGCTGCGCGCAGTCCTCGGCGAAGGCGTTGAAGGCGGTCTCGAAGCCGGCCGTCTGGTCCCGGTTCAGGTCGAGCGCCGGACGCGAGGGGTCCATCGCCCCGTCCAGGACGAGGCGCCCGACACGGCTCGGGAAGAGGTCCGCGTACGTCGCGCCGAGGAACGTCCCGTACGAGGCCCCGACGTACGTGAGCTTCTCGTCGCCCAGCACCGCGCGCAGCAGGTCCATGTCGCGGGCGGCGTCCACGGTGGACACGTGCGGGAGGATCCGCTGCGATCGCTGCTTGCAGGCCGCCGCGAACTCCTTGAACGCGGCCACCAGCCGGGCCCGCTCGGCCGCGTCGTCCGGCGTCTGGTCCACCTGGGTGAACTTGTCCATGGCGGGGCCGCTCAGACACTTCACGGGGGTGCTGCGGTCCACCCCCCGCGGGTCGAAGGAGACCATGTCGTACTGGGCGCGGACCGGCGCCGGATAGCCGACGCCCGCGTACGCCTGGAGGTACCCGATCCCGGAGCCGCCGGGACCGCCGGGGTTGACCACCAGCGAGCCGAGCCGCTTGCCCGGACCGGTGGCCTTGCGGCGGGCCACCGCGATGTCTACGTCCTGTCCGGAGCCGGGGGAGGCGTAGTCCAGCGGGGCCTTCATCGTGGAGCACTGGAACCCGGGGACACCGCAGTCGCGCCAGGTCAGCTTCTGCTCGTAGTACGGGCGCAGCGCGACCGGGTCGGGCGACGGCCGCGCCGCGGGGGACGCCGAACGGGCCGGGTCCGTCGCGGAGCCGGCCCCCGATGACGACCCGGGGATCGCGGAGGCCTGTGGTTCCCCCGACCCGCCGGAAGTGCACCCGGAGAGCAGCAGCCCGGCGGCTGCGATCACGGTCCCGGTCGTACGCAGCAGGCGGCTGGTGTCCATTCCCGGAGCCTACGTCCTGCCGGCCGGGGTCCAGGGGCGCTCCTGCCCCGGACGGCCGCGCGCCTTCCGTGGCCCGCGCCGGACCGGGCACGGGGCGGGCCCGTCCCGGCCCCTGCGGCGGACCGCCCGTACGGGTGAGCCCGTCAACCGCACGCCCCTACGCGTACCGCTCCGGTGGGCTGTCAGCCCGCCCGCAGCGACATCGTCATCGCCTCGACCGCCAGCAGCGGGGCCACGTTGCGGTCGAGGGCGTCCCGGCAGACGATGATCGACTCGATGCGCCGCAGGGTCCGCTCCGGACCCGACGCACGGGCGATCCGGTCGAGGTCCGGTCGTATCTCCTCGTTGGCGATGGCCACGGAAGACCCGAGCTGTAGGGCCAGCACGTCCCGGTAGAAGCCGGTCAGCTCGGTGAGGGCCAGGTCGAGGCTGTCGCGCTGGGTACGCGTGCGCCGGCGCTTCTGCCGGTCCTCCAGCTCCTTCATCACGCCCGCGGTGCCGCGCGGCATCCGGCTCCCGGCGCCCGCTCCGGCGCCGAGCGCGGCCCGCAGGTCCTCGGTCTCCTTGCCGTCGACCTCTTCCGCGACCTGCTTGGCGTCCTCGGCGGCGGCGTCGACCAGCTCCTGCGCGGCCTTGAGGCAGCCGCCCACGTCCTCGACGCGCAGCGGGAGCTTCAGCACGGCGGCCCGGCGGGCGCGCGCGGCCGCGTCGGTGGCCAGCCGGCGGGCCCGGCCGATGTGCCCCTGGGTCGCGCGGGCGGCCGCCGCGGCGGCGGCGGGTTCGATGCCGTCGCGCCGGACCAGGACCTCCGCTACCGCCTCGACGGAGGGGGTGCGCAGGGTCAGGTGCCGGCAACGGGAGCGGATCGTGGGCAGTACGTCTTCCAGCGAGGGCGCGCAGAGCAGCCACACCGTGCGCGGAGCGGGTTCCTCGACGGCCTTCAGGAGCACGTTGCCCGCGCCCTCCGTGAGCCGGTCGGCGTCCTCCATGATGATGACCTGCCAGCGGCCGACGGCCGGGGAGAGCTGCGCCTTGCGGACCAGGTCGCGGGTCTCCTTCACACCGATGGACAGCAGGTCGGTACGGATGATCTGCACGTCGGAGTGGGTGCCGACCACGGTGGTGTGGCAGCCGTCGCAGAACCCGCAGCCCGGTTCGCCGCCGAGGGCGCGGTCGGGGCTGGTGCACTGCAGGGCGGCCGCGAAGGCGCGGGCGGCGGTGGACCGCCCGGAACCGGGCGGGCCGGTGAACAGCCAGGCGTGCGTCATCTTGTTCGCGGCGGGCGGCTCGGTCCCGTCCGTGACGGCCGTGACCAGGGCGTCCGCATCGCGGGCGGCGGCGGCCAGCTGCGTCTGGACACGCTCCTGTCCCACCAGGTCGTCCCATACGGGCATCCCGCCCACCACCTTTCGCTCTCCGTGCACCCATTGTGGCGGGCGCCACCGACAATCCAGTCCCGCGGCCGCTCAGCGGCGGCGGCGCGGGCTCCTGCCGTCGTCCTCGTCGTCGCCGGGCTCGTGGTGGCGGCCCAGCAGTTCGTCGGCCAGCGTCGGCAGGTCGTCCAGCGGGGTCTCCTCGGCCCAGTCCGAGCGCCGGCGGCCCGGGGCGCCGTCCTCGCCGACCACCGGGAGCTCGCGCGTCCGGTCGTTGTCGGAGTCCCGGAAGATGCCCGGGGGCACCCGGTCGGCCGGGTTCTCCGGCGGGCGCTGGGCCGTCGGCCGCGACGCGGACCGGGCCGGTCCGGCCGCCGCCTGCGGGCCGTCGGGGCGGGAGCCGCGGTCCGACCGGGCCCGGCCCTCCTGGCCGCCGTCCGGCCGTACGGGCGGCAGCACGGCCGTCTCGTCGGTCGCGCGCACCGGCGGCAGCACCGCCGTCTCCGCCGCGTCCGCGGAGGGCGCCGCGGACGGGTCCACCTTCGGCACGGGGACCGTCTGGGTGACGTCGTCGGGCCGGACGACCCGCTTGATCAGGGGCGTCTCCACGGTCACCGCGTCGTCCGCGTGCCGGGGCACGGCTCCGGCCCCGGAAGGAGCGGGGGACGCGGGATGCGCGGCGGGAGCCGCCGGAGCCGGCGCGGGCGCGGGACGCGCGGAGGGAGCCGCCGGCGCGGGCGCGGGAGGCGCGGCCGCGGCCTTCGCCGAAGCCGCCTCGGATGCCGCCGCCGCCGCGGCCGCGCTCGCCGCCGCCTCGGCCGCGGCGGCCGCCGCCAGACGGCGCGCCTCCTCCGCCTTCAGCAGGGACTCCTCCGCGCGCCGCTGCTTCTCCAGCCGCCGCTCCTCGGCCTCGGCCCGCAGCCGGGCCTCCTCCTCGTGCTGCCGTCGCAGCCGCTCCGCCTCGGCGGCGCGGGCCTTCTCCTCGGCCTCCGCGCGCAGCCGCTCGGCCTCGGCCCGGGCCCGGGCCTCCTCCTCGGCGCGCTGCCGCTCCTCCGCGGCCCTGCGGGCGGCCTCCGCTTCGGCCTTGATGCGGGCCTCCTCGGCCTCGCGGGCCAGGCGGGCCTCCTCCTCGGCCTTCAGCCGCGCTTCCTCCGCTTTGCGCGCGGCTTCTTCCTCGGCCTTGCGCCGGGCCTCCTCCTCGGCGAGGCGCCGGGCCTCGGCACGCGCGGCGACCTCGGTCTCGGAGAGCGGCAGCATCCGGTCCAGCCGGTGGCGTACGACCGTGGTCACCGCGTCCGGGTCCTGGCCCGCGTCGACCACCAGGTAGCGACCGGGGTCGGAGGCCGCCAGTGTCAGGAAGCCGGACCGCACCCGCTGGTGGAACTCCGCCGGCTCCGACTCCAGCCGGTCCGGCGCCTCCGTGAAGCGCTCCCGCGCCGCCTCCGGCGACACGTCGAGGAGCACGGTCAGGTTCGGTACGAGCCCGTCGGTGGCCCAGCGCGAGATGCGGGCGATCTCGGTCGGCGACAGGTCGCGGCCCGCGCCCTGGTAGGCCACCGAGGAGTCGATGTAACGGTCCGAGATGACGACCGCCCCGCGCTCCAGCGCCGGGCGCACCACGGTGTCCACGTGCTCCGCGCGGTCGGCGGCGTACAGCAGGGCCTCGGCGCGGTTCGACAGCCCGGCGGAGGACACGTCCAGCAGGATCGAGCGGAGCCGCTTGCCGACCGGGGTGGCCCCCGGCTCGCGGGTCACGACGACCTCGTGGCCCTTGCTCCGTATCCAGTCGGCCAGCGCTTCCACCTGGGTGGACTTGCCGGCGCCGTCGCCGCCCTCCAGGGCGATGAAGAATCCGGCGTCGGAGGCCGACTGCACCGGCTCGCCGCCGCGCAGCGCCTCGCGCAGGTCGCGCCGCAGCGGTACGCCGCTGCGGTCGTCGGCCTTGGCCAGCACCACCGCGGCGACCGGCAGCAGCAGGGCGCCGACCAGCATCAGCGTGAAGGCGGCGCCGCCGTGGGCGAAGACGACCTCCCCACCGGTGAGGCGGTGGGGGCCGATCAGGGCGGCCAGCACGGGGGCGGCGACCGACCCGACGGCCACGGCCACCCGTACGACGGCCTGGAGGTGCTCGGTGACCCGGGACCGGCGGAACTCCTCGGTCTCCTGGTCGATCAGGGTGTGCCCGGTGTTGGCCGCGACGCCCGCGGCGGTACCGGCGAGCAGCGACAGGAACAGGACGGTCGCCGTGTCCGGCACCAGGCCGGCCAGCAGCAGCGCGACGCCGGTCACCGCTATGGCCAGCGCCAGCAGACGGCGGCGGGAGAGGGCGGGGAGCACCTTGCCGGCCTGGTTGGCGCGGATCCCGGCGGCCGTGCCGCCGACCAGCGCGAGGACGAACAGCGCGAAGGCGGCGGGGCCGCCGCCGAGGTCGAAGGCGTGCAGCACGGCCACGGCGGCCGCGCAGGACACCGCACCGGCGACCGCGGCGCAGGCCAGCACCAGCAGCGGGACTGCGCCCGTACGGCCCGTGTCGGGGCGGTCGGCCGCCTTGGGGGCCCGCAGGCCCTCCAGGGGCGAGCGGGGGCGCGGGGTCTTGCCGTCCGGCAACACCAGCGGGAGCAGCAGCGAGATCGACGCGGCGAACAGGCCGGCGGCCACGTACGAGCCGAGGGCGGCCTGGTTGCCGGCGAACCAGTCGATGCCGAGGCCGAGGGCCTTGCCGATCAGGGTCGCGGCCAGCAGCGCGGCGGCGGCGACGGGCAGCGCCGCGAAGGCCGTCCGCAGCGTCAGCCGGCGCAGGGCGTCCAGGTGGTCCGGGAGCGGCCGTACGGTCGCCCCCTCGGGCGGCGGCGCCGGCAACAGCGCGGGCGCGGCGCTCTCCTTGGCCAGCGTCCACAGCCGCTCGGCGGCGCCGGAGACGAAGACGGTGGCCAGCAGCGCCGTGAGCGCGTGGGCCGGGATCCAGTCGAGCCACAGCGGGGCGACGACGAAGAGCGCGAGGCGGACCCCGTCGGCGCCGATCATCGTCCAGCGGCGGTCGAGCCTGCCCCCGGAGCCGACGAGTCCGGCCAAGGGACCGAGGAGGACCGCGCCGAAGAGGAGGGTCGCGAGGATCCGGACGCCGAAGACCGTGGCGACGGCGAGGGCCGCTCCGCGGTAGCCGCCGCCGAAGGCCGCTTCGGAGACGGCCGCCTGCAGGGCCAGCAGCACCAGCACCAGGAGGGCGAGGGCGTCGCCGATGCCGCTCATCAGCTGGGCGCTCCACAGTCGCCGCAGCCTGGGGGTGCGCAGCAGTGCGCGCACCGCCCGCTCGCGGGAGTCCGCTGCTAGGGCTTCGTCGTAGGTCGGCTTCGCCGGGGCGGTCACGACCGTTGGCTGCTCGGCTCGCGTCATCCGCCCAGCCTATCCGCTGCGCCTGCGGGGTGCGGAAGGCCTGTGGACAACCCCCGCGGCGGCCCCGTCCGCGGCCCCGTCCGAGGGTCCGGCAGCCCCCGCCGCACCGTGCCGTCACGCCGTCCCGACCCCGGCGCCGCCCGGTCCGGACACGGCGAGGGGCCCCGCACGCTTCCGCGCGGGGCCCCTCGTACGCAACCGACGGACGGGGCCTCGACAGCCCGCGCCCGACCGGGGCGGCTATTCGTCCGCCGTGGCGGTGGCCGTCTTCTTCGCCACCGTCTTCTTCGCCGTGGTCTTCTTCGCGGCGGCGGTCTTGGTCGCCGCCGTCGTCTTCTTCGCCGTCGCCTTCTTGGCAGGGGCCTTCTTCGCGGCCGGGGCCTTCTTCGCGGGGGCCTTCTTCGCGACCTTCTTGGCCGGGCCCTTCGCCCGCTTCTCCGCGAGCAGCTCGTAGCCCCGCTCCGGCGTGATCGTCTCGACGTCGTCGTCCCGCCGCAGCGTCGCGTTCGTCTCGCCGTCCGTCACGTACGGTCCGAAGCGGCCGTCCTTGACCACCACCGGCTTCTCGCTCACCGGGTCGGTGCCCAGTTCCTTCAGTGGCGGCTTGGCCGCCGCGCGGCCCCGCTGCTTCGGCTGCGCGTAGATGGCGAGGGCCTCGTCCAGCGTGATCGAGAACAGCTGGTCCTCGGTCTCCAGCGACCGCGAGTCCGTGCCCTTCTTCAGGTACGGGCCGTAGCGGCCGTTCTGGGCCGTGATCTCCACGCCCTCCGCGTCCACCCCGACGACCCGCGGCAGCGACATCAGCTTGAGCGCGTCGTCGAGCGTGACCGTGTCCAGGGACATGGACTGGAAGAGCGAGGCCGTCCGCGGCTTGACCGCGTTCTTGCCCGTCTTCGGCGTGCCCTCGGGCAGGATCTCCGTCACGTACGGGCCGTAGCGGCCGTCCTTGGCGACGATCTCGTTCCCGCTGACCGGGTCCTTGCCCAGCTCGAACTCACCGCTCGGCTTCGCGAACAGTTCCTCGGCGTACGCGACCGTCAGCTCGTCAGGAGCCATGTCCTCCGGTACGTCCGCCCGCTGGTGGCCCTCCGCGTCCTTCTCGCCGCGCTCCACGTACGGCCCGTAGCGGCCGACGCGCAGTACGACCCCGTCGCCCACGGGGAAGGAGGAGATCTCCCGGGCGTCGATCGCGCCCAGGTCCGTGACCAGCTCCTTCAGGCCGCCGAGGTGGTCGCCGTCGGCCGGTACGACCTCGGAGGCGTCCTCCGCGCCGAAGTAGAACCGCTTCAGCCACGGCACGGACTGGGCCTCGCCCCGCGCGATGCGGTCGAGGTCGTCCTCCATCTTCGCGGTGAAGTCGTAGTCGACCAGGCGCCCGAAGTGCGTCTCCAGGAGGTTCACCACGGCGAACGACAGGAAGGACGGCACGAGCGCGGTGCCCTTCTTGAAGACGTAGCCGCGGTCGAGGATGGTGCCGATGATCGACGCGTAGGTCGACGGGCGGCCGATCTCGCGCTCTTCGAGCTCCTTGACCAGCGAGGCCTCGGTGTAGCGGGCCGGCGGCTTGGTCGAGTGCCCGTCCGCCGTGATCTCCTCGGCGGAGAGCGCGTCGCCCTCGGCGACCTGCGGCAGCCGCTTCTCGCGGTCGTCGAGCTCGGCGTTCGGGTCGTCCGCGCCCTCGACGTAGGCCTTCATGAAGCCGTGGAAGGTGATCGTCTTGCCGGAGGCAGAGAACTCGGCGTCGCGGCCGTCCGCGGCGCGGCCGCCGATCTTCACGGTGACCGAGTTGCCGACCGCGTCCTTCATCTGGGAGGCGACGGTGCGCTTCCAGATGAGCTCGTACAGGCGGAACTGGTCGCCGGTCAGACCCGTCTCGGCCGGAGTGCGGAAACGATCGCCCGAAGGCCGGATCGCCTCGTGCGCCTCCTGCGCGTTCTTGACCTTGCCCGCGTAGACCCGCGGCTTCTCCGGCAGGTAGTCGGCCCCGTAGAGCTGGGTGACCTGCGCGCGGGCCGCCGTGACGGCCGTCTCGGAGAGCGTCGTGGAGTCCGTACGCATATAGGTGATGAAGCCGTTCTCGTACAGCTTCTGGGCCACCTGCATGGTCGCCTTGGCACCGAAGCCCAGCTTGCGCGAGGCCTCCTGCTGGAGCGTCGTCGTACGGAACGGGGCGTACGGGGAGCGGCGGTACGGCTTGGACTCGACCGACCGGACGGCGAACGAGGCGCTCTCCAGCGCTGCGGCCAGCGCCCGGGCGCCCGCCTCGTCGAGGTGCAGCACCTCGCTCTTGAGCGTCCCGGTCGAGCCGAAGTCGCGCCCCTGGGCGACGCGCTTGCCGTCCACCGTGTTCAGGCGGGCGACCAGCGTCGACGGGTCGGACGCGTCGCCGGCCCGGCCGGTGGAGAAGGTGCCGGTCAGGTCCCAGTACTCGGCGGTGCGGAAGGCGATGCGCTCGCGTTCCTTCTCGACGACCATGCGCGTGGCCACCGACTGGACGCGGCCCGCCGACAGCTTCGGCATGACCTTCTTCCACAGGACCGGCGAGACCTCGTAGCCGTAGAGGCGGTCGAGGATGCGGCGGGTCTCCTGGGCGTCGACCATGCGCTGGTTGAGCTCGCGCGGGTTGGCGACGGCGTCGCGGATCGCGTCCTTGGTGATCTCGTGGAAGACCATTCGGTGGACGGGGACCTTGGGCTTGAGCACTTCCTGCAGGTGCCACGCGATGGCTTCGCCCTCGCGGTCCTCATCGGTGGCGAGGAAGAGTTCGTCGGACTCGGCCAGCAGCTCCTTGAGCTTCCTGACCTGGGCCTTCTTGTCGGCGTTGACGACGTAGATCGGCGCGAAGTCGTGCTCGACGTCCACGCCGAGGCGGCGGACCTCACCGGTGTACTTGTCGGGGACCTCGGCCGCGCCGCTGGGGAGGTCGCGGATGTGCCCGACGCTCGCCTCGACGACGTACCCGGGGCCGAGATAGCCCTTGATCGTCTTCGCCTTGGCAGGGGACTCGACGATGACGAGTCGGCGGCCGCCCTTTGCGGTCTCGCTAGTCGGGGACAACTTGGCTCTTCTCTCCGGTCGGCACTCGGTCGCAGTACGGCGACGCTGCGGAGTGTGACGGTACAACCCGCCCCCGTGTCAAACGGCACAAGCCCGCAACGGCCACTCGAACGGTAACCCGACAAGTGCGGTTTCTGCCGCCCGGATGCCGCGCCGGACCGTTCCCGGTCACCGGGCCGGGTGGCCGCGGGGCCGTCTGGCCCCGCTGCCGGACCCCTCCCGACGTCGGCGTTCGCCCAGCCGGGACGCCGCCCCGCGCCGTTCCGTCAGAGCCGGGCGAGGCACCACAGCCCGAGCGCAAGGAACACCCCGGCGGTGAGCAGGGTCACCGGTACGGCGACGGCGGGGCGCACACCTTCGGCCACCGGCGCGCGGTACAGGGCGCACGCCCCCGCCCAGAAGAGAAGAGCGGCCCCGAACAGCAGGAACACGACCGCCGCGAAGACCGCCGGACCGTTTTCCATGCCGCTCCCCTCACCCCCGGGCTGCTCCCGGGATCCCCCCGGATCCCGCTGCGCAGGAGCCTGGCAGGCACGGGGATACGGGGGGCGAACCCCGGGTTACATCCAGGGTCCGATCAGCCCGCGGGGTTCCTCACCGGCTCCAGGAAGCCCTGCTCGACGAGCATCCTGATGGCATCCGGCGTGCGGTCGCGCAGGACGATCGGGTCCTCCTGGACCAGCTGCGCGATCGCGTCCAGAATTCGCCCCGCGCTCAGTGAGCCGTCACACACTCCCGCGAATCCGGCGCCGACCGTGTCGACCTTGGTGGCGCGCCGCATCCCGAGGTTCTGGCGGAGCACCACGTGCTCCGGATCCTCCGCGCCGGGGGCTCCCACCTGCTCCTGCACGACCTCGGCGGCGAGCAGGAAGTGGCCCTCCAGCAGCGCGGCGTCGTCGTGGTCCCGCAGGTAGTCCTGGCGGGCGAAATGAGCCAGGACCGTCTCGCCGAGGGGCTGCTCGACCGTGTGGGGCCACTCCTCGACCACGATCGAGGGCTCGGCCGCGTCCGACCGGCGCAGGGTGATCCAGCCGAAGCCGACGGCCCTGGTCTTGCGCGCCTCGAACTCGTCGAGCCACTCCTCGTACCGCCGCGCGTACGCCTCGGGGTCGTCGCGGTGGTCGCCCGCGTCGCGCAGCCACAGCTCCGCGTACTGCGTCACGTCCTGCACGTCACGCTGCACGATCCACGCGTCGCAGCCCCGGGGCACCCAGGAGCGCAGCCGGTCGTGCCAGTCCTCGCCGTCCACGTGCTGCCAGTTGCCGAGGAACTGCGCGTACCCGCCCGGGTTGAGCCGCGCCCCGGCCTCCTGGACCAGGGTCCGGCACAGGTCGTCGCCGCCCATGCCGCCGTCCCGGTACGTGAGGCGCGCGCCCGGCGAGATCACGAACGGCGGGTTGGACACGATCAGGTCGTACGTGGCGTCGCCGACCGGCTCGAACAGCGACCCGGTGAGCAGCTCGGCCTCCGGGGCCCCGGACAGCGCCAACGTCAGACGGGTGAACTCCAGCGCCCTGGGGTTGACGTCCGTCGCCGTGACCCGGGTCGCGTGCTGGGCGGCGTGCAGCGCCTGGATGCCCGAGCCGGTGCCGACGTCGAGCGCGGAGCCGACCGGGATCCGGACGGTGATCCCGGCCAGCGTGGTGGAGGCGCCCCCGACGCCGAGGACCACCCCCTCCTCCCGGCTGCCGATCCCGCCGGCCCCGCCGACGGCGCAGCCGAGGTCGGAGACGATGAACCAGTCCTCGCCGTCCGGGCCGCCGTACGGGCGCACGTCGACGGTCGCGCGCACCTCGTCGCCCTCGCGCCGCAGCCAGCCGTCGGCCAGGGCGGCCTCGACGGGCAGCGCGGCGGCGGCGTGTGCGTACGGCACGGAGCCCTGGAGCAGGAACAGCAGGACCAGGCTCGCGAGCGGACCGTCGCCGCCGCGCCGGGTGGCGCGCAGGGCGGGAACCGTCTCACTGCGCGCCAGCGCGGCATAGGCGGGGGCACCGAGCAGGTCGAGCAGGCCGTCGGCGGTGAAACCGGCGGCCAGAAGGGCGGTGCGCAGCTCGGCGGCGTGATCGGACGAGGGGAGGCTGGTGGTACTCACCCGCCCATTGTGTCCGCTGGCGGCGCCGATCCGTGCTGCGCGCGAGCCTCGGCGCGGTCCGGGCGCCGGCACGGGCCCGGACCGGCGCCCGGACGGCCGCGTCCGGGCGTACGGCAGGGCGGCCGCGGCCCCTCCCGGGACCCCGGCCGCCCTGTCGCCGCCCTGTCGGCGCGCCGCGCGGCGGGCCGTACGGCGCTCGGCCGGCGTCGGCCGGCGTCGGCCGGCGTCGGCCGTCCGGCCCGGCTACTTGGGCGACGCCGACGGCACCGTGACCTGGCAGCCCTTCTGGCCGTTCATGGCCTTGTCCAGACCGCCCGCGTTGAGCTGGGTGAGGGCGTCCTTGCCGCCCTTGGTCGCGTTCTCCAGGCCGCCCGCGAGGGTCTTGAGGCCCTCGGCGAACTTGGTCTGGTCGTTGACGTCCAGGGCGTCCATCTGGGTCTTCAGGTCGAAGTAGCCCTTCGAGGTCTCCTCGAAGCCCTTGACCGCCGCGGCCTGGGTCGTCTGGCCGTCCTTGACCGGCGGGACTCCCGCCTGCTGCAGGGCGGTCCCCATCGTCTTGTACGACTCGGACATGGTCGCGAAGGCAGCCGAGTCGGTCTTCTGCACTTCGTCTGGCTTGCTGCTCTCCGTCGCCACGCGCTTGATCTCGGCGTTGGCCGTCTCGATCTTCTTGAGTTCGGGCTGCCACTGGTCGCAGACCTTCTTGGCCCAGGCGTCGGCCTTCTTGTCGCCGTCGTCCCCGCCGCAGCCGGACAGGACGAGCATCAGCACCGCACCGCCCGAGAAGGCGGCCGCAAGCTTCTTGTTCACCGGATTGGTCCCTTCGAAGGCTCTCGGCCCGGAAGATACACGCCTGCCATCGGGGGATGCACAAAGGCGGACAGGCGGCGCGTCAGTACGCACCGCCTGTCCGCCGTTCGGGCGTACGGCCTGCCCTGCCCGGCCCTGCCCGTCCGCCGCCCGGGCCGGGCCGGGACTCGGGCCGGGCTCGGGCCCGGGCTCGCGTCAGGAGACCGCCGCCGTGCCGGGCGACTGGGCCACCCGCTCGGCGGCCCCGTCCTCGGCCCCGTCCCCGACGGCGATGCCGCGGCGCTTGGAGACGTACACCGCGCCGATGATGACGCCGATCGCGAGGATCGCGACGACGGCCCGTACGACCGGGCTGGCGTCGTCGCCGTAGCTGAACTGCACGACGGCCGGTGCGATCAGCAGCGCCACCAGGTTCATGACCTTGAGCAGCGGGTTGATCGCGGGGCCGGCGGTGTCCTTGAACGGGTCGCCGACCGTGTCGCCGATGACGACGGCGGCGTGCGCATCGCTGCCCTTGCCGCCGTGGTGGCCGTCCTCGACCAACTTCTTCGCGTTGTCCCAGGCTCCGCCGGAGTTGGCGAGGAAGACCGCCATCAGCGTGCCCGTGCCGATGGCGCCGGCCAGGAAGGACCCGAGGGCCCCGACTCCGAGGGAGAAGCCCACCGCAATCGGGGTGAGCACGGCGAGCAGACCGGGTGTCGCGAGCTCGCGCAGCGCGTCCTTGGTGCAGATGTCCACGACGCGCCCGTACTCGGGCTTCTCGGTGTAGTCCATGATCCCGGGGTGCTCGCGGAACTGCCGCCGCACCTCGTAGACCACGGCGCCCGCGGAGCGGGAGACCGCGTTGATGGCCAGGCCCGAGAACAGGAACACGACCGCGGCGCCCAGGATCAGCCCGACCAGGTTGTTGGGCTGGCCGATGTCCAGGCTGAGGTTCATCTCCCCGGCCTTGGCGCCGACCTCCTTGACGGCGGTCGCGATCGCGTCGTTGTACGAGCCGAAGAGCGCGGCGGCGGCGAGCACGGCCGTGGCGATCGCGATTCCCTTGGTGATGGCCTTGGTGGTGTTGCCCACGGCGTCCAGGTCGGTGAGCACCTGCGCGCCGGCGCCCTCGACGTCACCGGACATCTCGGCGATGCCCTGGGCGTTGTCGGAGACGGGCCCGAAGGTGTCCATGGCGACGATGACGCCCACGGTCGTGAGCAGCCCCGTGCCGGCCAGGGCCACCGCGAAGAGCGCGAGCATGATCGAGGTACCGCCGAGCAGGAACGCGCCGTAGACGCCGAGGCCGATGAGGAGCGCCGTGTAGACGGCGGACTCCAGGCCGACGGAGATCCCGGCGAGGACGACGGTGGCCGCGCCGGTGAGGGAGGACTTGCCGATGTCCCGGACGGGCCGGCGGCTGGTCTCGGTGAAGTAGCCCGTGAGCTGCTGGATCAGGGCCGCGAGCACGATGCCGATGGCGACGGCGACGACGGCCAGCACGCGCGGGTCGCCCGGGTGGGCGGCGATCGCGGCGTCCTCGACGCCGACGAGCTCCTTGTAGGTGGCGGGCAGGTAGGCGTAGACGGCGACCGCGACCAGGACGAGCGAGATCACGGCGGAGATGAAGAAGCCCCGGTTGATCGCGGTCATGCCGTTGCGGTCGGAGCGGCGCGGGGACACGGCGAAGATGCCGATCATCGCGGTGACGACGCCGATGGCGGGGACGATCAGCGGGAAGGCGAGGCCCAGGTCGCCGAAGGCCACCTTGCCGAGGATGAGTGCGGCCACGAGGGTGACGGCGTACGACTCGAAGAGGTCCGCGGCCATGCCCGCGCAGTCTCCGACGTTGTCGCCCACGTTGTCGGCGATAGTCGCGGCATTGCGCGGGTCGTCCTCCGGAATGCCCTGTTCGACCTTGCCGACCAGGTCGGCGCCGACGTCGGCGGCCTTGGTGAAGATTCCGCCGCCCACGCGCATGAACATCGCGATCAGGGCGGCTCCGAGGCCGAAGCCCTCCAGCACCTTGGGGGCGTCGGCGGCGTAGACCAGGACGACGGACGAGGCGCCGAGGAGCCCCAGACCGACGGTGAACATGCCGACCACACCGCCCGTCCGGAAGGCGATCCTCATCGCCTTGTGGGAGACCTCGGTGAGGTCCTTGGCGGGCTCCCCCTCGGCCGGGGTGGCCTCGCGCGCGGCCGCGGCGACGCGCACGTTGGCGCGGACCGCCAGACGCATGCCGATGTAACCGGTGCCCGCCGAGAAGAGGGCGCCGACGAGGAAGAACGCGGACCGTCCCGCCCGCTGCGACCAGTCGTCGGCGGGGAGCAGGAAGAGCAGGAAGAAGACCACGACGGCGAAGACGGCGAGGGTGCGCAGCTGCCGTCCGAGGTAGGCGTTGGCGCCTTCCTGTACGGCGGCGGCGATTTCCTTCATGCGGTCGGTTCCCTCGTCGGCGGCGAGGACCTGGCGGACCAGGATCTGCGCGACGACGAGCGCGGCCACGGCCACGGCCGCGATGACGATCACGATGAGCCGGTTGTCGTCGGTGAGTACTGCGGCAGCCAGATCAGTGGCGCGATCCGGCGCGATAGGGGTAAAGAGCCCCGTCATTCGTCCTCCTTGACGTGATGAGCTCAAGATGTGGACGGATTGTAGGGAGCGCGTCCCGATCAAAACAGTACGCGGGAAACGCAATTGGCCTGCACGTGCCCCTCAGCAATAGATCACGTCACTCCATTACCCTCGAAAGTGGTAATGGGGCAAAAGCATTGACGGCCGATCACCGATCAAGGGAAATTAAAAAGGCCCTGCTCAGCAGGGCCTTGACTGAAGATCAGACGATACGAGGGAATGTCGATCCGGTGGATCTAGTGCGGCTCGGACGTCCCCGAAACGGGCCAGCTCATCCGGATGGTCCCGCCCGATTCACCACTGCTCACCTCGACGTCGTCGACGAGCCCGCTGATCACGGCGAGGCCCATCTCGTCCTCCCCCTCGATGTCGGGGTCCAGGACGGCGTCGATGCCGGACACGGCGTCGACGGGACCGCCGGCCGGGCCGGGAACCTCGTCGGCGACCTCGATGGAGAACATCTTCTCCTCGTCGGTCAGGACGACCCGGACGGGCGCGGTCAGCCCGTTGCCGCGGTGCAGGCCGACGGCACGCGAACAGGCCTCGCCCACGGCGAGGCGGACCTCGTCGAGGACGGCTTCCTCGACACCGGCCCGGCGCGCCACGGCGGCCGCGACCAGGCGGGCCGTCCGGACGTGTTCGGGCTGGGCGCTGAAGCGCAGTTCAACGGTGGCCATGCGCGTCCCCCTCGGACTACGGGCGTGCCTTGACAGGGGACCGGGCCGACCGTGGCCCGGTACCCCCGTTCTCCCTGCCGGCTGCTCGCCGTCGGGAGCGGTCAGTCAGTGGCGCTGACGGCGTCTTCCACCGAGGTGTGGATGGGAAACACCTTGGTCAGACCGGTAATGCGGAAGATCTTCAGGATGCGCTCCTGGTTGCACACGAGGCGCAGCGAACCCTCGTGCGCGCGGACGCGTTTGAGGCCTCCCACGAGCACACCGAGTCCGGTGGAGTCGAGGAAGTCCACTCGCTCCATGTCGACAACCAGGTGGTAGCTGCCGTCGTTCACCAACTCCACCAACTGCTCGCGCAGCTTGGGCGCGGTATACACATCAATCTCGCCACCGACCTCTACGACCGTTCGGTCGCCGACAGTGCGAGTCGACAGGGACAGGTCCACGGATCCTCCAGCACCTTGCTATCGAGCGGCGCCCCCCAGGGGCCTCGCCACCCGAAGGTAGGCGAGGGATTGGCTGCCGCGAGGGCATTCAATCACTTACCGGCAGGGACGCACGACGCCTTGGGACCATTGTCCCGCACGTCGGTGACACACTCGGTTCCAATGGCCAATACTCACCGCACCGGTCGGCCCACGGCACCCGCGGACCCTCGACCCACTCCGGACACGGTCTTGGACCGCCTGTCACGGGGGCCTTCCCGAGCTGCGCGCATCACCCATACGGAGCACTTGCCCCCCCGGGCGGGTCGTCATGCGGTCTGGCCCGATCGCATCCGAACGGATGTCGTAGCCGCCATTCAGGCCGCCGGCATCGAACATCCGTGGGAGCACCAGGCCGCGGCCGCCGAGCACGCCCTGGACGGCGAGTCGGTCGTGGTCGCCACGGGCACCGCCTCGGGCAAGTCCCTGGCCTACCTCGCGCCCGTGCTCTCCGCCCTCGCGGACGGCGCCGAGGCCCCCAACGGCAGGGGGGCCACCGCCCTGTACCTGGCCCCCACCAAGGCCCTGGCGGCCGACCAGCGCCGCGCCGTACGGGAACTGGCCGCGCCGCTCGGCAACGCCGTACGCCCCGCCGTGTACGACGGGGACACCCCCGTCGAGGAGCGCGAATGGGTGAGGCAGTACGCCAACTACGTCCTCACCAACCCCGACATGCTGCACCGGGGGATCCTCCCCGCCCACCCCCGCTGGTCCTCCTTCCTGCGGGCCCTGCGCTACGTGGTCATCGACGAGTGCCACACCTACCGCGGTGTGTTCGGCTCCCACGTGGCCCAGGTCCTGCGACGGCTGCGGCGGCTGTGCGCCCGCTACGGCTCCGATCCCGTCTTCCTGCTGGCCTCCGCCACCTCCAGCGATCCGGCCACGGCCGCCTCCCGGCTGACCGGAACCCGCGTGATCGAGATCACCGACGACGCCTCCCCGCGCGGCGAGGTCGTCTTCGCCCTCTGGGAGCCCCCGCTCACCGATCTGCGGGGCGAGAGGGGCGCGCCCGTACGCCGCACGGCCACGGCCGAGACCGCCGACCTGCTCACCGACCTGGTCGTGCAGGGAGTCCGGACGGTCGCCTTCGTCCGCTCCCGGCGCGGCGCCGAACTGATCGCCGTGATCGCCCAGGAGCGCCTCGCGGGGGTGGACCGCTCGCTGGTCCGGCGGGTGGCCGCCTACCGGGGCGGCTACCTGCCCGAGGAGCGCCGGGCGCTGGAGCGGGCCCTGCACTCCGGTGAGCTGCTGGGGCTGGCCGCCACGACCGCACTGGAGCTGGGCGTGGACGTCTCCGGCCTGGACGCCGTCCTGATCACCGGGTACCCCGGTACGCGGGCCTCCCTGTGGCAGCAGGCCGGCCGCGCCGGGCGCTCGGGGCAGGGCGCCCTGGCCGTGCTGATCGCCCGGGACGATCCGCTGGACACCTATCTGGTCCACCACCCGGAGGCGCTGTTCCAGCAGCCCGTGGAGGCCACGGTCCTGGACCCCGACAACCCGTACGTCCTCGCCCCCCACCTGTGCGCGGCGGCGGCGGAGCTGCCCCTGACCGACGCCGACCTGGAGCTCTTCGGCCCGGCCACCGAAGACCTCCTCCCGCAGCTCGAGGCGGCCAGGCTGCTGCGGCGCCGGGCGACGGCCTGGCACTGGACCCGCCGGGAGCGGGCCTCCGACCTGACCGACATCCGGGGCGGCGGCGGGCGCCCGGTGCAGATCGTCGAGGCCTCGACCGGCCGGCTGCTGGGCACGGTCGACGAGGAAGCCGCCCACACGGCCGTCCACGAGGGCGCTGTCCACCTCCACCAGGGCCGCACCTACCTGGTCAGGCACCTCGACCTCGAGGACTCGGCCGCCCTCGTCGAGGAGGCGAACCCCCCCTTCTCCACCACCGCCCGCGACACCACCGCCATCTCGATCCTGGAGACCGAGACCGAGATCCCGTGGGGCTCGGCCCGGCTCTGCTTCGGCTCCGTCGAGGTCACCAACCAGGTCGTCTCCTATCTGCGCCGCAAGCTGATCACCGGCGAGGTCCTGGGCGAGGCCAAGCTCGACCTGCCGCCCCGCACCCTGCGCACCCGGGCCGTCTGGTGGACCGTCACCGAGGACCAGCTCGACGAGGCCCGGATCAACCCGGAGATCCTCGGCGGCGCCCTGCACGCCGCCGAGCACGCCTCCATCGGCCTGCTCCCGCTGTTCGCCACCTGCGACCGCTGGGACATCGGCGGCGTCTCCGTGCCGCTGCACCCCGACACCCTCCTCCCCACGGTCTTCGTCTACGACGGCCACCCCGGCGGCGCTGGCTTCGCCGAGCGGGCCTTCCACACGGCCCGCGCCTGGCTGACCGCGACCCGCGACGCCATCGCCGCCTGCGAGTGCGAGGCCGGCTGCCCGTCCTGCATCCAGTCCCCCAAGTGCGGAAACGGCAACGATCCCCTCCACAAGCGCGGCGCCGTCCGTCTCCTCACCCGCCTCCTCGCCGAGTCCCCGGAGCCGCCGGAGCCCCTGGGGCCCCCGCAGCCGCCGGCCGGGCCCCTCCCCGAGGTCGCCCCCGAGCCTTCCTCTCCGTAACCGCGGGCCCGAGCGGCCGTCCGGGTGATCCGCCCGCTCCCGTCACGGCTCCCCCGCTCCCGTGCGGCCGGGGTCGGCGGGCGGGCCCGCGCGGGCCCGGATCGTCGGGGTGAAGGTGCCGGTGGCCGGCTGCGCGCTCACCTCGGCCTCCTCGCCCAGGACCCGGCAGGAGCTCACCGCCGCGTCCTGGGCCCGCGCCACCCGCCCGGCCGCGGCACAGGCGGCCTCCGGTCCGTGGGCCCAGGACGCGGCCGCCGCGAGGACCGCCAGGTCGGCCGCCGCCGCGGCCCGGTGGCGGGCCACGACGGCCTGCCCCAGCAGGAGCACGCCCCCGAACACGGCGCTGAGCACGGTCGTCACCAGCGTCGCCCACACCGTGGCGGAGCCCCGGTCCCGGCTCACGGCGGCGGCCCCACGCTGTCCTCCGCCAGCGCCACCGCCCGGGCCCCGAGCCGTACCGGCAGGCCGCCCGGCCCCGGCGCCGGAGCCGCCACCCGCACCTGCCACAGATCGCCCCTCCGCTCCAGCTCCACCTCGGCCCCCGGCGGGGCGGCCGCGCGCGCCGCGGCCACCGCCACCTCCACCGGCTCCGAACGGGCCGCCGCCCGGGCGCCGGCCCGGGCCGCGTCCACGCACCGGATCTGCGCGGCCGCCGCCATCAGCGCCCACACCAGCAGCGCCGCGAACAACACCAGCGCCGGGATCACCAAGGCGGTCTCCGCCGTCACATATCCCCGGTCGGCCCCTTTTCCGCGTACGGCGGAGTTCTCCTCAGAACGGCACATCGAGCGCCTTCCCGATGGTCGACTGAAGGGCCGTCGAGACCACCTCGCTCGTCACCACCTTGTACAGAACCGCGGCGAACGCACAGGCCGCGATCGTGCCCATGGCGTATTCCGAGGTGGACATCCCCTCATCGCCCCCGCGGCCACTCCAAGCCGTCCGCACACGGCACCAGATGATCATCATGACAACTCCCTTTGATTTCCGTTGTAGACGTACGTGACCCATGTGTTCTCAGGTGCCGGAGAGAAGTCCGGAGGCCATTCCGATCACCACCGGCGCCACCCCGATCGCGAGAAATGCGGGGAGGAAACACAGCCCCACCGGCGCGGTGACGAGGACCGCCGCCCGCTGGGCCCGCGCGCCCGCCTGCCTCGCCCGGTCCTCTCGGAGGCCCGAGGCGATCCGGGACACCGGTTCGGCCGCGGGAGCCCCCGTCCGGGCCGCCCGCTCCAGGCAGTCCGCGAGCGCCCGGGCGCCCGGTATGGCGGACAACCTCCCCCATGCGGAGCCCGGTTCGCCGCCCAGTCGCAGCTCCGCCCCGGACCGGGCCAGCGCCTCGCCCACCGGGCCGCCGAGCGACTCGCCCACCACCTCCGCCGCCTCCACCGGCCCCGCCCCGGCCGCCAGGCACGCCGCCAGCAGATCGGCCGCCATGGGCAGCTGACGTTCGGCATCCTCCGGGTCGACGTCGGTCTGCGGCCGCGGCCCGGCCTGCCGACGCCAGAGCCCGACCGCCGCCACGGCCCCCGCGACCGGGCCCCAGACCCCGCCGATCAACACCCACGCCGCGAGGGACACCCCGGCCGGGGCGGCCCACACCGTCCACAGCCCCAGCAGCCGCGGCCGCGACACGGGCGCCGGCCGGCGGGCCCGCTCCGCGCCCAGCAGGGCTGCCACCCGGCGGCGCACCGTCCGGGCGCGGACCCCTGCCGTCAGTGCCGACGCCGCGCACACCGCCACCGGCACGAGGCACAGTGCCGTCCCCAGCCTGTGGACCTCGGCGGCGGCCGTCACCGCTCCCCCGTCCGCACGATCCGCCGGCACCACAGGATCCCCAGCCCCTCCAGCACCCCGCCCGCCAGCAGGCAGCCCCAGCCCATCGGGGTGTGCAGCAGGACCCGCAGCGGATCCGCCCCCAAGCCGGTGCCGATCAACAGGCCCACCAAGGGCAGCAGGGCGAGCACCACCGCCGTCGACCGGGCGCCCGCCAACTGGGCCCGCAACGACTCCCGCCGGTCCCGCTCGGCCCGCAGGGCCCCTTCCAGCCGGTCCAGCCCGGCGGCCAGTCCGGCGCCCCCGTCGACCGACACCCGCCAGCAGGCCGCCATCCCCGCCAGCCCCTCCGCACCCGGCTCCCGGGCCGCGTGGCGCAGCGCCCCCGGTACGTCGCCGCCGAACGCCGCGGCGGCCAGCACCCCCGCCTCCGACGCGCCCGGACCTCCCGGCCCGGCCGCCGTACGCCGCATCGCCGCCGTCAGCGCCTGCCCGGGCTGGGCGCCCGCCCGCAACTCGCCCACCGCCGCGCCGCACAGCGCCACCACCTCGGCGGCCCGCGCCGACCGGGCCCGCTCCCGCGCCCGGTTCCGCAGCCACCGGCGCACCAGGGGCACCGCGGCCGCCCCCGCCGCCAGCGGGATCACCGACGCGCCGGCCACCGCGAGCAGCAGCCCGGCCCCGAGGCATGCCCACTCCGGCCAGCGGGCCGCCGCTCGCACCCGTACGGCCGCCGCCACCCGATCGCGGCGGGAGGGCCCGCGCACCCGTGCCGGGCCGATCCCGGCCAGTACCACCCGGGTCCGCCGGGACACCCGGTCCGCCCCGGCGAGCAGCCAGGCCGCCGCTCCCGCACACAGCACCCCCGAGAACACCGGGACCGACAGCACCGCCCCCGCGCTCACCGGGCACCCCGCAGCAGCGGACGCAGCCGCTCCCAGCCCCGCTCCCGTACGAAGCCGCGCGCACCCCAGCGCAGCGCCGGCACGGTGACCACCAGCCCGGCGGCATCCCGTTCCAGTACGTGTACCTCGGCCACCCGGCGGCGCCCTTCGCGGTCCCGGATCAAATGGACCACCAGGGTCAGCGCGGCCGCCAACTGGCTGTGCAGGGAGGCCCGGTCCAGTCCGGCTGCCGTTCCCAGCGCCTCCAGCCGGGCCGGAACGTGGGCGGCGGCGTTCGCGTGGACCGTTCCGCAGCCTCCCTCGTGACCGGTGTTCAGGGCTGCCAGCAGGTCCGCCACCTCGGCGCCCCGCACCTCTCCGACCACGAGCCGGTCGGGCCTCATCCGCAGCGCCTGCCGGACCAGGTCCGCCAGGGTGACCAGGCCGGCCCCCTCCTGGTTGGCCGGGCGGGTCTCCAGCCGCACCACGTGCGGGTGGTCCGGCCGCAGTTCGGCCGAGTCCTCGGCCAGCACGATCCGCTCACCGGGTCCGACCAGCCCCAACAGTGCACTGAGCAGAGTGGTCTTGCCGGTGCCCGTTCCGCCGGAGACCAGGAACGACAGGCGGGCCTCGACCATCTCCCGGAGCAGTCGGTGCCCGCCGGGCGGCAGCGTCCCGGCCGCGACGAGCTCCTCCAGGGTGAAGGCCCGCGGGCGGACCACCCGCAGGGAGAGGCAGGCCGATCCGACGGCGACCGGCGGCAGCACGGCGTGCAGCCGCGTGCCGTCCGGCATTCGGGCGTCCACCCAGGGCCGCGCGTCGTCCAGCCGCCGCCCCGCCACGGAGGCCAGCCGCTGGGCGAGCCGGCGCACGGCATCGGCGCCGGTGAAGGTCACTCCGGTCAGTTCCAGGCCACCGCCCCGGTCCACCCACACCCGGTCGGGAGCCGCGACCAGCACGTCGGTGACCTCGGGGTCGGCGAGCAGGGCCTCCAGCGGGCCCGCACCGACCAGTTCGGATCGCAACTCTGCCGCGACACCGAGCACTTCCGCGTCACCCAGCAGCCGCCCCTGGGCCCGCAGGGCCGCCGCCACCCTGGCCGGCGTCGGCTCCGCCCCGCTCTCGGCGAGCCGCCGGCGCACCGCGTCCAGCAGTACGGCGCTCATGCCGGCACCCCCTGGGCGGGACCGAGCGCCCGCTGCCAGAAGCCGTCGCAGAACCGGGCCAGCGCTCCGCGCCCCTGCGCCCCCGGCGGTTCCCCCTCGGCCACCCGCCCGGGGAGCCCCACCTCCACCGGCACCTCGCCGGCCAGCGGCACCCCCAACAGCCCGGCCACGTCCTGCGGATCGAGGCCCGCCGGACAGCGGCCCCGTACGACGACGCGCACGTCCCGGGCCGCCATCCGCACCCCGGCCGCGACCCGCCCCGCGGCGGCGACCGCACGCAGCTCGCCCGGCACCACCATCAGCACCAGGTCCAGCTGGGCCAGTACCTCGGCGACCGCCTCGTCCACGCGCCGGGGCAGGTCGACCACGACGACCCCGCCCCGGCGGCGCGCGGCGGCGACCACCGACCGCGTCGCGGCGGGCGGCACCGCCACCCGGTCCCCCCGGTCCCAGCTGAGCACCCGCAGCGCGTGCAGTTCGGGCAGGGACTCCTCCAGCGCTCCGGCAGCGACCCGGCCCCGCGAGGCCGCGAAGTCCGGCCAGCGCAGACCCTATACGGACTCGCCGCCGAGCAGGACGTCGATGCCCCCGCCGAGCGGGTCGCCGTCGATGAGGATGGTCCGCTCCCCGGCACGGGCCGCCCGTAAGGCCAGCGCGCACGCGAGGGTGGAAGCCCCCGCGCCGCCGCTGCCGCCGATCACCCCGACGGTGAGGGCCGGCCGTCCGGCCCCTTCCACCACGTCGGCGATGCGGTCGACGAGCCGGCTCTCCGCGTCGGGGAGCCGGAGCACCTCCTCGGCGCCGATCTCCAGCGCGCGTTGCCACACCAGGGGGTCGTCCAGGTCCCTGCCGACGAGCAGCACCCCGTCGCGGCGCGGGGCGCCCCGCACCCGCCGGGCCGCGTCGTCCCCGACCAGCACCAGCGGAGCCGACTCCCAGCCGACGCCCCCGTCGTCCGCGTCGGCCCGGCCTCCGTCCGCGTCCCGTGCCCCGCCCGGCGCGCCGGTTCGCTCCGGCAGCGCGTGGTGCACGTGGGGCTCGGCCCCCGCCGCGGCGCACAGCCGCAACAGGTCGTCGAGCAGCAGGGGATCCTCGGTGATGATCAGCGGCCGGCCGCTCGCGGGCCGGCTCGCCGGACCCCGCACGGCGCCGCCCGCCGCACCCGCTTTCCAGCGGGGCCCCGAACCGGTCCGCTTCCCGGCCACCGCGTTTTCCGACACTTCACACGACTTCGATCGCGCCACGATCTCCGCCCCCTTCTCGCCACAAATCCGAGCGCCGCGGACTTCGCGGCCCTCATCACGGTGCAGCCATCGGGGAAATCAAGTGGATCTTGCTGAAAAACTGTGGACACCGGTCCGACTGTGGATATCCCGGTCACCCTCAGAGGTGAGTTCCAGAGCGCGGCGGAACCACTACGCAGCGTCACCGGTTGGGGGGGATGAGGGCCTTCGCCACGCGGGCCCCGTCGCCAGGAAAGGGGTTGCGAGATGTCATCTGGGGCCGAAGGCAGGGACGCGAACCGCGTCCGGACATGCGACGACCCCCGCCGGGGGGGAGAGCGGGGGTCGTCCCCACGGTCCGACTCGGGGGGGAGGAGCCAGACCGGGTTAGCACGGTCGCGAACGATCCGTGACTTCCATGGTGTACCCGATAGCCTTCTCAGGCAAACCCACGCGCCACACCTTACGCCGAATGGTGGGCGCATATGCTCGGGGCGTGGAAAATCAGCCCTTGCCGCACTCCTCGCCTCGCACCGCAGCCTTCTTCGACCTGGACAAGACGGTCATTGCGAAGTCGAGCACCCTGACGTTCAGCAAGTCCTTCTACCAGGGCGGCCTGATCAACCGGCGAGCCGTACTGCGCACCGCGTACACGCAGTTCATCTTCCTGGCCGGCGGAGCCGACCACGACCAGATGGAACGGATGCGGGAGTACCTGTCCGCCCTCTGCAAGGGGTGGAACGTGCAGCAGGTGCGGGAGATCGTCGCGGAAGCCCTGCACGACCTCATCGACCCGATCATCTACGACGAGGCCGCGTCCCTCATCGAGGCCCATCACACGGCCGGCCGCGACGTCGTGATCGTCTCGACCTCCGGAGCGGAAGTCGTCGAGCCCATCGGGGAGATGCTCGGTGCCGACCGGGTCGTCGCCACCCGCATGGTCGTGGGCGACGACGGCTGCTTCACCGGCGAGATCGATTACTACGCCTACGGACCCACCAAGGCGGAAGCCGTCCGCGAGCTGGCGGAGTCCGAGGGCTACGACCTCTCCCGGTGCTACGCCTACAGCGACTCCGCCACCGACGTCCCGATGCTGGAGGCGGTCGGACACCCGCACGCGGTCAACCCCGACCGGGCGCTCCGCCGGGAGGCCGTGGCCCGAGAATGGCCCGTCCTGGTCTTCAACCGCCCCGTACGGCTCAAGCAGCGGTTCCCCGGACTGTCGATGCCGCCGCGCCCCGCACTCGTCGCAGCGGCGGCCGTGGGAGCGGCGGCGGCCGCGGGGCTCGTCTGGTACGCGAGCCGGCGTCGGGCCGACGTGCGCGCCCTGGCCACTTCCCAATGACCCGACCCGTGCCCCATTCGTCCGCGCTCGTCCCGGAAAGTAAAGAAGTGGGGCCGGGGGTTCCGGATATCTCCGAAGCGGAGTACAAAGGAATCAACGGCCCGCGAGACCAAAGAACATCCGAGAGGATCATCTTTAAAACGCAGTAAGGCCCACGGACCGATGCATGAGCGCCGAGTACCCACGCGACGTCGACCCGTCGATTACGGGCCAGCCGCACCAGGTGACGGGCAAAGTCCCGACCTGATGGGCAATCATCGAGGACGCTTGGTAACTGGACGCACATGTCAGCGGCGACACCAAGGCAAGACGGTGTCGCCGCAACCCCTGTCCGGGGGAGATGTGGGGCCGGGCCCTGCCGGGAGACGTCAGGCCGCGCCCCGCTGCAGGGCTTCACAGACCGCCGTCGACTCGCGGACGCCGAGTTCGACCGCGCGGCCGCAGTGCCCGATCCAGGCGGCCATCCCCTCCGCAGTCCCCGAGACGTAGCCCGCGAAGGCGTCCAGGTACGCCTCGCCGCCCTGCTCCGCGTGTCCGGCCTCCGCCGGGCAGATCGCCTTCGGGTCCAGTCCGCTGTTGATCAGGACGATGCGCTCGGCGGCCCGGGCCACCAGACCGTTGTACGAGGCGAAGGGCCGCAGCGCCAGCAGCTCGCCGTGCACCACCGCGGCCGTGATCAGCGCCGGGGCCGGTCCGCCCGCGATGATCAGCCGGGACAGCCCGTCGAGGCGCCCCGCAACCTCCTCCGCGCTCGGCAGCGGAAGGTCCACCAGGGGTTCGTTCACCGGTTCGCCCGCGAGCCGGGGCCGTCCCACGACGTCCCCGTCGGCCGTGGACCCCGACGCCACCAGATGAAGGCGCGCCAGGACCCGAAGCGGCGACTGGCGCCAGATGCTCAGCAGCTGGCCGGCCTCCGCCGTGAGCCGCAGCGCCGCGCCCAGCGTCAGCGCCTCCGGCTCCGACCCGAAGTCGGTGCGGCGGCGCACCTCCTCCAGCGCCCAGTCGGCACCGGACAGCGCCGCGCTCCCACGGGCGCCGCGCAGCGCGGCCTCCGAGGTGATCTCCGCACTGCGCCGGCGCATCACCCGGTGCCCGTAGACCCGGTCCACGGCCTTGCGTACGGAATCGACGGAACCGGTGACACCCGGAAGACCGGCCAGCGGGGCCAGCGGGTCAGCAGCGCTACTCATAGGTAGGGAGCCTACGCACTGCCCACCCGTAGCACCGACCCCTCCTTGGAGTGGTCTTCTTCACTCACCCCGACCACACGCGGCTACCGTTCCACTACGCTTGGTGAACATGAAGATCGCTTTCGTGGGAAAGGGAGGCAGCGGCAAGACCACGCTGTCCTCCCTCTTCATCCGCCACCTCGCCGCCAATGAAGCGCCCGTCGTCGCGGTGGACGCCGACATCAACCAACACCTGGGCGCCGCGCTCGGCCTCGGCGACGCCGAGGCGGCCGAACTGCCCGCGCTGGGCGCGCACCTGCCCCTGATCAAGGAGTACCTGCGGGGGTCCAACCCGCGGATCGCGTCCGCCGACACGATGATCAAGACCACCCCGCCGGGCCGCGGTTCGCGCCTGCTGCGCGTCACCGGCGACAACCCGGTGTACGAGGCCTGCGCGCGCACGCTGCTGCTCGACGGCGACCCCGTACGGCTCATGGCCACCGGGCCGTTCACCGAGGCCGACCTGGGGGTGGCCTGCTACCACTCGAAGGTCGGGGCGGTCGAGCTCTGCCTGAACCACCTCGTCGACGGTCCCGACGAGTACGTGGTCGTCGACATGACGGCCGGGTCGGACTCCTTCGCCTCGGGCATGTTCACCCGCTTCGACGTGACCTTCCTCGTGGCCGAGCCGACCCGCAAGGGGATCTCCGTATACCGCCAGTACAAGGAGTACGCGCGGGACTTCGGGGTGGCGCTCAAGGTCGTCGGGAACAAGGTGCAGGGGCCGGAGGACATCGAGTTCCTGCAGGACGAGGTCGGCGAGGACCTGCTGGTCACCGTCGGGCACTCGGACTGGGTACGGGCGATGGAGAAGGGCCGCCCGGCCGCCTTCGAGCTGCTGGAGGCGACCAACCGGCTCGCCCTGCAGGCCCTCCAGGACGCGGCCGACGACTCGTACGCGCTGCGCGACTGGGACCGGTACACCGAGCAGATGGTCCGGTTCCACCTGAAGAACGCCCAGAGCTGGGGGAACGCCAAGACCGGGGTCGACCTGGCGGACCAGGTCGACCCCGGTTTCGTGCTCCGCGAGGGAGCGGAGCACGCGGAGGACGCCGAGGCCCTGGTCAGCCCTCGTCCGCTGCCGCTTCAGCCTGCTCCGCAGCCGGCTTGACGTCCGTGGGGGCGGTCGGCTTCGCCGGCGGCCCTGCGGTCAGGAACTTCTCCCAGCCCTGCTCCGGCGTCTCGCCGACGTCGAGGGTGCGCATCCACTCCAGGACCTTCGGGTCCTGCGCGTCCAGCCAGTCCGCCAGTTCGCGGAACGGCACGCACCGGACCTCCGGCTTGGTGCACATGCCCTTGATCGACTCCTCGATGGCACGCATGTAGGTGCCGCCGTTCCAGGACTCGAAGTGGTTGCCGATGATCAGCGGCGCGCGGTTGCCCTGGTAGACCCGGTCGAAGGCCTGCCGCAGGCCGTCGCGCATCTGGTCGCCCCAGTACTGGTGCTGCGAGGGGTCGCCCTGCGAGGTCGTCCCGGACTGGTTGACCATGTAGTTGTAGTCCATGCTCAGGGTGTCGAACGCCCGGCCGGGCATGGGGACCAGCTGCAGCGGAAGGTCCCAGAGGCCGTCGGTCTTCTTGGGCCAGATCTGCTTGCTGATGCCGCTGGAGTCGTAGCGGAACCCCATGTCCTTGGCCGCCAGCATGAAGTTCTTCTGACCTTCGAGGCACGGCGTGCGGGCCCCGATGAGCTCCTTGTCGTAGTCGAAGGGGAGCGGCTCCATGCCCTTCAGGCCCGCGTTCGTCTTCCAGTTCTTGACGAAGGACTTGGCCTGGTTGATCTCGCTCTTCCACTCCTCCACCGACCAGGTGCCCACGCCGCCCTCGGGGCCGCAGAAGTGCCCGTTGAAGTGGGTGCCGATCTCGTTGCCCTCCAGCCAGGCCCCGCGCACCTGGGTGGCGGTGTCCTTGATGCCCTGGAGGTCGCCGAAGCCGATGTCCGAACGGCCCGCCGGGTGCTGCGGGGCGGTGTAGAGGGAGCGCTTCTCCTCCGGGAGCATGTACACGCCGCTGAGGAAGTACGTCATCCGGGCGTTGTACTGCTTGCCGACCTTGCGAAAGTGCGAGAACAGTTTCTGGCTGTCCTCGCCGGCGCCGTCCCATGAGAACACCACGAACTGGGGCGGCTTCTCGCCCGGCTTCAGCTTCTGCGGCTTCTGTACGTTCGGCTGCGATCCGGTGTACGCGGTCGAGCCGTCACCGATGAGCCGGTTGACGCTACCCGGAGCCTCCGGGGCGGCGACGCCCTTCTTGGCGTTCTGGGCCCCGGGGGCCGGGGGTTTGGCGGGCTCCGAGGAGCTGCAGCCGGCCACCCCCAGCACAAGCGCCGTGGCGACCAGGCCGCCGGCGATCTTCTTCGTGGCGGCGATCATCCGCCCCACCTCTCCCTCGCAGTTCCATCGCAGGACTTCCGCGCCGCAACGTCCCACGCGGTCCACCGTGAGGAAGGTATGACAAGCCGGACAAAATGCTTATTCACCCTTGCGTGCTAATTCCGCGACTATTTGCCCCAATTGCCCACCTCCCTCCTTTACTCTCCATTACCATCCATTTACCGAGTGTTGAGACTCCCGCCGCTACACACCTCCCCCGAGGAGACGGGACCTTATGACAGCCATTGCCCCCACCCCCACCCGCGAGAAGGCCCGCAAGGACTTCTCCGCGGACCTGTCCGCCTCCATCGCCGTCTTCCTGATCGCCCTGCCGCTCTCGCTCGGCATCGCCCTGGCCACCGGCGCGCCGCTCCAGGCGGGCCTGGTCGCCGCGGCGGTCGGCGGCATCGTCGCCGGCCGCCTCGGCGGCGCGCCGCTCCAGGTGAGCGGGCCCGCGGCCGGACTCACCGTCGTCACAGCCGAGTTGATCCAGCACTACGGGTGGCGCACCACCTGCGCGATCACCGTGCTCGCGGGCTGCTGCCAGCTCGGGCTCGCCGCGCTGCGCACCGCCCGGTCGGCACTCATGGTCAGTCCGGCCATCGTGCACGGCATGCTCGCGGGCATCGGCGTGACCATCGCGCTCGCCCAGCTGCACATCGTGCTGGGCGGCACCCCGCAGAGTTCCGCCGTGGCCAACGTGCAGGGGTTGCCGGCCCAGTTGGCGGACCTGCACCCGGCCGCGCTCGGCGTCAGCGCACTGACCCTGGTGGTCCTGCTCGGCTGGCCGCGGCTGCCCGGTCGGGCGGGCCGCGCCCTGCGCAAGGTTCCGGCCGCGCTCGCCGCCGTCGCGACGGCCACCGCCTTCGCCGCCCTGGCCGGGCTCAGCCTCCCCCGGGTCGACCTGCCGTCCTGGCGCAGCCACGCCCTGCCCGAGCTTCCCGAGGGCCCCGTCCTCGGCCTCATCGCCGCCGTACTGACCATCACCCTCGTCGGCAGTGTGGAGTCCCTGCTGTCGGCGGTCGCCACCGACAAGCTGATCGCCTCCGAGCGGGGCACGACCAACCGCCCGCCGCGCGCCGACCTCAACCGGGAACTGCGCGGCCAGGGCGCCGCGAACATCGTGTCCGGGGCCCTGGGAGGGCTGCCCATCACGGGTGTCGCCGTCCGTAGCGTGGCCAACGTCAAGTCCGGTGCGACCAGCCGCAGGTCCTCGATGATGCACGGCTTCTGGCTGCTCCTCGCGGCCGGACTGCTGGTGCCCGTCCTCGACCTCATCCCCTTGGCCGCGCTGGCCGCACTGGTCATGGCCGTCGGCGTGCAGATGGTCAGCATCACGCACCTGCGCAGCGTCACCCGGCACCGGGAGGTCCTCGTCTACGGGACGACCATCGCGGCCGTGGTGCTCGGCGGCGTCCTGGAGGGCGTGGCCATCGGCATCGCGGTGGCGGTGGCGCTGGCCCTGCACCGGCTGGCCCGGACCCGGATCACCCTGGAGCACCTGGAGAACGGAACCCACCGGGTCTGCGCGCGCGGCCAGCTGACCTTCCTGGCGGTGCCGCGGCTGAGCCGGGTGCTGAACCAGATCCCGCACGACCGGCACGCGGTGATCGAGCTGGACGGCTCGTTCATGGACCACGCGGCCTACGAGACGCTGCAGGACTGGCAGGACTCCCACCTCGCGCACGGGGGGTCGCTGGAGGTCAGCGGCCGCTCCGGGGCGGCGGCACACGCCTCCGAGGACGACCGGGCCGACCGGGTCGGCCTCCTGGCCGGCACCGGCATCGACGGCGGTATCGACGGCGACGGCAACGGCGACGCCCCCGGCGGCGACACAGACGGGCGTGCGGGCCGTACCGACCGCTCGGACCGCGCGGGTCTCGCCGACCGCATCCAGCGGGACCGGACCCGGCGCTCGCCCCAGCGCGGGGGGCACCAGTGCTGCCGGCCCTGGACGCCCTGGCAGAACCACTGCGACCACCGGACCACGGGAAGCCGTACGGCCCCGACCGCCGCGGAGACGGCGAAGACCGCCGGGGCGGCGACGGCGGGGACCTCGCAGTCCCCGCCCGCGGCGCCCCGCAGGCGCGGCGCCGGCCAGCTGGCCAGCGGGATCGGCGCCTTCCAGCGCGACACGGCGCCCCACGTACGGGACGAACTGGCGCGGCTGGCCCGCGAGGGTCAACGACCCTCGCAGCTCTTCCTGACCTGCGCGGACTCCCGCCTGGTGACGAGCATGATCACGGCGAGCGGCCCGGGCGACCTGTTCACCGTCCGCAACGTCGGCAACCTCGTGCCGCTGCCGGGCGCCGAGTCCGGGGACGACTCGGTCGCGGCGGCCATCGAGTACGCCGTGGACGTGCTCCAGGTGGACAGCATCACGATCTGCGGCCACTCCGGCTGCGGGGCCATGCAGGCGCTGCTCAGCTCCTCGCCAGCGACCCCGATGACCCCGCTGCGCCGCTGGCTGCGGCACGGCCTGCCCAGCCTGGAGCGGATGGCCAGCCGCCACCACGCCTGGGCGCGGATCGCGGGCCGCCTCCCGGCGGACGCCGTGGAGCAGCTGTGCCTGACCAACGTGGTGCAGCAGCTGGAGCACCTGAAGGCTCACGAATCGGTGGCCCGCAGGCTCGCCGAGGGCACGCTGGAGCTGCACGGGATGTACTTCCACGTGGGTGAGGCCCAGGCCTATCTGCTCTCCGAGGGCCAGGACTTCTTCGACTGCCGGGTCTTCGACAGCGTCGGTCAGGTCGGTCAGGTCGGTCAGAACGTCTGAACCGATACCCTCCCGTATCCGTGCCACCGTTCGGCCCCTTCCCGCATCCTGCTGCGGGGAGGGGCCCTTCGTGCGCCGGACGCCGCGGTCCGGACACCGTTCGCGTGCGGCCCCAGACGTGCTATAGGTCTAAACCAATTCTCGGTTACCCCTTGTCACCTGGGCCTCCGACTGATGAGCTATGCCCGGGGACACAACGGACACCCTGGGAAAGGGAGATGTCGTGAGCAACGAAAGCCTGGCCAATCTGCTCAAGGAGGAGCGGCGGTTCGCACCGCCTGCCGATCTGGCCACCGCCGCCAACGTGACACAGGCTGCGTACGCACAGGCCGACGCGGACCGGCTGGGCTTCTGGGCCGAGCAGGCCCGGCGGCTGACCTGGGCCACCGAGCCGACGGAAACGCTCGACTGGACCAACCCGCCCTTCGCGAAGTGGTTCGCGGACGGCAAGCTGAACGTCGCGTACAACTGCGTGGACCGCCACGTCGAAGCCGGCAACGGCGACCGCGTCGCCATCCACTTCGAGGGCGAGCCCGGCGACAGCCGCTCGATCACCTACGCCGAGCTCAAGGACGAGGTCTCCCGGGCCGCCAACGCCCTGACCGAGCTGGGCGTGCGGGCCGGCGACCGGGTCGCCGTGTACCTGCCCATGATTCCCGAGGCGGTCGTCGCGATGCTCGCGTGCGCCCGCGTGGGCGCAGCGCACTCCGTGGTCTTCGGCGGCTTCTCCGCCGACGCCGTCGCGTCCCGCATCCAGGACGCCGACGCGAAGCTCGTGATCACCGCCGACGGCGGCTACCGCCGCGGCAAGCCGAGCGCGCTCAAGCCCGCCATCGACGCCGCCGTCGCCAAGTGCCCGCAGGTCGAGCACGTGCTCGTCGTACGCCGCACCGGCCAGGACACCGCCTTCACCGAGGGCCGCGACGTCTGGTGGCACGACGTGGTCGGCCGCCAGTCCGCCGAGCACGCCCCGCAGGCTTTCGACGCCGAGCACCCGCTGTTCATCCTGTACACCTCGGGGACCACGGGGAAGCCCAAGGGCATCCTGCACACCTCGGGCGGCTACCTCACGCAGGCGGCCTACACCCACCACGCCGTCTTCGACCTCAAGCCGGAGACCGACGTCTACTGGTGCACCGCCGACATCGGCTGGGTGACCGGGCACTCGTACATCGTCTACGGGCCGCTCGCGAACGGCGCCACCCAGGTGATCTACGAGGGCACGCCGGACACCCCGCACCAGGGCCGGTTCTGGGAGGTCGTGCAGAAGTACGGCGTCACCATCCTCTACACGGCGCCCACGGCCATCCGGACGTTCATGAAGTGGGGCGACGACATCCCCGCGAAGTTCGACCTCTCGAGCCTGCGCGTCCTCGGCTCGGTCGGCGAGCCGATCAACCCCGAGGCCTGGATCTGGTACCGCAAGCACATCGGCGGAGACCGCTGTCCGATCGTGGACACCTGGTGGCAGACCGAGACCGGCGCGATGATGATCTCCCCGCTGCCCGGAGTCACCGAGACCAAGCCGGGCTCCGCCCAGCGCGCCCTGCCCGGCATCGCCGCCACCGTCGTGGACGACGAGGCGAACGAGGTCCCGAACGGCGGAGGCGGCTACCTCGTCCTCACCGAGCCGTGGCCCTCCATGCTGCGCACCATCTGGGGCGACGACCAGCGCTTCATCGACACCTACTGGTCGCGCTTCGAGGGCAAGTACTTCGCGGGCGACGGCGCCAAGAAGGACGACGACGGCGACATCTGGCTGCTCGGCCGGGTGGACGACGTCATGCTGGTCTCCGGCCACAACATCTCCACCACCGAGGTCGAGTCGGCGCTCGTCTCGCACCCCTCGGTCGCCGAGGCCGCCGTGGTCGGCGCCAACGACGAGACCACCGGTCAGGCCATCGTGGCCTTCGTCATCCTGCGCGGCAGCGCCTCCGAGACCGACACCCTGGTCGCGGAACTGCGCGACCACGTGGGCGCCACCCTCGGCCCCATCGCCAAGCCGAAGCGCATCCTGCCGGTGCAGGAGCTGCCGAAGACCCGCTCGGGCAAGATCATGCGCCGCCTGCTGCGCGACGTGGCGGAGAACCGCGCGGTCGGTGACGTCACCACGCTGGCCGATTCCTCGGTCATGGACCTGATCCAGTCCAAGCTCCCGGCCGCCGGCAGCGAGGACTGACGCCGGCCGGTCCACGGGCCCGGAGTGCGTCCGGCGCGTCACGCGCGGGACGCACTCCGCCGGTTTAGGGTGATGATCACCCGATACGACTGTGCGACCCTGTAACGTTAGTGAACCGTCAATAAGTGACGTCCCAACGGACGTCCGAACAGAGCGAACAACACAGGGTGCGCCGGGAAGTCTGGTCGGCAACTGCATGAGCCATGCCGTCGACCAACCGGAGGTGCCCCCACCGTGGACACGCCCACGCCCACCCCCAGCCGCACGTTCCTCGGCCGGATGTCGCTGCCCGAGCGCCGCTTCGTCGCCAACGCGCTGCGCACCGAGACCGTCGGCGGCGTGCTGCTGCTCCTGGCGGCCGTAGCCGCACTGATCTGGGCGAACGTCCCCGGCATCTCGGACAGCTACTACACCGTCGGGTCCTTCCACATCGGCCCCGCCTCCCTCGGCCTGAACCTCTCGATCCAGCACTGGGCGGCTGACGGCCTGCTCGCGATCTTCTTCTTCGTCGCCGGCATCGAGCTCAAGCGGGAACTCGTCGTGGGCGACCTGCGCGACCCGAAGGCCGCCGCCCTCCCCGTGATCGCCGCCCTCTGCGGCATGGCCGTACCCGCGCTGGTGTACGTACTCGTCAACACCCTCGGCAGCGGCTCGATGGACGGATGGGCGGTCCCCACCGCCACCGACATCGCCTTCGCCCTGGCCGTCCTCGCGGTCATCGGCACCTCGCTGCCGTCCGCCCTGCGCGCCTTCCTGCTGACTCTCGCGGTCGTCGACGACCTCTTCGCCATCATGATCATCGCGGTGTTCTTCACCAGCGACCTCAACTTCGCCGCCCTCGGCGGCGCCCTCGCCGGCCTGGTCCTCTTCTGGTTCCTGCTCCGCAGGGAAGTTCACGGCTGGTACGTCTACGTCCCGCTCGCCCTGGTCGTCTGGGGCCTGATGTACAACAGCGGCGTCCACTCCACCATCGCCGGCGTCGCCATGGGCCTGATGCTCCGCTGCTCCCGCCGGGAGGGCGAGTCCCAGTCCCCGGGCGAGCACATCGAGCACCTCGTACGGCCCCTGTCCGCCGGACTGGCCGTACCCCTCTTCGCCCTCTTCGCCGCCGGCGTCCCGCTCTCCGACAAGGCTATCGCCCAGGTGTTCACCCGCCCCGAGACCCTCGGCGTGGTCCTCGGCCTGGTCGTCGGCAAGACGGTGGGCATCTTCGGCGGCACCTGGCTGGCCGCCCGCTTCACCAAGGCCGAGCTGAACGACGACCTGGCCTGGCCCGACGTCCTGGCCGTCGCCTCGCTGGCCGGCATCGGCTTCACCGTCTCCCTCCTCATCGGCGAACTCGCCTTCGCCGACGACCCCGTCCTCACCTCCGAGGTCAAGGCCGCCGTCCTGATCGGCTCGCTGATCGCCGCCGTCCTCGCGAGCGTCCTGCTCAAGCTCCGCAACCGGAAGTACCGGACGCTCACCGACGCGGAGGAGCGCGACGAGGACGACGACGGCATCCCGGACATCTACGAGGAGGACAAGCCCGACTACCACCTCCGGATGGCGAAGATCTACGAGGACAGGGCCGCCGAACACCGCCGCAGGGCCGCGGAGGCCGCCGCCGCCACGTCCGAAGCGGCATCCGGGTCCAGCGCCGGAGCCGACCGTCCGGCATGATCTGACAGACGACGGAGGACAGCCGCCGACAGCAGACGACAGAGGGAGAGAGCGATGAGCGCAGTGGACCAAGGGGCGCGGGGAGCCGAGCGCACACTCGGCCAGCTGGTCGCCTCGGCCACCGCCGAGATGTCCGCCCTGGTGCACGACGAGATCGCCCTCGCGAAGGTGGAGATCAAGCAGGACGTCAAGCGGGCGGGCATCGGCAGCGGCGCCGCGATCGCCGCGGGGGTGCTGATCCTCTTCTCCCTCCCCGTACTGAGTTTCGCCGCGGCGTACGGCATCCACAATTTCGGGCTGCCGCTGTGGGCCTGCTTCCTGATCGTGGGAGCCGTGTTCTGGCTGGTCGCGGTGCTGGTCGGGCTGCTCGCGTGGGCGAAGTTCAAGAAGGTCAAGCCCCCGGTGAAGACCATCGAGTCCGTCAAGCGGACGGCGGCGGTCGTCGGGACCGTCAAGCCGCATCCGCGGCCGGTCAGTGACCAGGCTGTGGGTGTGGCACGCTCGTCCTCATGACAGCGCCCACGCCGGACCCCAGCACTCCCCCCACTGCTGCCACGGCGGTACGGCTCGACCTCCCCGGCGGCCGCAAGGTCACCCACCGCGACGTCGCGGCCAACGGCGCCCGCTTCCACGTGGCGGAGCTCGGGGACGGGCCGCTGGTGCTGCTCCTGCACGGCTTCCCGCAGTTCTGGTGGACCTGGCGCCACCAGCTCACGGCGCTCGCCGACGCCGGGTACCGGGCGGTGGCGATGGACCTGCGCGGCGTGGGCGGCAGCGACCGCACCCCGCGCGGCTACGACCCCGCCAACCTCGCGCTCGACATCACCGGGGTCGTACGCTCCCTCGGCGAGCCGGACGCCGCCCTGGTCGGGCACGACCTGGGCGGGTACCTCGCCTGGACGGCCGCCGTCATGCGGCCCAAGCTGGTGCGCCGGCTCGTGGTCTCCTCCATGCCGCACCCGCGTCGCTGGCGCTCCGCGATGCTGTCGGACTTCGGTCAGACCAGGGCCAGTTCGCACATCTGGGGCTTCCAGCGGCCTTTCGTACCCGAGCGGCAGCTCGTCGCCGACGACGGGGCCCTCGTGGGCGAGCTGATCCGCGACTGGTCGGGGCCCGTCCGACCCGAGGACGCGGACCTCGACGTGTACCGCAGGGCGATGTGCATCCCCTCGACCGCGCACTGCTCGGTGGAGCCGTACCGCTGGATGATGCGGTCGATGGCCCGGCCCGACGGCCTCCAGTTCAACCGCCGGATGAAGCGCCCGGTCCGGGTGCCGACCCTGCACCTGCACGGCTCGCTCGACCCGGTGATGCGGACGCGGAGCGCGGCGGGCTCCGGCGAGTACGTCGAAGCCCCGTACCGGTGGCGGTTGTTCGACGGCCTCGGGCACTTCCCGCACGAGGAGGACCCTGCGGCGTTCTCCACCGAGCTCGTGAACTGGCTCAAGGACCCCGAGCCGGACCGCTGAGGCACCCCGGGCGGCCCACGGGGCGGCGTACGGTGGATCCCTGACGCACCGGCAGTCCAGGGCCGCTCCCGTACGACAAGCATTCAATTGCCCGGCGCATAGGCCAATTGGCCGCCCCGGACGGGATTACCGACCTTGGGGCACGGGCACAGCTCGGAGTATGGGCTGGACGCACGACTACGGTGACACCGCACACGAACGACGCTCGGCCACCGCGCCGGGCACCCACGAGAGGCCTGGCCGGCACGGCCACGACCTCCGGCTAGGAATTCCGCGCATCCTGCGCCGCCGCGCCCGCTGGGTCTCGGCACGGCTCCGCCACCCGCGGACGTAGAGCCCGGCGCGCCGCAGGACGCCGACGCACCCGCCCCGACGCACCCGCCCCGACGCACCCGCCCCGGCCGGCGCACCGGAGCCGGCACGCCCGCTCCGCACCCCTTCACACGCGGACGCCGACCCCCGGGACGCGCCCTCGTACCGTACGGACGTCCGCGCCCGTACGGCTCAGAGGGCGCAGGCCTGGCTGTCGACCCTGCGCGTGGCGGTGGCGCCGAGCCGGATGTCGTCGCGGATCTCGTCCGCCGTCAGGGCGTAACCGGTGTTCGGGTCGTCGAGCGACTTCGCGAAGATGACCCCGTACACCTTGCCGTCGGGCGTGAGCAGCGGGCCGCCGGAGTTGCCCTGGCGCACCGTCGCGTACAGCGAGTACACGTCACGGCGGACGGTGCCCCGGTGGTAGATGTCCGGGCCGTTGGCGTTGATCCGGCCGCGGACACGGGCCGGGCGGACGTCGTAGGCGCCGTTCTCCGGGAAGCCGGCGACGATCGCGTCGCTGCCGCTGCTCGCGTCCTTGTCGATGAACTCCAGCGGCGGGGCCTTCAGCTTCGGCACGTCCAGGACGGCGATGTCGCGCGCCCAGTCGTAGAGCACGACCTTGCCGTCGTAGAGCTTGCCCTCGCCGCCGATCTGCACGGTCGGTTCGGTGACCCCGCCCACGACGTGGGCGTTGGTCATCACCTTGCCGGGCGCGAACACGAAGCCGGTGCCCTCCAGGACCTTGCTGCAACTGGGGGCGGTGCCGACGACCTTCACGATCGAGCGCTTGGCCTGCTCGGTGACGGGGCTGGTGGCGAGCGCCGGGTCGGGCGCCTTCACCTCGGTGATGGGCTCGTTGGAGAACGGGCTGAACACCTGGGGGAAGCCGTTGCGCGCCAGGGTGGAACTGAAGTCCGAGAACCAGGTGTTCGCCTGCTCCGGCAGGACCCGCGACACGCCCGTCAGCACCTTGGAATTGCGCACCTCCTTGCCCACCGTGGGCAGGGAGGTGACGGCGACCCACGAGCCGATCAGCCACGCCACCAGCAGCATCGCGACCACGTTGACCAGGGCGCCGCCGGTCGCGTCGAGCGCGCGCGCCGGCGACCAGGTGATGTGGCGCCGCAGCCGGCTGCCCAGATGAGTCGTCAGGGCCTGCCCGATCGAGGCGCAGATGATGATCGCCACGACGGCGATGACGACGACCGTGGTGGACACCCGGGTGCCGTTGTCGGTCACCCGGTCCCAGATCAGCGGGAGCAGGGACACGGCGATGAGACCACCGCCGAGGAAGCCGATCACCGACAGGATGCCGACGACGAACCCCTGGCGGTAGCCCACGATCGCGAACCACACGGCGGCGACCAGCAACAGGATGTCCAGCACGTTCACATGGGCCACCGTCTCATGAGCGCCAGTCGAGCGGTACGTGCCGGGAGCGGTCCCACGGGATCTCCCAGCCCGCGAAATGCAGGATCCGGTCGATCACTCCGGCGGTGAAACCCCAGACCAGGGCCGATTCGACCGTGAACGCGGGGCCTTGGTGCCCGCTCGGGTGCACGACGGTGACCCGGTGGCGGGGGTCCGTGAGATCCGCCACGGGAACCGTGAACACCCGCGCCGTCTCGGCCGGGTCCACGGCGCCGATCGGGCTCGGGGCCCGCCACCAGCCCAGCACCGGGGTCACGACGAACTCGCTGACCGGAATGTAGAGGCGGGGCAGCACCCCGAAGAGCTGGACCCCGGCGGGATCGAGGCCGGTCTCCTCCTCGGCCTCGCGCAGGGCGGCGCGCAGCGGCCCGGTGGTCTGCGGGTCGCCGTCCTCGGGGTCGAGGGCCCCGCCGGGGAACGAGGGCTGGCCGGGGTGGGAGCGGAGGCTGCCGGCCCGCTCCATGAGGAGCAGCTCGGGGCCGCGGGGGCCCTCGCCGAACAGGATCAGTACCGCGGCCTGGCGGCCCCGCCCGTCCTCGGGCGGCAGGAACCGGCTCAGCTGGGCCGGGCGGACCGTCCGGGCGGCGTCCACGACCGGGCCGAGCCAGCCGGGCAGCCCGTCGGTGGTGACCTCGGTGCTCCCCCGCACGGCGGGGGGCGGGAAGGCGCCGTAAGGGGTCTGCCGCGCGCCCGGAGGCGACGCGGGCGGTACAGGGGTCCCACCGGCCTCACCGGCCCCACCGGGCGCGGCGGGGGGCGGACCGGGCGGAGCGGTGGCCGGGCCCCGGGCGGGCGGCTCGGCGGAGCCCACCGTCCCGCGGGCCGCCCTCTGTGCACCGGCGTCGGCCGGGCGGTTCTGCGTAGCCCCAGTCATAGGCACCCCTGTCCGTGTTCTCCCACACCGCCAAACGCGGTCCGGGTACCGAATCGTTCCTAAGGCTGCGCCGCCGGCGCGGCCAACGGCGGGGCCGGGAGCCCCGGATAGTCCGGGGGCGGGGTCAGCCGCTGGCCCGGCTGCCCGCCCTTCTCGTACTTGAGGAGCTTCTTGGCCTTCTCCGGGTCCGTCTCGCCCTCCCCGTACGCGGGGCACAGCGGGGCGATCGGGCAGGCTCCGCAGGCCGGCTTGCGGGAGTGGCAGATCCGGCGGCCGTGAAAGACGACCCGGTGCGAGAGCATCGTCCACTCGCTCTTGGGGAAGATCGCGCAGATCTCCGCCTCGACCTTCTCCGGATCCTCCTGGTCGGTCCATTTCCAGCGGCGCACCAGTCGGCCGAAGTGGGTGTCGACCGTGATCCCGGGGACGCCGAACGCGTTGCCCAGCACCACGTTCGCGGTCTTGCGGCCGACTCCCGGCAGCTTCACCAGGTCCTCGATCCGGCCCGGCACCTCCCCGCCGAAGTCGTCCCGCAGGGCCTGCGAGAGGCCGAGCAGGGAGCGGGACTTCGCCCGGAAGAACCCGGTCGGCCGGATGAGCTCCTCCAGATCCTCGGGAGCGGCCGCGGCCATGTCCTCGGGGGTCGGGTAGGCGGCGAACAGGACCGGTGTCGTCTGGTTCACCCGCAGGTCGGTGGTCTGCGCCGACAGCACCGTCGCGACGAGGAGCTCGAAGGGGTTGCGGAAGTCCAGCTCCGGATGGGCGTACGGGTAGATCTCGGCCAGCTCGCGGTTGATGCGGCGGGCCCTGCGCACCATGGCCAGGTGCGACTCGCCCCGGACCGGCTTCGCTTTCTTGGCCGAACCTTTGCCGTCGGGGCCGGGCGGGGCCTTCGCAGGCACCTCCGAAGGGGCGTGTTCGCCCACGGCTGAATTACGGGCCGCCGTCACTCCTGCGGACCCCTTGGCCTGTGCTCTCACCGGCTTATTGGACACCCGGCCAGCCTAAGGCCGGCCGCTGACACCCGCCCGGACCTCAGGTAACACCACTCCGATTGGCCTCTCGCCGCACAGCACACCCGTCCGTCCGGCATCCTTGTGACTGATCGCACTGTTTGAGCCGTCCGGCAAAATGGGGAGCACGGTCCCCTGAGCTGGTCGACATAGGAGAGAGACTCGTGGACGACGTACTGCGGCGTGCCCCGCTCTTCGCGGCGCTCGATGACGAGCAGGCCGCGGAGCTCCGCGCCTCCATGGGCGAGGTGACCCTCGCCCGCGGTGATGCCCTGTTCCACGAGGGCGACCCCGGTGACCGGCTGTATGTCGTGACCGAGGGCAAGGTGAAGCTCCACCGCACCTCCCCCGACGGCCGCGAGAACATGCTGGCCGTCCTCGGCCCCGGCGAGCTGATCGGCGAGCTGTCGCTCTTCGACCCGGGCCCGCGCACCGCCACCGCCACCGCGCTGACCGAGGTCAAGCTCCTCGGCCTCGGCCACGGCGACCTGCAGCCCTGGCTCAACGCCCGGCCCGAGGTCGCCACCGCCCTGCTGCGCGCCGTGGCCCGGCGCCTGCGCAAGACCAACGACCAGATGTCCGACCTGGTCTTCTCCGACGTTCCCGGCCGTGTGGCGCGGGCGCTCCTCGACCTGTCGCGCCGCTTCGGCGTGCAGTCCGAGGAAGGCATCCACGTGGTGCACGACCTCACGCAGGAGGAGCTCGCCCAGCTCGTCGGCGCCTCCCGCGAGACCGTGAACAAGGCCCTCGCCGACTTCGCGGGCCGCGGCTGGCTGCGCCTGGAGGCGCGCGCCGTGATCCTGCTGGACGTGGAGCGCCTCGCGAAGCGGTCCCGCTGACGCCCGTCGCACCCCGAAGGGGTCCTGTCCGTACGCCGGGCAGGGCCCCTTCGCGCGTCCCGCGACCGCCTCCCGCACCCCCGCCGGACCGCCCCGCCCGCCGTCGGGGCACAGTGGAGCCATGAAGCACAAGGGGCTGGACGCGGACGGGTACTTCGAGCGCGAGGGGTCGCTGGGCCGGGTGCCCGCCGCCTTCGCCGGCGTCGTCGCGGCCGCGCGGGCGCGGACCGCCGAGGCGTACGGGCACCGGCTGCACAGCGCGTACCTGTACGGGTCCGTGCCGCGCGGGACCGCCCGCCCGGGCCGGTCCGACCTGGACCTGCTGCTCGCCCTGCACCACGAGCCCGCCGCCGAGGACCGCGACACCGCCGAGGTGCTGGCCCGCGGGCTGGACGAGGACTTCCCCGCGATCGACGGGGTGGGGATCCTGCTCCACGGCAAGGAGAACCTGCTGAGCGAGGCCGAGCGGTACGACCTCGGCTGGTTCCTCGCCTGCCTGTGCACCCCGCTCCTCGGCGCGGACCTGGCCGAGCACCTGCCGCGCTACCGCCCGGACAGCCTGCTCGCCCGGGAGACCAACGGCGACCTGGCCGCCATGCTGCCGGGCCTGCGCGCCCGCGCCGCGGCCGCCTCGACCCCGGAGGAACTGCGCCGCCTGACCCGGGGCCTCTCGCGGCACCTGGTGCGCACCGGGTTCACGCTGGTGATGCCGAGGTGGGGCGGCTGGACCAGCGACCTCGCCGAGTCCGCCGAGGTCTTCGGCCGGTACTACCCGCAGCGCGCGGCCCAGATGCGGGCGGCGGCCGCGGTGGCCCTGGACCCGGTCGCCGACCCGGCCGTGCTCCGCGCGTACGTCGAGGACCTCGGCCCGTGGCTCGCGGACGAGTACGCGGCCGTGCACGGCACCAAGACCCCCCGCTAGGGGGTGTCGTCAAAGTCGTTTCGTACGCCCGCACGGCAGGAACGAGTGGGACGAGACACCGCCTACCCCCCGGAGGGCTCCTGAGCGGCCTACAGGGCGACGTCCAGGGCCTCTACGGCCGACTTCGCCTCCGCCAGGCCCGCACCCGTGGCGCCGCGGTAGGCCTTGATCGCCTCGATCCGGCGGCCGTCGCGGAGCAGGGCCCGGACCCCGTCCAGGCCCGCCGGCTCCGGCTCGACGATGCCGAGGTGGTCCAGGATCAGGCCCAGGCGGCGCTCCGCCCGGTCCGCCCGGCGCTCCAGGCGCTGCAGTCGCAGGGTCACCGCCGAGGTGATCCAGCCGGCCGTCGCGACCAGCATCAGCAGCAGGAACAGGTCGTTCACTCGGGCCCTCCCGGGATCAGTCCGTGATCTTGAAGGTACTCGAGCTGCGCCCGGACGGACCATTCCGCGGCCGGCCACAGCGAGCGGTCGACGTCCGCGTAGACCCGGGCGACGACCGCCTCGGGGGTGGTGAGGCCGTCCTCGACGGCGGTCTCCACCTGGGCGAGGCGGTGGGCCCGATGGGCCAGGTAGAACTCCACGGCGCCCTGCGCGTCCTCCAGGACGGGTCCGTGCCCCGGCAGGACCGTGTGCACCCCGTCGTCGACGGCGAGCGAGCGCAGCCGGCGCAGGGAGTCCAGGTAGTCGCCCAGACGGCCGTCGGGGTGCGCCACGACGGTGGTGCCGCGCCCGAGGATCGTGTCGCCCGTCAGCACGGCCCGGTCGGCGGGCAGGTGGAAGCAGAGCGAATCGCTGGTGTGGCCCGGGGTCGGGACCACCCGCAGCTCCAGTCCGCCGGTCCGGATCACGTCCCCGGCGGCCAGGCCCTCGTCGCCGAGGCGCAGGGCCGGGTCCAGGGCGCGCACCTTGCTGCCGGTGAGCTCGGCGAAGCGGCCGGCGCCCTCGGCGTGATCCGGGTGGCCGTGCGTAAGGAGGGTGAGCGCGATCCGCTTCCCCGCCCGCTCGGCGGTGGCGACGACCGCGCGCAGGTGCGCCTCGTCCAGCGGGCCGGGGTCGACGACGACGGCCAGGTCGGAGCCGGGCTCGGACAGGAGCCAGGTGTTGGTGCCGTCCAGCGTCATCGCGGAGGCGTTGGGGGCCAGGACGTTGACCGCGCGGGCGGTGGCCGGCCCGGAGACGACCAGGCCGCGGGGCTGCCCGGGAAGTGCGGCGGCGTCGGTCATGCGGGGCCTCCCGGACGCACTCGCTTCGTGAACTCGTCGTGGCCCGGCCAGCTCAGCACCAGCTGGCCGTCCTCCAGCGAGGCCCGGGCCAGGACCGGGGCGAGGTCCTGCGCCGCGGCGGCGCCGAGCGCCTCGTCGGCGCTCCCGTACGGCTCCAGGGAACGCAGGGTGGAGATCGTCGGCGGCATCATCAGCAGCTCGCCCCTGTCGTACCCGGCGGCCGCGTCGGCGGGCCGGATCCAGACCGTGCGGTCCGCCTCGGTGGAGGCGTTGCGGGTGCGCTGGCCGACGGGGAGGGCGGCGACGAAGAACCAGGTGTCGTAGCGGCGCGGCTCGAACTCCGGGGTGATCCAGCGCGCCCACGCCCCCAGCAGGTCGGAGCGCAGCCGCAGCCCGCGGCGGTCCAGGAACGCGGCGAAGGACAGCTCGCGGGCGACCAGGGCCGCACGGTCGGCCTCCCAGTCGTCGCCGGTGGTGTCGCCCACGACGGTGTCCGGGGTCTCGCCGGCGAGCAGGACGCCCGCCTCCTCGAAGGTCTCGCGGACCGCTCCGCAGACGATCGCCTGGGCGGTGGCCGGATCGGTGCCCAGCCGGGCGGCCCAGTCGCTCCGGGACGGACCCGCCCAGCCGACCTGGTGCTCCTCGTCGCGGGGGTCGACCCCGCCGCCGGGATACGCGTACGCCCCGCCGGCGAAGGCCATCGAGGCCCGCCTGCGGAGCATGTGCACGGCGGGACCGGCGGGGGTGTCGCGCAGCAGCATCACGGTGGCGGCCCGCCGCGGTGCGACCGGGGTGATCGAGCCGTCCGCGAGCGCGCGGATGCGGTCGGGCCACTCCGGCGGGTACCACTGGCCTCCGGCGGGGGGCTGCTGCTGACCGTACTGACCATTCGGCATGGCGGGATGCTACGGCCATCCGGCCCGATGTTCGAGGGGCACCGTGCGGCGCCCGGCCGCCCGGGACCCGAAAGCGGACCGCGGCACGGCCCGTACGGGGGTACCGACGCGAACGGGCCGGTCCGCGCCCCGCGCGACCCGGCCCGTATCCGTACGGACGGACGGACGGGCGGGCCGGCGAAGCGCCGGCCGGCCGCGTCAGGCGGAGGGCTCGACCTCGACCTGGATCTCGACCTCGACGGGCGCGTCCAGCGGGAGGACCGCCACGCCGACGGCGCTGCGGGCGTGGACGCCCTTCTCGCCGAGGACCTCGCCCAGCAGCTCGCTCGCGCCGTTCAGCACGCCCGGCTGGCCCGTGAAGTCGGGGGCCGAGGCGATGAAGCCGACGACCTTCACGACGCGCACGATCTTGTCGAGGTCACCGACGACCGACTTGACGGCGGCGAGGGCGTTCAGCGCGCAGACCGCGGTGAGCTCCTTGGCCTGCTCCGCCGAGACCTCGGCGCCGACCTTGCCGGTGACCGGCATGCTGCCCTTGACCATCGGGAGCTGGCCCGCGGTGTACACGTACGCCCCGGACCGCACGGCCGGCTGGTACGCGGCCAGCGGCGGGACGACCTCCGGCAGGGTCAGGCCGAGCTCGGCCAGCCGCGCCTCGACGACGCCGCTCATGCCTTCTCCCGCTTGAGGTAGGCCACGAGCTGCTCGGGGTTGTTGGGCCCGGGCACGACCTGGACGAGCTCCCAGCCGTCCTCGCCCCAGGTGTCCAGGATCTGCTTGGTGGCGTGGACCAGCAGCGGGACGGTCGCGTATTCGAACTTCTTGGTCATGGGAGCGAGGGTAGTGCCTGTGGTGCGGGGCTCCTGCGCGCCCCGTGGGCCGAGTGGTTAGGCTCGGACGCTGTGAGCAGGCTCCAGGTGGTCAGCGGCAAGGGCGGCACCGGCAAGACCACGGTCGCCGCCGCACTCGCGCTCGCCCTCGCACGCGAGGGCAGGCGGACTCTACTGGTGGAGGTCGAGGGCAGGCAGGGGCTCGCGCAGCTCTTCGGCGCCGAGGCGCTCCCCTACGAGGAGCGGAAGATCGCGGTCGCTCCCGGGGGCGGTGAGGTCTTCGCGCTCGCCATCGACGCCGAGCGGGCGCTGCTGGACTACCTCCAGATGTTCTACAAGCTCGGTTCTGCGGGCCGCGCCCTCAAGAAGCTCGGCGCGATCGACTTCGCGACGACCATCGCCCCCGGGCTGCGGGACGTCCTGCTGACCGGCAAGGCGTGCGAGGCCGTCCGGCGCAAGGACAAGGCCGGCGGGTTCGTCTACGACCACGTGATCATGGACGCGCCGCCGACCGGCCGGATCACCCGCTTCCTGAACGTGAACGACGAGGTGGCGGGGCTGGCCCGGTTCGGCCCGATCCACAACCAGGCGCAGGCCGTCATGAAGGTCCTCAAGTCCCCCGAGACGGCCGTGCACCTGGTCACCCTGCTGGAGGAGATGCCGGTGCAGGAGACCGCGGACGGCATCGCGGAGCTCCGGGGGGCCGGGCTGCCGGTGGGCCGGATCGTGGTGAACATGGTCCGGCCGCACCACCTGGACGAGGACACGCTGCGCGCGGCGGCCGACGACCACCGCGCCGACGTGGCGCGGGCGCTGTCCCGGGCGGGACTCGGCGGGGCGCGCCGCGGCGGGCTGGCCGAACGGCTGGTGGACCCGCTGCTCGCGCAGGCGGCCGAGCACGCGGGCCGGGTGGAGCTGGAGCGCACGCAGCGCGCCGTGCTGAACGGGCTGGACGTGCCCGCGTACGAACTTCCCCTGCTGGGCACGGGAATGGATCTGGCGGGGCTGTACGCGCTCGCCAAGGACCTGCGGAAGCAGACGGTGGCCGAATGAGCGAGGGGGTGGACACCGTGGGCCTGGACACTCCGCCGCGGCTGGCGGTCGACCGGCTGCTGGACGACCGGGAGACCCGGATCATCGTGTGCTGCGGTTCGGGCGGGGTCGGCAAGACCACCACGGCCGCGGCACTGGGCGTACGGGCGGCCGGGCGCGGGCGCAAGGCGGTGGTGCTGACCATCGACCCGGCGCGCCGGCTCGCCCAGTCGATGGGCATCGACTCGCTGGACAACACCCCGCGCAAGGTGGATTCCGTGGGGGCGGACGGCGGTGAACTGCACGCCATGATGCTGGACATGAAGCGGACCTTCGACGAGATCGTCGAGGCGCACGCGGACGGCGAGCGCGCCCGGGCCATTCTGGCCAACCCCTTCTACCAGTCGCTGTCGGCCGGCTTCGCGGGCACGCAGGAGTACATGGCGATGGAGAAGCTGGGGCAGCTGCGGGCCCGGGACGACTGGGACCTGATCATCGTGGACACCCCGCCGAGCCGCTCGGCGCTGGACTTCCTGGACGCTCCGAAGCGCCTCGGGTCCTTCCTGGACGGGAAGTTCATCCGGGTGCTGATGGCTCCGGCGAAGGTGGGCGGCCGGGCCGGGATGAAGTTCCTGAATGTCGGCATGTCGATGATGACGGGCACGCTGAGCAAGCTGATGGGTGCCTCGCTGCTGAAGGACGTACAGACCTTCGTGGCCGCGATGGACACGATGTTCGGCGGCTTCCGCACCCGGGCGGACGCCACGTTCCGGCTGCTCCAGGCTCCCGGGACGGCCTTCCTGGTGGTCGCGGCCCCGGAGCCGGACGCGCTGCGCGAGGCGGCGTACTTCGTCGAGCGGCTGGCCGCGGAACGCATGCCGCTGGCGGGGCTGGTCCTGAACCGGGTGCACGAAAGCGGCGCCGACCAGCTGTCCGCGGAGCGGGCGTTGGCCGCCGCAGAGAATCTTGAGGAAGGCGGCATTGTCGATCAGGAGTCCGGGAAAGCTGGACTTCGTGACGCGGCCGCGGAGGCCGCCGAGGCTCCCGCGGGAACTCCCGAGACCGGCTCCCCCAGCGCCGCACGCGACACCGCGGAAGTCGACACGCACGACGTACACGGCACGCACGACGCGGACGGCTCGCACGATGCGCGAGACCCGTACGACGAGAACGCCGAGACCGACGAAAACGGCGCGCACGCGGCCGACGGCGCGATCACGGTGGACGTGATCACGGCGGGGCTGCTGCGCCTGCACGCCGAGAGGATGCAGGTGATCGCGCGTGAACGACGCACACGCGACCGCTTCACCTCACTGCACCCCGAAGTGGCGGTAACCGAAGTGGCCGCCCTGCCCGGCGACGTGCACGACCTCGCCGGGCTGCGGGCCATCGGAGAGCGACTCGCGGCCGGGGTTCCGGCCGGAGCGTAGACGTCCTTACGACGTGGTGCCCGGGTGGTCTACCCGGCTGCCGCGTACGTCTCGTACGGAACGTCGATCTCCGTGTCGTCATCCATGGTGAGGATGCCGGTGCTGCGCTCGTACTCCGTACGAGCGGTTTCGAGCAGCCGTCGCCACGAGGTGACGGTGGGACGCCTGCGCAGCAGCGCACGTCGTTCCCGCTCGGTCATTCCGCCCCACACGCCGAACTCGACGCGATTGTCGAGGGCGTCGGCCAGGCATTCGGTCCGCACCGGACATCCGGTGCACACCGCCTTGGCCCTGTTCTGTGCCGCTCCTTGAACGAACAGTTCATCCGGATCGGTAGTGCGGCAGGCTGCCTGCGCACTCCAGTCGGTAACCCAGCCCATCCCGGCGCCGTCCTCTCCCGAATCGAGGCTCCCCCACGGCGGCAGAGGCATATTCACCGCTGCCAGTTGAGGACGTTACGGAAGGTGGGCACCGCGCAACACCCCCGACGGGCCCAATCTTGAATGGTCCGAACGGACTATGGGTAAGCGGCAGATCACCCGACGGAGTGATCCGGCGACATGCCCGGCCATTCCGGCGATTCGGGTGAAATCGGGATAGCACCGGCGGGGCTCGGATGACACAGAGGGCGGGATTCGGACATGCGTCCACCCCATTCGGGAAGGGTGAAAATCAAGCCGAGGGGTTGATGTCGCGCCGCACTGCTGTGACAGTTGGGGACAGCTTAGGCCAAGGCATTCGCGTGTGTCCGGTGAATGAGAACGTAGGCTGCCCCCCATGGGAAAGAAGCGCTCGGGCGGCGGGCTCACGGGGAGCCAGCAGGCCGCCAAGTTCCTCGGAGTGTCCGTTCTCTCCGGAGTTGTACTGGCAGGCATGGCCATCCCGGCGGCAGGCGCCCTGGGGCTGGCGGCCAAGGGCACGGTCGAGGGATTCGACGAGATCCCGGCCAATCTCAAAACTCCGCCGCTGAGCCAGCGGACCACGATCCTGGACTCCGAGGGTGGCCTGATCGCCACCGTCTATTCACGGGACCGGCAGGTGGTCCCGCTCACGGCGGTCTCCCCGTACATGCAGAAGGCGATCGTCGCGATCGAGGACTCCCGTTTCTACGAACACGGAGCCGTCGACCTCAAAGGCATCCTGCGCGCGGTCAACCGCAACGCGCAGGAGGGCGGCGCGGCGCAGGGCGCCTCCACCCTTACCCAGCAGTACGTGAAGAACGTCTTCGTCGAAGAGGCCGGCGACGACGAGACGAAGGTGCGCGAGGCACAGGAGAAGAGCCTCGGCCGCAAGATCCGCGAGTTGAAGTACTCGATCCAGGTCGAGGAGGAACTCGGGAAGAAGAAGATCCTCGAGAACTACCTCAACATCACGTACTTCGGCCAGCAGGCCTACGGCGTCGAGTCCGCGGCCCAGCGCTACTTCAGCAAGCCCGCCAAGGACCTGGCGCTGGAGGAGTCGGCGCTGCTCGCGGGCATCGTGCAGTCGCCGAGCCGGTACGACCCGGTGAACGACGCGCAGGAGGCGATGAAGCGCCGCAACATCGTCCTGCAGCGCATGGCCGACATCAAGGACGTCTCGCAGGCCGAGGCGGACGCGGCGAAGGCCAAGCCCGTCACCCTGAAGGTGACGAAGCCGCGCAACGGCTGCATCACCGCGGTCAAGGGCGCCGGCTTCTTCTGCGACTACGTGCGCAACACGTTCCTGACCGACAGCGTCTTCGGCAAGACGCGCGAGGAGCGGGCCAAGGTCTGGAACCAGGGCGGCCTCACCGTACGGACGACCCTGGACCCGCAGTCGCAGGACGCGGCCAACGAGTCGATCAAGGACCACGTGTACCAGGAGGACTCGATCGCGACGGCGGTCACCCTGGTCCAGCCGGGCACCGGACGGATCCTGGCGATGGGTCAGTCCAAGCCGTACGGCTTCGGCAAGAACGAGACCCAGATCAACTACTCCGTGGACAAGCGGATGGGCGGCTCGAACTTCGGCTTCCAGGTCGGCTCGACCTTCAAGCCCTTCATCGCGGCCGCCGCGCTGGAGCAGGGCCTGCCGCCGACGAAGGTCTACCAGGCGCCGAACAAGATGGACTACCCGAGCCCGATCTCCCGCTGCGACGGCTCGCAGTACATCAACGTCAACAAAAAGGAGACGGCGGAGAACGAGACCGAGGACGAGATCGGCCCCTATGCGCTGCGGACGGCCATGGAGAAGTCGATCAACACCTACTTCGTCGAGATGATCTCCGAGATCGGCCTGTGCCCGGTGTCCGAGATGACGAAGAAGCTCGGTGTCGTCCCGGCGAGCGGCGCGAAGCTGGCCGACGGTCCGGCCATCGCGCTCGGCTCGGAGGAGATGTCCCCGCTGACGATGGCCAACGCGTACGCGGCCTTCGCCAACCGCGGCACCTACTGCACCCCGGTCGCCATCGAGTCGATCACCGACTCGCACGGCAAGGCCCTGGCGGTGCCGAAGTCCAAGTGCGACCGGGCGATGTCGCAGGACACCGCGGACACCATCAACACGCTGCTGCGCGGGGTGGTGGACTCCGGTACCGGTGAACGGGCCGGTCTGAGCGACCGCGACAGCGCGGGCAAGACCGGTACGACGGACAACCGCTACAACGCCTGGTTCGTCGGCTACACGCCGAACGTCTCCGGCGCGGTGTGGGTCGGCTCCGGCGGCGCGAAGAAGATCACGATGGAGGACATCGTGATCGGCGGCCGGTCCTACGACAAGGTCTTCGGCGGTGGGCTGCCCGGTCCGATCTGGAAGGACGCGGTCTCGGGCGCGCTGTCCGGGCGCGAGGCCCCCGGTTTCACCACGGTCAGCATCCCCGAGCCGAGCGTCCCGGCGGGCGGCCCGCGGGGCAGCAAGCCTCCGGCGGCCAACCCGAGCAAGCCCGGCAAGCCGGGCAGGCCGGGCGGGGACAGCAAGCCCGGCGGCCGCCCCGGCGGTCAGACCAACGCCGGAGCCGCGAACGGCGGCGGCGATGGCGGCAACGGCGGCGGCAACGGCGGGGCCGACCCGGAGTACCCCTTCCCATTCCCCCTCCCGGGGATCGGGCAGTAGGGCGCGGGCTGCCGGAGTCCGGGGTACGCAGTACCGGAGGCAGCGGAACGAACGGGTGAGGGCCCGGCCGGATCATCCGGCCGGGCCCTCACCCGTTCAACGCTTTCAACGGCTTGACGCGTTTGCCGCGTTGGACCCGTTGGACCCGTTGGACCGGGTCAGGAGAGCTGCTGCTTGACGACGGCGGCGACGCGCCCGCCCTCGGCCAGCCCGGCCACCTTCGGGTTCACGATCTTCATGACGGCGCCCATGGCCCGCGGCCCCTCGGCACCCGCCGCCCTGGCCTCCTCGACGGCCTGCGTCACGATCGCGACGAGCTCGTCGTCGGTGAGCTGCTTGGGCAGGTACGTGTCGAGGAACTCGCCCTCGGCGGTCTCCCGGGCGGCCTGCTCGGGACGGCCGCCCTGGGCGAAGGCGTCCGCCGCCTCGCGGCGCTTCTTCGCCTCCTTCGCGATCACCTTGAGGACTTCGTCGTCGGAGAGCACGCGGGCTTCCTTGCCGGCGACCTCCTCCTTGGTGATGGCGGAGAGGGTCAGGCGCAGCGTCGACGAGTGCAGCTCGTCGCGCGCCCTGATGGCGGTCGTGAGGTCTTCCTGGAGCTTGGCCTTGAGCGTGGTCATGGACATGAGTCTGCCAGGTGCGGGGCCGATGGCGCCCGGGTGTTTTCCCCGTCTGCGACGATGGGTCCATGCGCGCGCGTTACGGAGTACCCCTGAAGGCCGCTGCCGCAATCGCGGCGGTGGGGACCGCTGGTGTGGCCTATGCCGCCGGATTCGAGGCGCGGTCGTTCCGCCTGCGCCGGGTCACGGTGCCCGTCCTGCCCCCGGGGATGCGCCCTCTGCGCGTACTCCAGGTGTCGGACATCCACATGGTCGGCGGGCAGCGGAAGAAGCGCGCCTGGCTCCAGGCCCTCGCCGGCCTGCGCCCCGACTTCGTCGTGAACACCGGAGACAACCTCTCGGACACCGACGGCGTGCCGGAGGTCCTCGACGCCCTCGGCCCCCTGATGGACTTCCCCGGGGTGTACGTCTTCGGGTCCAACGACTACTACGGGCCGCGGCTGCGCAACCCCGGGCGCTACCTCATCGAGCGGACCCAAGGCCGGCACGGGCTGAACGGCAACAAGCCGGTCGTCGGCGCCGTCCACAACCCGTGGGAGGACCTGAGGGACGCCTTCGACGCGGCGGGCTGGCTGAACCTCACCAACACGAGGGGCCGGCTGAAGCTGGACGGCCTGGAGCTGGCCTTCACCGGCCTGGACGACCCGCACATCAAGCGGGACCGCTACGAACGGGTGGCGGGCGGTCCGGAGGCGGACGCCGACTTCTCGATGGCCGTCGTGCACGCCCCGTACCTGCGCGTCCTGGAGTCCTTCACCGCCGACCGGTACCCGCTGATCCTCGCCGGGCACACCCACGGCGGGCAGCTGTGCATCCCCTTCTACGGTGCGCTCGTCACCAACTGCGACCTGGACACGAAGCGGGTGAAGGGGCTCTCCACGCACGAGGCGGAGGGCAACCGCGCGTACCTCCACGTCTCGGCGGGCTGCGGGACCAACCGGTACACCCCGGTCCGCTTCGCCTGCCCGCCGGAGGCGACGCTCCTGACGTTGACGCCCGGCACCGGGGACCTGCGGGGGCCGGCCCCCGTCCGTTGACGGCGCGATCCCCCCGCCGCCGCTCTCCCGCCGTCGCACCCTCGGCGCCGCCACGGGCTTCCGCACCCCTGATCGCCGCGGCGGCGGTGACGGGGATCGCCATCGAATGCGTCCACGACAGCGTGCCGCTGGCCCCGCGCACCCTGCGCCCGCGCCACGCCCGCCCAGTGCCTGGCCTATCCGCTGGCGTACGTCACCTTCGCCCTGGTCCGGGGCGCCCTCCTGGCCCCCGGTACGCGGGGCCGCTACCCGCACCCCTTCCCCGACGCGGCCCGGTACGGCTACGCGGCCGTCGCACTGAACGCCGCCGTCCTGGGCCTCGCCGTCCACGCCCTGGGGCTCGCGCTGGTGGCGGCGGACCGCTTCCGCCGGGCGTCACCCCTGGCCGTGCACCCGGCCCGCGAAAACCGGATTTCGTCTCCGGCCGGAGGTCCGCTAAAGTAATCGATGTCGCCAGGACAGCACACGCTGCCAAGGCGACGCTCGGGGTGTAGCGCAGCTTGGCAGCGCGCTTCGTTCGGGACGAAGAGGTCGTGGGTTCAAATCCCGCCACCCCGACGCTGTAGTACCAGGTGAGGCGCCTACCGGATTCGGTGGGCGCCTCACCTGTTTGTGCGTGGTGCCCGTTCGGGTGGCTTGCGCGGCCGGGTGCCCTCCCGTCTGGGCGCGGGTGGGGTGGCACGAAGTTGGGGGGTGGGGTGCAACAAGATGACAGCGGTCTTCGTGTGGGGTGGGGTGCGGCGCTGACAGGGTGGTTCTCACCGGCCGACAGCCGGATGACCACCCGCTCTTCCACGACACGGAGACACCGATGAGCGTCAAGAAGATCGCCGCAGCGCTGGTGCCGGCCGCGGCACTCCTGGTCCTGCTGGTACCGGCCGAGGCAGCGGCGGCGGACGGTGCGGCCGGGGCCGGGGCCGTGCCGGAGAAGTTCTGTTCGGCGCCGGTGTCGCTGTCGCTGCCGCTGCCCGATCTGCTCGCGCAGTACGTGCCCCGGCCCGTCGTGGGTCTGTTGCCGCGGCTGAGCTGCGTCAACGGTTGGCAGTGAGGGCGCGATGACCGAGCGGCACCCGCATGAGGTGGTCCTGCTCCGGGCCGGTCCGGCCGCCGCGCCGGAGGAGATCGCCGTGATCCGCGCCGTCGGCCTGCTGCCGCCCGGCTGGACGTCCGCGCAGGAGGTGTCCGCGGGCCGGATCAGGATGCTGATCCGGCCGGCGGACGCCCCGGGTGAGGACGGGGCCGACGCGGTACGGGGCTGGCTGGCGCGGACGCTCGCCGACGGGTCGCTGCACGGGTGGCGGGCGGGCGGGAGGGCGGGCCCGGGCGCCGGAGGGGCGGGCTAGATCCAGCCGCGTTCGCGGGCCAGGAGGGCGGCGTGGGGGCGGCTGCTGGCGTCCAGGATGCGCAGGACGTCGGCGACGTGGCGGCGGTAGGTGCGGACGGAGATGTCCAGGTTCCGCGCACCCGTCTCGTCCTTGCCCACCCGGCACAGTTCCTCCAGCACCCGGCGCTCGATCTCCGACGGTACGTCCGGCGACGCGGCTCCCGCGTCGATCAGCTGGGACAGGTCGACGGCCTGGTCCCAGATCTTCTCGAAGAGGGCCAGGATGTTGGAGACGAGGCCGGCCTGCTGGGTGACCAGCGCGCCGCGGGAGGTGTCCGCCGGATCGACCGGTACCAGCGCGGTGCGGCGGTCGTACACGAGGATCCGCTCCGAGAGGTCCTCCGCCACCCTGATCAGCGCGCCCTGCGCGGTGAGTTCGCGCAGGTACGCGACGGTGGGCGGATGGTCGAGGACCTCCCGCCGCACGACGCTGCAGACGCGGACGCCGCGGCGCAGACATCGGGTGTCGAGCGGACGGGAGTGGGCGATGTTGTCGGCCGTCAGCGCGGTGTACGGCTCCACGGAGAGGATCTCCTCGCGTGCGAAGAAGGCCAGGTCGTCGATCCGGTTGCGGATCTCGGACAGGACCTCCAGCCGCTCCACCCCTTGCGGGACCGTGGACTTGGCGCCCTGTTCGGCCCGCAGGTCGGCGATCAGGTGCCGGGACTGGGTGACCTGCTGGAGCTGTTCGTGCAGTTCCCTCAGCCGCAGGTCGGTGAGCCGGTCCACGGCGGTCTCCGGATCGGTGGCGAAGACCGCGCCCCGATCGCCGTGCAGCAGGCCGAGGCGCGACAGCCGGTTCTGGGCGGCCTCGACCGCGTCCCGGGGCGCGTGCAGGAGGACGTGGATGTCCTCGCCCTGCGTTCCCGGGTTGCGCAGGAAGTGGCGGTATATCCGCTCTTCCGTGCTGGTGAGTCCGAATACGAGCAGGCTGGTCCCGTTCACTTCTGCCCCCGCAGGCCGTCCGGTCGATGATCGCGCGGCATGGGTCAGATGTCGTGCGGTCTTACGTACTGGAACGAAGGGTAATGCCGAGGTAAAAGACCAAGTCCGGCGTAGTAGCCGAAAGTGACATGAATCATGGATCTTCTTACGGGGGAAGTTACTTTGAAGACATTCGCTGCGCACGATCCACTCGATTTCTCCACACTCACGGGCCGCGAGGTGGAGGTGCTCCTGCTGCTGGCCTCGGGTGAGCAGAACCGGTGGCTCGCGCGGCACCTCGGCATCGCGGAGCGCACGATCCGGGCGCACACCGCGAGCATCGTGCGCAAGCTGCACCTCAAGTCGCGGTTCGAGGCCGCGATCGTCTCGCACCTCTACGCGGACGACATCCGGGGCCTCGACCCGGCGCCCCGCAGGGCCGCCTGACGGGCGTCCCGTCCGGCGGACGGAGCGGAAGAAGGCCCCCACCGACAGCGTCCGGCTGTCGGTGGGGGCCTTCCGCTTGCGCGGCGGCAAGGGACAGCCCTTAGGGCAGGGCGCTGCTCACGCCGTCGGCGATCATCATCCACATGGGCTGGCCGCCCGTGCCGAAGGCCGAGGCCAGCGCGTATCCGATCGACGCGTCCGCCGGGCGGAGTTCGGCGTCCTCCTGCCATTCGGCGAGGACCAGCTCGTCGCCGTCGGAGGAGAAGTCGCCGAGGTGCTTGCCGTCACGGGTGAGCCGGCTGCTGGGGACGGAGTCCGGGACCAGGCGGTACAGCGCTCCCTCGTACTCCACGTCCACCCGGTACGAACGCCTCGTCACACCGCCCTTGGCCGGCTTCAGCTCGACCTCGCGGCCGTCGACGCGCATCGTGAGGTGTGCGGGGTCGCGGGTGCCGATCGCGGTCTGCGGGTCCACCTCGGAGGCGGGGTCGCGCTCCAGGGTGACGCGGGGGATCCCCTCGCCCTCGACCTGGAGGGCCTCCTGGCCGTCCTGACGGACGATGATCTCGCCGAAGCGCGTGTCCTCGATGGGGGTTCGGTCCGAGTCGTTCATGAGTCAAGTCCTTCGGTGCGGTCGGAACCCGCGGTTCGTCACGGGTGGTACGTCCGGGCCGGGGCCTGCGGCCCGGCCGCGGGCGACTCAGCGGGCGGAGACCAGCTGGGTCGTGGCCAGTTCGCGGTAGAGGTCGTTGCGCTCCAGCAGCTCCCGGTGCGAACCGCGGGCGCCCACCCGGCCGTCGTCGAAGACGATCAGCTGGTCGGCGGACGTCACCGTGGAGAGCCGGTGGGCGATCAGCAGCACCGTGCAGTGCTCGGCGGCCTGCTCGACCGTCTTGCGCAGGGCCAGTTCGCTGCGGCCGTCGAGGTGCGCGGTGACCTCGTCCAGCAGCAGCACCTGCGGCTCCCGGAGCAGCGCCCGCGCGATGGCCAGGCGCTGCCGTTCGCCGCCGGACAGGGCTAGGCCGCGGGACCCCACCTCGGTGTCGAGGCCGTCGGGGAGGTCCGCGACGAACTCGTCGAGCAGGGTCTTGCGCAGCACGTCGGCCACGGCCTCGTCGGTGGCGTCGGGCGCCGAGTAGAGGAGGTTCTCCCGGAGCGTTCCGGCGAGCATCGGGGAGTCCTGCTCGACGTACGCGATGCGGCGCCGGAGGTCGGCCCGGCTCAGCGAGCGGATGTCCGTACCGTCGAGGCGGATGCTGCCGCCGTCCGTGTCGTAGAAGCGCTGGATCAGGGAGAACACCGTTGTCTTTCCCGATCCGGAGGAACCGACGATCGCGGTGACGGCGCCGGCCGGCGCGGTGAAACTGGTCCCCTTCAGGGTAGGCGTGCGTCCCGGGTAGGCGAACTCCACGTCCTCCACGACGACTTCCGGCGGCGGGCCGGTGGGGCGCGCCGGCGTCGCGTCCACGTCGTCCTCGGTCTCCATCTCCCGGACCTCCTCGATGCGGGTGAGCGCGCCGAGGCCCTGCTGGAGGGCGGTGGTGCCGGAAACCAGCGACAGGATGGGGCCGCCCAGGTTGAACAGGTAGAGCAGGAAGCCGATCAGCGCGGCGAGGTCGAGCGCGCCGGTGGCGACCAGGGCGCCGCCGAAGCCGATGACGGCGAGGAACGACGCCTGGACGATCAGCCCGGCGAGCACGGCGATCATCGCCTGGTAGCGGGCGCCCACCAGGCCGGCGCGGTAGGCCTGTTCGGCGGCGGCGACGGCACGCTCGGTCTCCTTGGCCTCGCCCCCGTTCGCCTTGACCGTACGAGCGGCGCCGAGGGCACGGTCCAGGGCCGCGCCGATCGCGCCGACGGACTCCTGGGACTGGGTGGTGACGCGGCGGATCTTCGGCATGACCACGCCCATGGCGACGCCGACGACCAGCAGGACCACCGAGGTGATCCCGAGCAGGGGCAGGCTGGTGACACCCATCAGGACGATGGTGGCCAGCAGGTGGATGGAGCCGTCGACGATCTGGATGAGCCCGCCGGTGGCCGCGTGCTGCACCAGGGTGCTGTCGGAGGTCACCCGGGTGGTCAGCCCGCCGGGCTCCGTACGGTCCAGCTCGCTGGTCCGCAGCCGGATCAGCCGGGCGATGAGGCCGCGGCGCACGTGGAGGACCACGCGCTCGGCCGTGCGCTCGCTGAGCCAGGCCTGTCCCCACATGAGGGCGATCGACAGGAGGAGCAGGCCGATCAGCAGGAGGAGCTGGTCGCGCAGTCCGGCACCGGTCATCAGGTTCGTCAGGACGGACTGGATGACCATCGGCTGGGCGAGGCCGGCGGCGCTGCCGAGGAGGGTCAGCAGCAGCACCAGCAGAAGAACACCGCGGTGCGGCCGCGCGTACGAGAGCAGGGCGCGCAGCGCGGGCCGCTCAGCCTTGGGCTGTTCTGCGTCAGAAGTGTTCACACCCGCATTTCTAATCCTCGGCGCGCGCAAGCGGAATTGGCGCTTGCGGCAATGCCGCGACGGTCGGGCGGGCGGGTGCACGGGGGCCGGAGCCACCGAAACGGCGTCGCCGGGAGCGGAGTTGACGCTTGGGGCTATGCCGCAAGTGGCAATGGTGCCGGGTCTCGGCGGCGGGTCAGTATCGGTCTGTCCCCAGCGGACACCGGTCGCCGTGACGGCAACCGGAATCCCCTATCCGCACATGCTCAAGGAGCTTTTCCATGCAGAACGTCAGTGAGAAGGACCTGTTCGACGGCTACACCGCCTACACCTCGGCGGAGGAGCTCGGCCTGCACGACGGCCAGGCCGCGGGTCCGGCGTTCAGCCCCACCATCCCGTGGGCCATCCAGGCCGGCATCATCTCCGCCCGCTCCTCGCAGGCCTGCGCCGCCGCCCTCGGCTCGCTCGCCGCGCGGACCGTCGAGAAGAAGTGCTGATCACCCCCCGATCGACCCTGTGATCAGCGGCTGAGCAGCAGCCGATCACCGCGCCTCCGGCCATCCGGCCGGGCCGGCGTACCGCGTTCGACCAGCGAAGTAGGGAAACCCCATGCAGAACGTCAGTGAGAAGGACCTGTTCGACGGCTACACCGCCTACACCTCGGCGGAGGAGCTCGGCCTGCACGACGGCCAGGCCGCGGGTCCGGCGTTCAGCCCCACCATCCCGTGGGCCATCCAGGCCGGCATCATCTCCGCCCGCTCCTCGCAGGCCTGCGCCGCCGCCCTCGGCTCGCTCGCCGCGCGGACCGTCGAGAAGAAGTGCTGATCACCTCCCGATCACCCCTGCTGATCAGCGGCTGAGCAACAGCCGATCAGCAGCCGATCAGCACCAGCGGGACCGGCCGGACCGCGACGCACCCCGTCCGCGACCACCGGCCGGCCCCGGCACGGCGTCACCCCCCGCGCCCGTGCACCAGCGCAAACGCCCGAGAGGAGGAGTCATGGACGTTCCGCACACCGGATTCAGGCGGGTGCTCGTCGTGGGAACGGGAGCGCTCGGAGTGGCCTTCCTCCCCTTCTGGATCAACTGGCTGAGGAGCGCGCTCCCGGAGACGGAGGTACGGGTCGCGCTGACCCGCTCGGCGCTGCGGTTCGTGTCCGCGGACGCGGTCGCCGTGCTGTCCGGCAGAGAGGTCTTCGTCGACGACTGGAGCACGGTCTCCGGTGTCGACGTGCCCCACGTGGAACTGGCGCGCTGGGCGGACCTCGTCCTGGTCCACCCCGCCACCCTGCACTTCGTCGGACGGTACGCCCTCGGCATCACCGACACGCCCCTGATGCTCGCCCTCCAGTCCACCGCGGCCGTGGTCGGCGTCGCCCCCTCGCTGCCGCCCGCCGCGCACCGGAACCCCGTCGTACGGGGGCACCTGGACGTGCTGCGGGCCCGGCCGGGCGTGGTCGTCGCCCCGACGATCCCCGCCGTCAGCGCGAGCACCGGGGAGCTGGAGGACGGCGGCTCCGCGCCGCTCAACGAGCTGTACGACCTCTGCGTCGCGCACGCGGCGGCCGTCGCCGCCGATGCCGAGGCCGAGGCCGAGGCCGATGCCGATGCCGTCGTCGTCGCGAAGGGTGCCGGCTCATGACCTCCGGGGCTCTCGCGTACGCCGACGGCCTCGACCTCGTGGCCGAGTACGGGACCGGGCTGTCGGCCACCCGGATCCACCGGGCGCCCGACGGCGGGTTCCTCTGGTGGCAGGGCCCCGGCCCGCAGGTTCCGGAGCCGCTCACCGCGCCCGCCGCGCACCTGGTGCCCCGCCTTCCCCCGGAGAGCGGCGCGGCCGTGCTGGCCGTTCCGGAGCGGGCCGGAGACGGCCTGCTGCACCGGGTCTCCGGCTCGGCCTCCGCCGCGGCCTGGCTGCGGGACTTCCGGCCGCAGGCCCGGGCCCTCGTGGCCCACTCGCTCGCCTCGGCGGGCCGCTCGCTCCGGGCGCTGCACGCCGTACCCGTACCGGACGACGTGGCGCTCGGCCCCCCGCCCGGCCTGACCCGGCTGCGGGCCTGGGCGGACGGGAGCGGTGAACTGAGGCGCCGGACCCTCGCGTCCTGGGGGCCGGAGCGGCTGGAGCGGCTGCTCGGCTGGGCCGATCAGGCCGCGCCCGCCTCAGCGCCGGCCGCCGCGCCCACCCCCGCCGGGGCCCGGGTCCTCGTACACGGCTGGGCCTCCGTCGGGGCCCTGGTCCCGCCCCTCGGACGGGGCGGCCGGGTGGCGCTGCTGACCGGGGAGGACCTGGCCGCCGGCCGCCCCGAGCTGGACCTCGGCTGGTTGCTGGGCGAGCTCGTCGAGCTGGCCTGGGCGGCGCCGCCGCACGACTGCGCCGACCTCCAGCGGGTGCTGCTGGAGGCCTACGGGCCCGGGCCGGATCCGGTGCTCGTCGGACGGTCCGCCGTCCTCCGCGTCGTCACGCACATGCAGGACTTCGCCACCTACCGCGGGTGGGACGACGAACTCCTGGGCTACATCGCCTTTACCGCCGAACTGATCGACGAGGAGGGCCGCAGAGCGGTCCCCCAGGGAGTGTCATGACTACAGCGACCCCGGCCGGGCAGCAGCCCGCGCTGGTCCGGTACCAGCCCACCGACCTGGACACCGCTCCCGACGTGACGGAGCTGCTCGGCCGTCTCGGCCTCGGCGGCTTCGTCGCCGACGGACTCACCTCGTTCGGCGGCCGCAACGACAACTGGGCCGGCACGACGACGAGCGGTGACCGGGTCTTCGTGAAGACCGTCGCCCGCGCTCCCGACGGCAGCAGCCCCGAGCTCGACCGCACGCTGGCCTTCGAGGCCCTCGCCGGGCGGCTCCCGGCGGACTCCCCGCTGCGCTCCCCCGCCCACCTCGGCACGCACCCGGAGGCCGCCCTCAGCGCCTACCGGCTGCTGGCCGGCGCGCGCTCCGGCTCCGAAGTCGCCCTGGACGGCGACTTCGACGAGGCACTGTGCCGCGAGGCCGGCCGCGCCGTGGCCACCTTGCACGCGCTGGACCCCGCGGGCGCCGACGTCGACGCCGGCGAGGCGCCCCTGCCGCCGCTGGGCTGGCTGGAGGCGTTCCCGTGGAGCGCGGTCCACGAGCGCAGCATGGCGCAGATCGCCGCCTGGAAGCTCGTCCAGGACGACGCGGAGGTCAACGCCGCCCTGCGGCTGCTGCGCGAGCGGGAACGGTCCGCGCCGCACACCCCCGCCCACTGCGACCTGCGGTTCGACCAGTTCATCCTCCACGAGGGGACGCTGTACCTCTGCGACTGGGAGGAGTTCAGGATCGCCGACCCGGCGCGCGACGTCGGTGCCTTCATCGGCGAGTGGCTCTTCCAGGCGACGTACTCCGTGTTCGCGCCGACCGGCGACCCGGGCGCGCCCGTGCTGGGCTTCGACCTGGACCACGAGGAGATCGTCGACCGCGGCTCGGCCAGTCTGCGCCGGCACATCCCCCGCGTCGCCGCGTTCTGGCAGGGCTACCTCGAATGCCGCGCCCCCGACGCGGAGTTGGCCGAGCGGGCGGTCGGCTTCGCCGGCTGGCACATGTACGACCGGCTGATCGCCACCGCCCAGGCCCACGCCGTCCTGAACCCCGTCGCCCGCGCGGCGGCCGGCATCGGGCGCGTCCTGCTGCTCAATCCGTCCGGAGCCGTCGCCACGCTGCGGCTCGACCCGCCTTCCGGGAGCTCCCGATGACCGTCACCGACACGCTGGTTCTCGCCCCCCGGCTGGCGGCCGCCCTGGACCTGGTGTCCGTACGGGGCGACGCGCTGCGGGCCACCGTGGACGGGCGGGAGCTCACCGCGGAGAGCCGCCGCGACCTGCGCGGGCGCCTCACCAACGCGCTGTACGAGGAGTTCCACGCGGGCAACGGCGCGCAGCGCCGGGACCCGGGCGGAGCGCCGCGGCGCAGCCTGCGCGACCCGCGCCTGGAGGAGCGGCTGGCGGCGGGCGTCCCGCACGCGTACACCCCCACCCGGGGTCGGCTGGTCGAGGTGCTGCACCGGCCCTCCGGCGACCAGCTCGTGGTACGCCTTCCCGACATCACCGCCCGGGTGCCCGCCGACCGGCTCCTGAACGCGGGGGCCGAGCCGCCCCGGCCCGGGGACCTCGTCGAACTGGCGCTGGAGGCGGCCCGGCCCGCGCTGTCGCCCGGTTTCTTCTACGTCCTGGGGTCGCGCCCGCTGCCCCGCCCGACCGGGGCCGTCCGCCGGCTGTTCCTGCACGCCCTGGACGGGGACGGCGCGGCGACGCTGTGGGCGGCCGCCCTGGGGGCGCTGGAGCGGGTCGGCGCGCTGTACCACGCGAAGGCCCTGTCGGACCCGGACGACTTCCCGCGCCGGGACGGCCTGGTCGTCTACCTGCACGGCGACCACGAACCGGGCGAGCGCGCCGTGGTCGAGGCGGTCCGGGACCTGCCCGGGCGGGGCGCCGACACCTCGCTGTACACCGAGCTGCTCGCGCCGGGCGTGGCGGCAGCGTGGGACCCGCGGGACCCGCGGCCGGGCCAGAGCAGCATGAGCTTCGGCCAGCACCGCAGCTTCGCCCTGGCCACGGCCCTGGTGGACCACGCGTCGGCGTCGGGCGGCTGGGGGCCGGGCTCGCCGCGGGGGCCGCTGGAGGAGCACATCGCGCGGGAATTCCGGGCGGCGGGGATCGACCCGCTGCACCCCGAGAACAACATCTCCACGACGGAGGGGAACTGACATGAGCGGGACGACCACGAGGAACGAGACCGACGTGACGCGCGTGACCGACGTGGCCGACGTGGCCGAGGTGGCGGAGGGGGCGGACGCCGCGGAGGGTGCGGACCCCGCGGAGGCGGTCGGCGCCGCCGACGGGCCCGGTTTCGGTACGGCCATCACGACGGCGTACAGCGACGCCCTCGCCGAGGTGTACGACGACATCTACCCGGGCAGCTCCGAGATCGCCGAGTACCTGGTGACCCTGGCCAAACCGGGCGCGAGCGTCCTCGAACTCGGCGTCGGGACCGGCCGCGTGGCCCTGCCCCTCGTCGAGCACGGCTTCGAGGTCCACGGGGTGGAGACCTCCGAGGGTATGCTCGCCCGCCTGGCCGAGAAGGACCCGGAGGGCCGGATCACGCCGATCCGCGGCGACTTCGCGAGCCTCGACCTGGGGCGGACCTTCGACGTGGTGCTGGCGCCCTTCAACTTCCTGTGCTGCGCGATGGCGATCGACGAGCAGATCGCCCTGATGCACGCCGTGGCCCGGCACACGGCAGCCGACGGCCACGTGGTCATCGAGACGTTCGACCCGAGCGACTACCACGTCCAGCGCAAGAGCGACCTCACCACGCGCCCGGTCGGCACCCGCGGTGTGGTGATCGAGTCCCTGGACGTGCTGCCCGCCTCGCAGAACATGCTGCTGAACAGCACGCTGCTGCTGGACGGCGCCGCGCCCAAGTCCTCCTCCACGGTCATGCGCTACCTGTGGCCCAGCGAGCTGGACCTGCTGGCGGCGATCGCCCGCCTGGAGCTGGTCGGCCGCTACTCCGGCTGGCAGGAGCAGCCGTTCGACGGCGGGGACAGCCGCAAGATGTGCGTCTCCGTCTTCCGGCCGCTGGCATGAGCCCGTACGCCCACCGGCTGCCGAACGGCTTCGGGCTGTCGGTGGAACCGCTGCCGGGGCACGGGAGCGGCCTCGTCTCCGTGGCGCTGACGGTCGCGGTGGGCGGCGACGACGATCCGGCGGGCCGGCACGGCATGGCCCACCTGGTCGAGCACCTGATGTTCCCGCGCGGGGGCGACGGCGCCGGCGCGGCGGCCACGGACGGCGGCGCGGATTCCCACGTCGCCCGGGTCGAGGGCGCGGGCGGCTTCTGCAACGCGGAGACGCACCGCGACCACACCGTCTTCCACACCACCGTCCCGGCGGGGATGCTGCCGGACGTCCTGAAGTGGGAGGCGCGGCGGCTGCTGGACTTCGCCCCCACCGATGCGGTGCTCCGTACGGAGACCGCAGCGATCGCCGAGGAGATCCGCGGGGCCGCGGCCGGCGGGCGGGTCTGGGAGACGGCGCTGGCGGCGCTCCATCCCGGCAGCCGCGACAGCTTCGGCACGCCCGCGGAGCTGTCCAACGCCTCCGCCGCCGAGGCGACGGCCTTCTTCCGGCGCCACTACCGGCCGGACGCGATGGTCCTGTCGGTCGTCGGGGACGTGGACGCAGACCGGGTGGCGGCTTCGGTGGAGACGCTCTTCGCCCCGCTGCGGGCGGGCGCGGACCCGGTGTACGGCCCGGACCCCGTCCCCCGCACCGCTCCGGACGCATCGGGTACGACGCCGGGCACCTCCGATACGGCGGACACGGCGCCGGACTCGGCGGCCGCCGGCACGTTCTCCGTGCGGACCGCGCCGCTGCCCTCGGCCGTCGGCGGCGTCGCCCTCGGGTACCCCCTGCCCGACCCTGTCTCCCGCCGCGACGCCTACCTGGCACAGGTCGTCCTGGCCGAACACCTCGGCCGCAGCCTGCTGCCGCGCCTCACCCGGCGCGACCCCCGTCTCGTTTCCGCCCGGATCACCTGCGGCTACCACGGACAGTGGCTCTCCTCCGCCGCACCCGACCTCGCGCTCGTCCTGCTGGCCCGCGCCCCCGGGGCGTCCGCCGCCGACGCGGTCGACGGCTGGCTGGGCGTCCTGCGCGGGGCGGCCGGGGAGCCGGCCGGCGCCGACGACCACCGGCGGGCCGTCAACGGCCTGTTGCTCGCCTGCCACCGCACCGCCGACTCCCTCACCGCGCGCGCCGTCACCCACGGACGTACGGCACTGCTCTTCCCCGGCAGCGGCGGCCTCGCCGCGCTCCCCGCCGACCTGGCCCGGGTGACGCCGCGGGACGTGTCCGCCGCCGCCCGCACCCTGCTGGCCGGGCCCTGCTCGGCGACCGAACTCGGAGAGAACCGGTGAACCGCACGACCACCGACACGACCCTCGGCAACGGCCTGCGCGTCCTCGCCGTCCACGCGCCGGGCGCGCCGCTCGCGGAACTGCGGCTGGTCCTGCCGTACGCCCGTACCGCTCCGCACCTCGCCGCCGCCCAGGAGTCCCTCGCCGGCTGCCTCGGCACCGGCACGACCGTCTCCGACGGCACCCGGCAGGACATCGCCGACCGGGCCTCGGACCTGGGCGCGGAGCTGAGCAGCGTCGTCACCGCCGAATCGCTGGTCATGGCGGGGAGCGTGCTCGGCGCCGGGCTGCCGGGCGCGCTGGACCTCCTCGCCGACCTGCTGCTCCGCCCGGCCTACCGGGAGCCCGAACTCGCCCTGTTCCACGCCCGCGCGGCGGCCGCCGCCCGCACGCCGGGCCCCCGGCAGCGGCTGCGGCGGGCCCTGCTCGGCCGCGCCTTCGGCAGCCACCCGCTCGTCGACCCGCCCGGCCCCCGGACCGTGCCCGGTACCGGCGACCTGTACGCGCTGCACGCCCGGGCCGTCGTACCGGCGGGCTCGGTGCTCCTGGTGCTGTCCGGCCGGGCCCCCGACGCCGTCACGGACCTGGTCCGGGAGCGGCTGGCGGGCTGGGAGGGCGGCCCGTCCGGGCTGGTCCTGCCGCCGTTCGCCCGCCGCACCCCGCGACCCGGCCGGATCGCGGTCCCCGGCGGGGCCGTGCCCGCGGGCTCCGGCCAGGCGCTGGTCCTCACGGCCGGCCCCGCCGTCCCGGTCACCGATCCCGGCCACGCCCCGCTGCACCTGGCCCAGTTGGCGCTCGGCGGATACGCGTCCTCGCTGCTGCACCGGCGCGTCCGGGACCGGCACGGCCTCGCGTACGCGGTGTCGGCGGACATCCGCGGCAACCGGGCGGGCGACTGGCTGGAGGTCGAATGCGCCGGGGCGCCCGGTACGGCGGCCCGCATCGCCGACGAGGTCACCGGCTGCCTGCGGGACCTCGCCGAACACGGCCCCGGCCCGCGGGAGTTCGACCGGGCGCGCGCCTACGCGGCCGGGTTCACCCGCTTCGCCCTCGCCACCCGCACCGAGGAGGCGAGCGCCCTGGCCGGTTTCGCCGCGGCCGGACTGCCCCTCGACTGGCTGGCGGGGTACCGCGGCGCCCTCGGCGACGTGACCCGCGACCAGGTCGCCGAGGCGGCCGCACGGTTCCTGGACCCGGCCCGCGCGCTCGTCGCGACCCTCGACGACGACGCGGCACCCGCAGAAACAAGCGCAGGCACAGAGACAGACGCGGACAGAGAAGAGAGCGACCGGTGGACCCAGTGAACGCGACGCCCCCCGCCGACCCGGACCCCGGGCTCCCGGCGGTCCTCTATCCCCTCCAGCCGGACCACCCCGACCTCGTCGCCCCCTTCGCCTCCCTGGTGGGGCGCAGCGGCGCCCGCCGGCTGTGGCTGTGCCAGTCCTTCAAGGCAGAGCCTCACCAGGTCCTGGCCCACCTCGCGGGGAGGGGCCACAGCGTTCCCGTCGGCACGAGCGTGACGCTGCTGCCGCTGCGCCACCCGTACGAGGCCGCGCTCCAGGCCCGCTCCCTCGCCCTGATCACCGGCCGGCCGGTGGTGGCGGGCTTCGGCATCGGCAACCCGGACTTCGTGTCGGGCCTCACCGGCAGTCCGTACGCCAGCCCGCGCACCGCCGTCCGCGACTACCTCACCTCCGTGCGCGCCCTCCTCGACGGCACGACGGTGGCCCACGAGGGCCCGTACCACCAGATGCACGGTGGCCTGATGCCACTGGACCACGCCCCGGTCGAGGTCGGCGCCGGGGTCTTGCGTCCGGGCATGGCCCGTACCGCCGGCGAGGCCGCCGACGTGGCCATCACCTGGATGACCCCGCCGTCCTACCTCGCCGGGACGCTCGGGCCCGCCCTCGACGAGGGCGCGGCCTCCCGGGGGCGCGCCGGCCGGCCGAGGATCGCCACCGCCGTGCACGTCGCCGTCGCGCGCCCCGGCCGTGATCCCCGCCGCCTCGCCCTCGCGGCGGCCGGCAGCCACCTGCGCGCACCGCACTACGCCGACATGCTGCGCCGGGCCGGCGTCGCCGCGGACCCGCACGATCCGGCGGGGACGGCCGACGCGCTGCTGCGCGGGCAGGTCGTCGTCACCGGCACCCCGGAGGAGATCGCCGAGGCGCTCGACGGCTACCGCCGGGCCGGGGTGGACGAGGTGATGCTCAACCCGTCGGGCGTGCTGATGACCGAGGGCGTGCACGCGGCCGTCGCCGACATGGAGGAGATCCTCGCCGCCTGCGGCAGGATCCTGCCCCGCCCGCGACAGCAAGCTGCGGCCTGAGCGGCCCCGCCGGGCCCGCGCCCGCTGCTTTGCTGGACCGCGCGGAGGGAACGTTCCGCTTCCCCGCTCCCAGCGTCCGGCAGGCCGTCGACCGTCTGACCGTCCGCCCGCCCGCCCGTCCGTCCGTCCGACCGAGCAGGAAGAAGAACCGTTTCGTGAACAGCAGGGAACACCCGGACCGGGCAGTCGGCGCCAGCGTCGCCCTGTCGGGCATCAGCAAGAGGTTCGGTGCCCATCAGGCCCTGGAGGACGTCACCTTCGAGCTGAGGCCGGGCAAGGTGACCGGCCTGCTCGGGCCCAACGGCGCGGGCAAGAGCACCCTGCTCCGGATCCTGCTGGGCCTCGCCCGACCGGACAGCGGTACCGCGCTCGTCCTCGGGGAGGCGCCCGGCGCCGCGCCGGAGCGCGCCCGGCGGATCGGCGTCGTCATGGACGCCCTCGGCTTCCCGCCCCGCCTGACCGTGCGGCGGCAGCTGGAGATATCGGCCCGCTCCCTCGGCCTGCCCGGCTCCCGCGTCGACGAGGTGCTCGCCCAGGTGGACCTGGAGGGAACCGCGGCCCGCACGCGCGTCCGCAGCTGCTCCACCGGCATGCGGCAGCGCCTCGCGCTGGCGGTCGCCCTGCTCCCCGACCCCGAACTCCTCATCCTGGACGAACCGTTGAACGGCCTCGACCCGGACGGCATCCGCTGGATGCGCCGCCTCGTCGAGCAGGTCGCGGCCCAGGGCCGCACCGTGCTCATCGCGAGCCACATGCTCTCCGAGGTCGAGCAGAGCGTGGACGACATCGTCGTGCTGCGCCGCTCGGTGCTGTTCACCGGCTCCCTGCGGGACCTGGTGCGGCGCGGCGACGGGCGCCTGGAGGACGCGTACTTCGGACTCGTCGAAGGCGCGGCCGACGGCCCGGCGCCCGGCGCCGCCGACCGGCCCGCCGCCAACCGGCCCGCCGACGACCTTCTCACCGGCCGGGAGGCCTCCCGTGCGTAACGCGATGCGGCACCAGCTCGCCGCCGAGATCCTCAAGGCACGTTCCGGCGCCGCCCTGCCCGGGCTGCTCCTGGCCGCGGTGGCGCTGAGCGCGCTCGGCCAGCTCGGCGCCGTCTACGCCGAAGCCGACCTCGCCGCCACCGCCCTGGAGACCTCCCACCGGGTGATGACCCTCGCCGGCTCCGCGACGCTCTTCGCCACCGTCTTCGGGGCGCTGCTGGTCACGGGCGAATTCAGGTCCGGCTCGATCGGCCGCAGCGTCCTCTACGCCCCCGGCCGGGGGACCGTCGTCGGCGCGAAGCTGCTGGTGGCGACGCTGGCAGGGGCGCTCTTCGGGGCCGTCTCGGCACTGAGTTCGCTGGCGGTCGGAGCCGCCGCGTTCGCCGCCAAGGACGCGTCGCTCGTCCTGGACGGGCGCTCCGCGGTGATCGCGGCCGCCGTGGTCGCGGTCTGCGCGCTGGCCGCGCCGTGGGGCGCGGCGATCGGGTTCGTCGTACGGAGCCAGCTGGTCGCGGTACTCGGCCTGGTGGTGTGGGGCACCTTCGGACAGCTGATGGTGCTGGGCCAGTTCCCGGAGGTGGGACGCTTCCTCCCGGACGGGGCGCAGCTGAGCGTGCTCGGCGACGAACTCACCCTCCCGAGCGCCCTCGACGCCCCGTACGGGCTGCTGCTCCTGGTCGCCTGGGGCGCCGGTACGGCCCTCCTGGCCCACCGCTTCTTCGCCCGCCGGGACGTGTGACCGCCGGACAGCCCTCAGGCCGTTTCCAGGGCGGTCAGCCGGGCGCGGGTCAGGGTGAGGAGGGCCGGGGCGTCGCGGGGGTCCAGCGCGCGGGCGGTCGCCGCCGCGTCGAGGTGGGCCAGAACCGCTTCGAGCGTCGGGAGGGCGCCGAGGGGGCGCAGCAGCCACAGCCGGCCCGGCGGCCGGGGCGGGAGGCCGAGGGCGGCGAGCGCCTCGTCGGCCTCGCGGTCCAGCCCGGCGAGGTCGGCTCCGGCGAGCGGGGCGCACTCGACGGCGGTGATGTGGCCGTGGCCGTCGAGCGAGGTTTCCACCGCCCAGCGGGTGGACCGGTCCGGGACCCAGGTACGGGCCCGTGCGGGCCAGACGTACGGCAGGAACGCCCAGCGCGCGCCCTCGGGGGCCCGCTCCCAGCCCAGCACCTCGAGCTCCCGGACCTCGGGCAGCCGGTCCGGCTCCTGTTCGCTGCGCCCGGAGCGGCGCTGCGCGAGCGGGTGCGGCGTTCCGTCCTCGTCCCACGACATGCGGGCAGGCTACGCCGCGCCGCCCCCGAACCCCCGCCCGACGCGTCCGCGCGCCCCGGCCCCCTCACGCGTCCAGGGGGTGCGCGGCGAGCAGGGCGGTGGTGACGAACGGGGCGAAGTCCGGGACGCGCAGGCCCGAGAGGCGGGACGAGGGGTTTCAAGGTCCCCGTCGTGGGTCGGTCAGCGTGGGCGGCGGCTGAAGTCGACCTCGGACCCGGGCTCCCCCGGCCACCACAGGCGGGCCGGGGCGGGCGGGTTCTCCGCGAGGACGCGCCCGTGCGCGACGACGTACCGGGGGCGGACCTGGCGGCGGACCGCCTCCAGCGGGGTCGGCGCCGGGAGCAGGACGAACGAGGCGGCGGCGCCCTCCGCGATGCCGTACTCCGCCTCCGGGAGGCCCAGGACGCGCGCGGCCCGGTCCGTCACCATCGCGAAGGCCTCCGGGATCTCGTCGGCGCCCGTGAGCTGGGCGGCGTACACGCCGACGAGGGCGGTCTGGAGCGGGTTGCCGGTGCCGAGCGCGTTCCACGGGTCCATCACGTCGTCGTGTCCGAAGGCGACGTTCACCCCCGCCGCCAGCATCTCCTTGACCTGGGTGAGACCGCGGCGCTTGGGATAGGCGTCGAAGCGGCCCTGGAGGTTGAGGTTGGCGAAGGGGTTGGAGACCAGGTTGATCCCCGAACGCGACAGCAGGCGCTGCAGTTTGAAGCTGTACGCGCCGCCGTAGGAGCCCATCGCCGTCGTGTGGGAGGCCGTGGCGCGGCCGCGCAGGCCCGAGCGCAGGGCCAGGGTGGCCAGCACCTCCACGAAGCGGGACTGCTCGTCGTCGATCTCGTCGCAGTGCGCGTCCACGCGCAGCCCGTGCTCCTCGGCGAGCGCGAAGGCGGTGGCCAGCGAGGCGACCCCGTCCTCGCGGGTGTCCTCGAAGTGCGGGATCGCGCCGACGACGTCCGCGCCGCGCCGGACCGCCTCGCGCAGCAGCGCCTCGCCGTCCGGGAAGGAGACGATGCCCTCCTGCGGGAAGGCCACGATCTGCAGGGTCATGAAGTCCCGCACCCGGTCGCGTACTTCGAGCAGCGCGTCGAGGGCGGTCAGGGCCGGGTCGGTGGTGTCGCAGTGGGTGCGCACGTGCAGCACGCCCTGCGCCGCCTGCCAGCGCAGTACCTCGGTGGCCCGGTCGACGACGTCGTCCCGGGTCAGGGTCCGTTTGCGCTCGCTCCAGCAGGCGATGCCCTCCCACAGCGTGCCGGAGGCGTTGGGGCGCGGCTCACCGGCGGTCAGGGCCGTGTCGAGGTGGATGTGCGGTTCGACGAAGGGGGCGGTGAGCAGGGACCCGTGGGCCTCGATCAGGACGCCGGTGGCCGGGGGTTCCTTCGCGTCGTCGTGCGGCAGGACGCGCGCGATCCGGCCGTCCTCGCCCACCTCCACGTCCCAGAGGGCGCCCGGGCCCCGCTCGTGGCCTTCGGTGTGCAGCAGCCGGGCGCCCCGGACGATCATCCGCATCACGCCAGCGTACGCACGCCGCCCGCGCCCCGGCGGGAAGCGGCGGGAAGCGGCGGGCGACCGGTTCCGTGCGGCGTCCGTCCGGCGGGGTCGTCGTTCGGGGGCCGCGTGTGGCAAGAATGGGAGGCATGACCAGCGACAGCGATGTGACCGGCAACGACGAGACCCCCGACACGGCCCGCGACGCGGTGCCCCAGTGGGAGAAGCGATTCCGCGCCCCGCGCGTCGGTCTGCCCGAGTGGGCCGAGGACGCGCCGGACCGCTCCCTCTTCGTCTCGAACGCGACCGGCACCTTCGAGCTCTACGCCTGGGACCGCGCCACCGGCGCCCAGAGGCAGGCCACCGACCGGCCCAACGGGACCACCGACGGCACCCTCTCCCCCGACGGCGAGTGGATCTGGTGGTTCTCCGACACCGACGGCGACGAGTTCGGCACCTGGGTCCGCCAGCCCTTCGCGGGCGGCCCCGACGAGCCGGCCACGCCCGGGCTGGAGCCCTCGTACTCCGCGGGCCTGGCCATCGGGCGCGACGGGACGGCGGTCGTGGGCCGGTCCACCGACGAGGACGGCACGACCATCCACGTGGTGCGGCCGGACGGGAGCGCGCCCGCCGTCGTCTACCGGCACCGCGAGTCCGCCGGAGTGGGCGACCTGTCCCGCGACGGCTCCCTGCTCGTCATCGAGCACACCGAGCACGGTGACGCGATGCACTCGGCGCTGCGCGTGGTCACCCTCGACGGCGCCACGGTCGCCGAGCTCGACGACTCCAAGGGCGGCACCGAGGACCTCGGCCTCGGCGTCCTCGGCTTCGCACCCGTCCCCGGCGACACCCGGCTGCTCGTCGGCCACCAGCGGCGCGGCCGGTGGGAGCCGATGGTGTGGGACGTGTCCACGGGCACCGAGACGGAACTCGGCATCGAGCTGCCGGGCGACGTCAGCGCCGAGTGGTACCCGGACGGGTCGGCGCTGCTGATCGTGCACAGCTTCGAGGCGCGCAGCGAGCTGTGGCGCTACGACCTGGCCGAGCGGGCCCTGGTCCAGGTGGAGACCCCGCCCGGGACCGTGTCCGGTGCGACGGCCCGCCCCGACGGGACGGTGGAGTACCAGTGGTCCTCGGCCGCCGAGCCCGCCTCCGTACGGTCCACCGCGGGCGGGGTCGTACTGGACCCGCCCGGCTTCCGGCCGCCGGGCTCGGTGCCGGTCGAGGACGTGTGGGTCGAGGGGCCCGGCGGACGGGTCCACGCGCTGGCGCAGCGGCCCGTCGGCCACGGCGACGGCCCCTTCCCGACCATCTTCGAGATCCACGGCGGTCCGACCTGGCACGACAGCGACGCCTTCCTGGCGACCCCGGCGGCCTGGCTCGACCACGGCTTCGCGGTCGTCCGCGTCAACTACCGCGGCTCGACCGGCTACGGCCGCGAGTGGACCGACGCGCTCAAGCACCGCGTCGGCCTGATCGAGCTGGAGGACATCGAGGCGGTCCGCGCGTGGGCGGTGGAGTCCGGCCTCGCGGACCCGGCGCGACTGGTGCTTTCGGGCGGCTCCTGGGGCGGGTACCTGACGCTGCTGGGCCTCGGCACCCGGCCGGACGCCTGGGCGGTGGGCCTGGCCGCCGTGCCGGTCGCCGACTACGTGACGGCGTACCACGACGAGATGGAGGCGCTGAAGTCCCTGGACCGCACCCTCTTCGGCGGCACCCCGGAGGAGGTCCCGGACCGCTTCGAGGCGTCCTCGCCGCTGACGTACGTGGACGCGGTGAAGGCCCCCGTGTACATCGCGGCGGGCGTCAACGACCCGCGCTGCCCGATCCGGCAGATCGACAACTACGTCGACCGGCTGGCGGCGCGCGGCGCGGAGCACGAGGTGTACCGCTTCGACGCGGGCCACGGCTCGCTGGTCGTGGAGGAGCGGATCAAGCAGGTCCGGATGGAGCTGGAGTTCGCCCTGAAGCACCTCCCCCGCTGACCCCGGCGAACCGAGCCCCGGCAGACGGAACCGGTCGCGCCCCCCGTACGGTGGTGGGGTGCACCGGTTTCTCCTGACCCCGCGCTGGTGGGGGATCAACGTCTTCGTCGCGCTCGGCGTCCCCTTCTGCCTGTTCATGGGGACCTGGCAGCTCGGCCGGTTCGAGGACCGCGTCGACACCCACCGGGAGGCGACCGCCGAACGGCCCGCCGACCGGGCCGCCGCCCCGCTGGCCTCGCTGCTCCCGGTGGACAAGAAGACGTCCGGTCAGCCGGCCTCCGTCTCCGGGGAGTACGCGGAGCAGCTGCTGGTCCCCGAGCGGACGCTCGACGGGAAGTCCGGCTTCTACGTGCTGACGCTGCTGAAGACCGACGCCGGCAAGGCCCTCCCGGTGGTCCGGGGCTGGCTGCCGGGGACCGCGGACCCGGCAGCGGCGCCGGCCGCGCCGGGCGGGCGGGTGGACGTGACCGGGGCGCTGCAGCCCCCGGAGAACTCCCGCACGAAGGGGGTCCACTCCGAGGGCGGCCTGCCCGCCGGACAGCTCGGGGTGATCGGCGCCGCGTCGCTGGTCAACCTGGTCCCGTACGACCTGTACGACGCGTGGCTGACGGTGCAGACCCCGGCGGACGGCATGCTGCCGGTGCCGCCGCAGGCCCCGAACGACACCGGGCTCGACCTGAAGGCCTTCCAGAACCTCGGCTACACCGGTGAGTGGTTCGTCTTCGCCGCCTTCGTGCTGTTCATGTGGTTCCGGCTCTACCGCCGCGAGATCGAGACCCTCCGCGACGCCGAGGCCGGTCTCCTCCCCGCGGAGGAGACCGCCGCCGAGGCGGCCCCCCAGCGCGTCTGACGGTCCCGTACGCCTGACGGCGCGAGGGACCGGGCCGCGTCGCGCGGGCTACGGCGCCGGCGCGTCCAGCGGGATCGAGCCCGTCCGGTACAGCGTGCCCCCGCAGGCCTCGGGGATCGTCGTCTGCGTGGTCGGCGAACCCGTCGCCGGGGTGTGCGCGACCGCGACCCCGGCCGGGTCCGGGGGCGGCGGGACCGTCTGGGAGTCCGTGCCCGCGGCCGCGCCCCCCGTACCGTCCGCGCCGCCCGGGGAGCCGCCCGCGGCGTCCCCGGAGTCGCCCTGCGGCGGCTTGGGGCCCGCCGGGGTCGTCGCCGGGCAGGGCTCCCCCGAGGGGACCCAGGCGAAGCGCACCTCGTACGCCGTGTTCGGCTGGAGCACCAGCAGCGGCGGCTCCGACGACGGGTCGGGCAGCAGCCCGCTCGCCGGATCCCCCGCGGTGTGGCCGACGACGGCGGTGCCCGTGCCCGTACCGGGCTCGGCGGCGGCCGCCGTCACGGTGTCCGGGCCGGAGACGACGCAGCCCCGCACCGACACGTTGGTCACCTTGAAGCTGCCGTACACCTTGCCGTCGGCTCCGGGGGCGCGGGACGAGGCCACCACCCCCAGCTGGTCGGCGCCGCACCGGGCCACCCCCTGGGCGGCCGGCGGCCGGGGCCCGGTGGCCGGGACCTGCCCGTCCTGGCCGAGGGAGGAACCGGACGGCGTGCCGGCGCCCGAGGGTCCCGCGGACGCCCCGGTCCCGCCGGTCGGCGCACCGGCGGCGGCCCGGTCCGGTTCCCCGGTGGTGCCGCCCGCGTCGGGCGCGCCCGCGGGGACGGTGGCCCGGGGGTGGGTTCCGGCGCCGTTCCGGCGCGGTTCGGGGGAGCCGGTGCCCCCGGTGGCTCCGGCCCGTTCGCCGTGCCCCGCCATCGCCGAGCGGTCCGCGGCCGTGCTGCCGCCGCCGCTCAGGTGCACGGCGGCCGGGATGCCGGCGCCGGCCAGCAGCGCGGCCGCGGCGGCGCCCACGACGGCCCGGCGCCGGCGGGTCCGGCGCGCGGGAACCGCGTACCGCAGACGCTCCAGCGCGCCCTCGGAGGGCTCCAGGCCCCCGACGGCTCCGTGCAACAGGCCCCGCAGCGCCTGTTCCTCGCTCGCCCCGCCCAGCGGGGTGTGGTCGTCCGTCATGACTGCGCAGCCTCCATCGCCACCCGCAGCGCGGCAATCCCCCGCGATCCGTACGCCTTCACCGAACCGATCGATATGCCGAGCGTTTCGGATACCTGGGCCTCCGTCATGTCCGCGAAGTAGCGCAGCACCAGCACCTCGCGCTGGCGGCGCTGGAGTCCGCGCATGGACTTGATCAGGTCGTCCCGCTCCAGCTGGTCGTACGCGCCCTCCTCGGCGCTCGCCATGTCCGGCATCGGCTTCGACAGCAGCTTGAGGCCGAGGATGCGGCGGCGCAGCGCGGACCGGGAGAGGTTGACGACGGTCTGGCGCAGGTAGGCCAGTGTCTTCTCCCGGTCGCGGACCCGGTTGCGGGCCGAGTGGACGCGGATGAACGCCTCCTGGACGACGTCCTCGCAGGAGGCGGTGTCGTCGAGGAGCAGTGCGGCCAGGCCGAGGAGCGAGCGGTAGTGGGCCTGGTAGGTCGCGGTGAGGTGGTCGACGGTGGTGCCCGCCACCACCGGCGCGGCCTCGGCGGCGCTCCCGGCCGCGGTCGCCGGCCCGCCGTCCCGCGCTGCCGCGTCGCCGTCCCGCACGGCCGCGTCGCCGTCCCGGGCCGCAGCCCCGCGGTCGTCCGCGGTCGCTCCGGCGCCGTCGCGCGGCGCGGGCACGCGCCCGCCCCGGTCCGGCGCGGGCACGCGTACGGACGCCTCGGAAGGCTCCGTCGGCGGGACGGGGACGATCACGGGAAAACCGCCGCCGGACGTACGGGAGCTCCGGCGCGGCGGAAGGATCCCGGTGCGCGCCGGCAGGACGGCCAGGTCGAGAAGTGCCTCTGCCACGTCTGTAGGACGCGCGTCCCCCGGTGAGGGTTGTACGCGCCGGGCAACCTCACCCGCAACATCCCCATTGCCCTCATGCGTTCCCGCTCTTCCCGATTGCCCCGGTCCTATCGAGACGGCAGTCGGGCCATCACCTTGATCAAGGGATCAGCACCGATCCTACAAAGCGAATTACGCATATTCACCCGCGATCAGTTCCGCGATGTGCGTGGCATTCAGGGCGGCGCCCTTGCGCAGATTGTCGGCGCACACGAAGAACTCCAGCGCGTGCGGGTCGTCGAGCGACACCCGCACCCGCCCCGCCCAGGCCGGGTCGGTCCCCGCGGCGTCCGCGGGGGTGGGGAACTCGCCCGCCGCCGGGTCGTCCACGAGTACCACGCCGGGCGCGGCGTCCAGGATCTGCCGGGCGTGCGCGGCGTCCACCGGGTTCTCGAACCGGGCCCGCACGGTCAGCGAATGCCCGACCACCACCGGCACCTGCACGCAGGTCACCGACACCGGGAGCCGCTCCAGGCCCAGGATCCGGCGCGTCTCGGCCCGTACGGCCAGCTCGTGCGAGGACCAGCCGTCCTCGCACAACTCCCCGGACCAGGGAACGACGTTGAGGGCGAGCGGCGCCGCGAACGGGCCGGTGTCCTCGCCCACGGCACGGCGCACGTCGCCGGGCTGCTCCCCCAGGGAGGTGCCGGCGACCAGCGACATCTGGCGGCGCAGTGCCTCGGAGCCGGCCCGGCCGGCGGCGCCCGCGGCCTGGTACGAGGAGACGGCCAGCTCGGTCAGGCCGTACTCGGCGTGCAGCGCGCCGAGGGCCGCGCTCATCGCGGCGGTGACGCAGTCCGGACCCGCGACGATCCCGCGCGGCCGGTTCCGTACGGCGCGGGCGTTGACCTCGGGCACCACGAGCGGCACCTCGGGGTCGGCGCGGAACGCCGCGGACTGGTCCACGACGACGGCGCCGCGAGCGGTGACGACGGGCGCCCACCGGGCCGAGACCGCGGCGGGCGTGAGAAAGATGACGACGTCGCCCGGCCCGAGGCCGTGGAAGGCGTCCTCGGTGAGGGCGAGCACCTCGACCTGCTCCGCGCGGACGGCCAGCGTGCGGCCGGCCGAGCGGGCGGAGGCGATCAGGCGTATGTCGCCCCAGACGTCCGCCCGCTGGGACAGGATCCCGAGCAGGACGGAGCCGACCGCTCCGGTCGCTCCGACCACGGCGAGCGCCGGGCCGGAGGACCGGGGCGCGGTCATCGTCCGGTGCCCCCGTAGACGACGGCCTCGTCGTTGTCGGAGTCGAGGCCGAAGGCCGTGTGCACGGCGCGGACGGCCTCGTTGACGTCGTCCTGGCGGGTCACGACCGAGATGCGGATCTCCGAGGTCGAGATCAGCTCGATGTTCACGCCGGCGTCGGACAGGGCCTGGAAGAAGGAGGCGGTGACGCCCGGGTTCGTCTTCATGCCCGCGCCGACGAGGGAGATCTTGCCGATCTGGTCGTCGTAGCGCAGGGAGTCGAAGCCGATTCGGTCCTTGGCCTTCTCCAGGGCGTCGATGGCCTTGTGGCCCTCGGCCTTGGGGAGCGTGAAAGAGATGTCGGTGAGGCCCGTCGAGGCCGCCGACACGTTCTGCACGATCATGTCGATGTTGATCTCGGCGTCCGCGATGGCACGGAAGATCGCCGCGGCCTCGCCCGGCTTGTCCGGGACGCCGACGACCGTGATCTTGGCTTCGGAGACGTCGTGCGCGACTCCGGAGATGATGGCGTGCTCCACCTGCGCGTCCCCTTGCGGATTCTCGTTGCTGACCCAGGTGCCCGGCAGTCCCGAGAAGGACGAGCGGACGTGGATCGGGATGTCGTAGCGGCGTGCGTACTCGACGCAGCGGTGCAGCAGCACCTTGGAGCCTGAGGCCGCGAGCTCCAGCATGTCCTCGGAGGAGATCCAGTCGATCTTCCGGGCCTTCTTCACGACGCGGGGGTCCGCGGTGAAGACGCCGTCGACATCGGTGTAGATCTCGCAGACCTCGGCGTCCAGCGCGGCGGCGAGCGCCACGGCGGTGGTGTCCGAGCCGCCCCGGCCGAGGGTGGTGATGTCCTTGGAGTCCGCGGACACGCCCTGGAAACCGGCGACGATGGCGATGTTGCCCTCGTCCAGCGCGGTGCGGATACGGCCCGGCGTGACATCGATGATGCGCGCTTTGTTGTGGACCGAGTCGGTGATCACGCCTGCCTGGCTGCCGGTGAACGACTGGGCCTCGTGGCCCAGGTTTTTGATCGCCATGGCCAGCAGGGCCATGGAGATCCGCTCTCCGGCGGTCAACAGCATGTCGAACTCTCGTCCGGCAGGCATCGGGGACACCTGCTCGGCGAGATCGATCAGCTCGTCCGTCGTATCGCCCATCGCGGAAACCACGACGACCACCTGGTGGCCGTTCTTCTTGGCGTCCACGATCCGCTTGGCGACACGCTTGATGCCTTCGGCATCGGCTACGGAGGAGCCTCCGTACTTCTGCACGACAAGGCCCACGTGCGCTCCTCGCTCAATCCGTCTCATTGCTGGTGCAGTCTAACGAGCGGCCGCGATCCGACCGCTTCGTACCACATCATGAGACGAAAAGATCAGCCGGGAAGTTCCCGCGCCGGGCCGTCCGAACGGGACCGCCGGCACGCCCCTCACCTGCGGCCGAGGCCTCCGAGCTCCTCCGCCATGACCACCCCGGCCTGCTCGGCCAGGTCGTCCTCGGCGAGGTCCTCGTCGGTGTCCAGCCCGTCCAGGGCCGCCAGCGGCTGGTCCAGGCGTACGTGCGCCACCAGGGACTGAAGGGCCCGCAGCGTGGCCGAGGCCGTCGGACCCCAGTTGGTGAAGTACGAGAACTGCCACCACCACAGGGCCTCGGTGATCCGCCCCGCCTGGTAGTGGATCAGCCCGTGCCGCAGGTCCGCCACCACGTCGGCCACGTCGTCGGAGATCCGGTGCGGGACCGGGGCCTTCCGCGGCTCGTAGGGGTCGAAGACCTCGGAGTAGACGTCGACCGGCTCCAGCATCACGGCGAAGCGCTCGCGCAGGTCGTCCACGTCGGGCTCCGGGCCCAGGTCGGGCTCGTAGCGCTCGTCGGGCAGCACGTCCTGGTACGCGCCCAGCCGGCCGCCCGCGAGCAGCAGCTGGGAGATCTCCAGCAGCAGGAACGGCACGGCGCGGTCCGGATCCTCGCCCTTGGCCACCTCGGTGACCGCGACGATGAACGAACCGATCTGGTCCGCGATCTGGACGGCGAAGTCGCCCGGTTCCGGGCCTGCTGCGTGCAGGGTTGCGTCAGACATCGAGAAGTCGCCTTCCTTCAAAGGCCCGCCCCAGCGTGACCTCGTCCGCGTACTCCAGATCTCCCCCGACGGGGAGCCCGCTGGCCAGGCGGGTGACCTTGAGGCCCATGGGCTTGAGCATCCGGGCGAGGTAGGTGGCGGTCGCCTCGCCCTCCAGGTTCGGGTCGGTGGCGAGGATCAGCTCGGTCACCACCCCGTCCGCGAGGCGCGCCAGCAGCTCGCGGATGCGCAGGTCGTCCGGTCCGACGCCCTCGATCGGGCTGATCGCACCGCCGAGGACGTGGTACCGGCCCCGGAACTCGCGCGTCCGCTCGACCGCGACGACGTCCTTCGGCTCCTCCACGACACAGATGACCGTGGCGTCGCGGCGCGGATCGCGGCAGATCCCGCACCGCTCCTCCTGCGCCACGTTCCCGCACACCCCGCAGAACCGGACCTTGTCCTTGACCTCCAGCAGCGTGTGCGCGAGGCGACGGACGTCGGTGGGCTCGGCCTGCAGGATGTGGAAGGCGATCCGCTGCGCGCTCTTGGGCCCGACGCCGGGCAGCCTGCCCAGTTCGTCGATCAGGTCCTGGACCACGCCTTCGTACAACGGACTGCCTTCTTTCGTTTCGGTTTCCGCCGCGGGGCGGGGTGCTGGGGACTAGAAGGGGAGGCCGGGGATGCCGCTGCCGCCGCCCAGGCCCTGGGCCAGGGGGCCCAGCGCCTGCTGCTGGAGCGCCTGGGCGTTCTCGTTGGCCGCCTGGACCGCCGCGACGACCAGGTCGGCGAGGGTCTCGGTGTCCGCCGGGTCCACGGCCTTGGGGTCGATCACCAGCGCGCGCAGCTCACCGGAACCGGTGACCGTCGCCCGGACCAGACCGCCGCCGGCCTGGCCCTCCACCTCGGTGCGCGCGAGTTCCTCCTGGGCCGCGGCGAGGTCCTGCTGCATCTTCTGGGCCTGCTGGAGCAGCTGCTGCATGTCGGGCTGGCCACCACCGGGAATCACAGGTCATTCACTCCGTACCGTCGGGACGCTTGGTCAATCCGAGCCTACGTGCTCCCCGGGCGCGGCGCCCTACGCCGTGAGGACCAACTCTTTCGAGTGAGGGACGAGGCGTGCGCGTACCTGCTGGAGACCTCCTTGCGGACGGAAATCGCGGGAATCGTCGTCCACTGCCCGTCATTCGAAGGTAGGAAGAGCATGCGCATCATTGCGCACACGCGCACCACCAGTCGTCAGCGCAGGCAGAGGGAGTGCCGGGTGAGCCAGCCGGAGATGCAGCCCGAAGGGCCACCCCGGGATCCCCGGGAGGAGGTCGACGGGCCGGTGGAGGCCGGAGACCTGATCGGCCGGCCGTTCCCCCTCGGGGACTGGGGCGAGCCCGCCGAGCGTCTCGACGAGCTGTACCGGCGGGTCGAGGCCGACGCGCTGCGCACCGCGGAGTGGTACCTCGCCGACCGGGCCTGGAAGCGACTGGGCGCGCGCGTGCTGCGCGGGAGCGCGGCCGCGGGCGCCGTCACGGGCGCCGTGATGCCGCTGCTGGACCTGACCGGCTCGGTGCCCGGCGCGGCCTCGTACGGGTACCTGGCGCTGCTGCTGGGGGCGGCCGCGCTGGCCTGCGACCGGTTCTTCGGGCTGACGTCGGGGTGGATGCGCAACGTGGCGACCGCGCAGGCCGTGCAGCGGCGGCTCCAGACGCTGCAGTTCGACTGGGCCTCGGAGAACGTCCGGGAGGTGCTCGGGCCCACCGAGGGCACGGCGAGCGAGGCCGCCGAGCGGTGCCTGACCGTGCTGCGGCGGTTCTCCGAGGACATCACCGAGCTGGTGCGCTCCGAGACGGCGGACTGGATGGTGGAGTTCCGGGCCGGTCCGGCGCCCCTGGTGATGCAGTCCCTGGGTGCCTCCGGGGGCCGCGTGGAGGCGGGCATCGCGCCGGCCCGCTTCCCGCTGCCGCCCGGCACCCGCCCGAACATGCCCCGCCAGCGCCCGCCGGAGCAGCCCAGGTAGCCGTCCGGCGGGCCGGCGCGGTATTCCCGGCGCAGGGAACACGGCACCGACCGCGCGGGGTGCGGGCGCGGGGGCCGGACGGGGGCCCGGTTCAGCTGAAGATGATCATCGATCCCTGGCCGAGGCTGCGGGTCGCCGCCGCGTGCAGCCCGAGCCAGACGTGGCGCTCCCGGGCGAAGGGGCTGTCGTCGTACGGGATCGGCCCCGCGGGCTCCTCCAGCGAGGTGGGACGGCCGGGCGGCGCGGGCGGCGCGGGCGGGTTCGCCGGGTCTATCCCGATCGCCGGAGCCACGAACACCAGCTCCCGCAGCAGGCCCTGCGCGGACCCCAGCGGCCCCCCTCCGGCGAGCAGCTCCTCGTTCGCCAGCGGCGCCGTGAAGTCCACCGGGACGTAGGCCCCCGCGTGGTCGTAGTGCCAGACCAGGTGGGACTGCTGGGCCGTCGGCTCGAACATCTCCAGCAGCTGCTCGTAGTCCCCGCCCAGCTCGTCGACCGGGGTCACCGGCAGCCCGCAGAGCTGGAGCAGGTACGCCCTCCGCAGGAAGTGCAGGGCGTCGTAGTCGAAACCGGCGACCGGGGCGACGTCCCCGCTCAGACCCGGCATGTAGGAGAAGACGGGCACGGACGGCAGCCCGGCCTCGCCCAGCGCCTTGTCGTACGAGGCGATCTCCTCCGCGAAGGGGTTGTCGGGGCTGTGACACAGCACGTCGACAAGGGGGACCAGCCACAGGTCACAGGCCACGCGGGCTCCGATCAGTCGTTGCCGCCGATCGGCCAAGCGTAGTCCGCCGGACACCCTCCGCGAAGGGGTGCGCGGAACCCGGCCGCCGTCCGGCCGGTTCCGCGCCGCGCGGACCGGCGCCCCGCCCCGCCCGCTACAGGCCGGCGGCCCATTCCAGGCCGTGCCGGTTGTAGTCCAGGACCAGGCTGCGCACGGTCTCGGCGTCGGCGAGGGTCACCGCGTCCACCAGCTCCCCGTGCCGGTCCCACAGGGCCGCCCGGAGCTGTGTCTCGCGCTGGAGGTGCGGGACGGCGAAGACCCAGCACTGGACCCGGATGCGGTGCAGGAACTCGGAGATGTAGGTGTTGCCGACCAGCCCGCTCAGCTCCCGCCAGAAGCGCAGGTCGTAGCCGATCAGGACTTCGAGCGAGCCGCTCTGCGCGGCCCGCCGCGCCTCTTCGGCCCGGCGGCGCACCGACACCAGCATCTCGCCGGACCCCGGCACGGTGCCGCGCTCGGCGAGCCGGCGGAATATCCCGTCCACGATCAGCGTGCGGGCCTCGATCATCCCGCGGAAGTCGTCGACGGAGTAGACGCGGACCCGGAACCCCCGGTGCTGGACCAGTTCGAGCAGACCCTGCGCGGAGAGGTCCACGAGGGCCTCGCGCACCGGGGTCGCCGAGACCTCGTACTGCTCGGCGATCTGCTTGACGGTGAACTCGGTCCCCGGCGGCAGGCGTCCCGCAAGGACCTCGTCCCGCAGCGCGTCCGCGATCTGCTGGCGAAGGGTGTTGCGGGTGACAGCGCCGCTGCCTGGCATAGGGGTCCGTTTCCTCAGTGTGAACTTCGGACACCTTAGGCCAGGCAGCGCGGCCGAAACCGAGCGGTCGGGGATCGTTGTGCGGATGGAGGACCCGTTATGCGGACGCCCCCGCGGTGTGCCGGTCCGCCACGGTCAGCGCCTCGTCGAGCAGGGCCAGGCCCTGCTTCGCCTCCGACTCGGAGATGGTGCACGGGGGGACCACGTGCGTCCGGTTCATGTTGACGAAGGGCCACAGGCCCGACGCCTTGCAGGCGGCGGCGAACTCGGCCATGGGCGCGTTGTCGGCCCCGGCCGCGTTGTAGGGGACGAGCGGCTCGCGCGTCTCCTTGTCCCGTACGAGCTCCAGCGCCCAGAAGGCGCCCAGCCCGCGGACCTCCCCGACCGACGGGTGCCGCTCGGCGATCTCGGCGAGCGCCGGGCCGATCACGTTCTCCCCGAGGTGGGCGGCGTGCGCGACGACGCCCTCCTCCTCCATGGCGTTGATCGTCGCGACGGCGGCGGCGCAGGCGAGCGGGTGGCCGGAGTACGTCAGCCCGCCCGGGTAGGGGCGCGTGGCGAAGGTCTCGGCGATGGCCGCCGATATGGCGACGCCGCCGAGCGGCACGTATCCGCTGTTCACGCCCTTGGCGAAGGTGATCAGGTCGGGGGTGACGCCCCAGTGGTCGGCGGCGAACCACGCGCCGGTCCGCCCGAAACCGGACATGACCTCGTCGAGGATGAAGACGATGCCGTGGCGGTCGCAGAGCTCACGCACGCCCGCGAGGTAACCGGCGGGCGGGGTCATGATCCCGGCGGTGCCGGGGACGCTCTCCAGGATGATCGCCGCGATCGTCTGCGGCCCCTCGAAGGCGATCGTGTCGGCGAGGTGGGCGAGTGCGCGCGCGCACTCCTCGGCCTCGGTGGTGGCGTGGAAGGCGGAGCGGTAGAGGTACGGGCCCCAGAAGTGCACGACGCCGGCGGCGGCGGTGTCGGAGGGCCAGCGGCGCGGGTCACCGGTCAGGTTGATCGCGGCGGCGGTGGCCCCGTGGTAGGAGCGGTAGGTGGACATCACCTTCTGCCGGCCGGTGTGCAGCCGGGCCATGCGGACGGCGTTCTCGACGGCCTCGGCGCCGCCGTTGGTGAAGAAGATCTTGTCGAGGTCGCCGGGGGTCCGCTCGGCGATGAGGCGTGCGGCCTCGGAGCGGACGTCGACGGCGAAGCCGGGGGCCAGGGTGCAGAGGCGGGCGGCCTGCTCCTGCACGGCGGCGACGACCTTGGGGTGCTGGTGGCCGATGTTCGTGTTGACCAGCTGGGAGGAGAAGTCGAGGAAGTGCTTCCCGTCGTAGTCCCAGAAGTAGGAGCCCTCGGCCCCGGCTACGGCGAGGGGGTCGATCAGGGCCTGGGCGGACCAGGAGTGGAAGACGTGCTTCCGGTCGGCGTCCTTCACGGCGGCAAGGGTGTGCGGGGTGGCATGAGGGGTCATGGCGCCACGCTAGAAGTGCGCAGGTGGGGAGGGATATCGGCGGACTGTATGCGGGTGGGGTGCCGGTCTCGGCAGTCTGTCTGCGCGGAGGGCTCCCACCGGGGTGCGCGGGTCGGCGCGGCGGGGGGCCGGGCGGGCCTTGGACTGGGGGGCATGGGGTGGTGCGGTGGCCTCGCGTCGGCCCTTCGCCGCGACTTTCAGGACGGCTTTCGGGGCGGCTTTCGGGGCGGCTTTCGGGGGGATCCGGCCGGGTGTGCGATTGACAGCATGCTGCCTTTATGACAGTCTATTGTCATAGCAAGTCGGTGGTGGGAACGAGGCGCGACACCGGGCCTCGGAGCCGTCACCGGAATCGATGTTGGAGGCGAGCACCATGAGCGAGACCCCCCGCAAGCCCGTCCACCTCGCGGTCTACGACACGTACGCGGACTGGGAGACCGGCTACACCACCGCTCACCTGACCCAGCGCGGCCACCAGGTCCGTACGGTCGGCACGGCCGCCGGGGAGCCGGTCACCACCATGGGCGGTGTGCGCATCCAGCCTGACCTGGCCCTGGCGGAACTGCGACCGGAGGACTCGTCCCTGCTGATCCTCACCGGCGCCGAACTGTGGGACTCGGGCGATGAGCTGGCGCCGTTCGCGGCGAAGGCCAGGGAGTTCCTGGCCGCCGGGGTGCCGGTCGCGGCGATCTGCGGGGCCACCGCCGGGCTCGCCCGCGAGGGCCTGCTGGACGGACGGACCCACACGAGCGCCGTCTCCTTCTACCTGGCGGAGCAGCCGGGCTACGACGGCGCCGACCACTACGTCGACGCCGACGCGGTCACGGACGGCGACCTGATCACGGCGGGCCCGACGGACCCGGTGGCGTTCGCGCGCGAGGTCTTCTCCCGGCTCGACGTCTACGAGCCGGACGTCCTGGACGCCTGGTACCGCCTGTTCCGCGACTCGGACGCGAGCGCGTACCCGGTGCTCATGGCGGCAGCGGCGGCCGGTCATGCCTGACCTGGCGACGGGAGCGCCGTCCGCGGCGCCCGCGGGCATACCGGACCGGCCCGACCGCGGCCGGCAGGACCTGCTGAGCAGCACCGCGCTGGAGGTGTTCCGGCTGAACGGCCAGTTCCTCGCGCTCTCGGAGGAGCTGGCCCGGCCGGCCGGGCTGACGGCCGCGTGGTGGCAGGTGCTGGGGGCCGTGCTGCGGGAGCCGCTGCCCGTCTCGGGGATAGCCCGGACCATGGGCATCACCCGGCAGAGCGTCCAGCGCATCGCCGACCTGCTGGCGGACAAGGGGCTCGCGGAGTACGCCCCGAACCCGGCCCACCGCAGGGCGAAACTGCTCCGCCCGACGGAAGCCGGACGCGCGGCGATCGCGCGCATCGCCCCGGGCCACGCGGCGCTGGCGAACCGGCTGGCGGACGCGTTGGGCGACGCCGCGTTCGCGGAGACGGTACGCGTCCTGGAACGCCTGACGGCGGCCATGGACACCCTCCCGGACCCCACCCACCCCTGACGGCGGGCGCCCCGGCGGGGCTGGGGCCGCCGCGGCTCGATGCGCGGACACCCTGCCCACCGACGCCACCCCGGCCCGCCGGTGTGAGAGGCGCGGGTCCCCCAGGCCCCACCGACGTGAGAGGCGCGGGTCCACGCCAGCCCCGCGGCGTGTGAGGCCCAGGTGCACCCCAGCCCCGCGGGCGGGTGAGGCGCGGGTCCACCCCAGCCCCGCGGCGTGTGAGCTCCGGGTCCACCCCAGCCCGGCGGGCGGGTGAGGCGCGGGTCCACCCCAGCCCCGCCGACGCGTGAGACCCGGGTGCACCCCAGCCCCGCCGACGCGTGAGACCCGGGTGCACCCCAGCCCCGCCGACGCGT
>NZ_JBHXSY010000014.1:0-11335 GCF_042715295.1 Streptomyces sp. NPDC058701 | reverse complement strand
TGAAGCCCCGGTGCACCCCAGCCCCGCCGACGCGTGAAGCCCCGGTGCACCCCAGCCCCGCCGGCGTTTGAGGCGCGGGTCCGGGCAGAGCCCGGCGGCCCCGGCGCGCAGCCGGTACGGCTCAACCCCACCCCCGGCGCCGGAGGCGCGGCCCGCCCCGCCGGGTCAGGAGCCACGGGCCCGGGCAGAGCCCCATGGCGGGCTCCCGCGAGGGGCGGCAGCCAGCCGGGACCACGTATTCCGGCCCCCCGGCGAAGCCCGCCCCACTAGGCTCGGATCCACGGCCAGTCCTAGGGGGAGGGGCCACCCGGCCATGGAGCAACTGCACCCGCACGACCCGCACCGCATCGGCCCGTACCGCCTGCTGTCCCGCCTCGGCGCGGGCGGCATGGGCCAGGTCTACCTGGCCCGTTCCGACCGCGGCCGCACCGTCGCCGTCAAGTTCGTGCACCCCGAGCTCGCCGCCCGCGAGGAGTTCCGGACCCGGTTCCGCCAGGAGGTCGCCGCCGCCCGCCGCGTCGGCGGCGAGTGGACGGCCCCGGTGCTCGACGCCGACACCGAGGCCCCGACCCCCTGGTTCGCCACCGGTTACATCGCGGGGCCCAGCCTCCGCCAGGCCGTCGCGCGCGACTTCGGTCCGCTGCCGGGCCGTTCCGTACGGATCCTGGCCGCGGGTCTCGCGTACGCCCTCCAGGACATCCACCGCGCCGGACTCATCCACCGCGACCTGAAGCCCTCGAACGTCCTGCTCACCCTCGACGGCCCCCGCGTCATCGACTTCGGCATCGCCCGCGCCCCCGCCGAGCCCGACGCCGGTCTGACCCGGACCGGCGAACTCATCGGCTCCCCCGGGTTCATGGCCCCCGAGCAGATCAACGGCGTCCCGGTCACTGCCGCCTGCGACGTCTTCTGCCTCGGCGCGGTCCTCGCGTACGCCGCCACCGGCCGGCTCCCGTTCGGCGACAGCGAGCAGCCCGGCGGCATGGCCGCGCTGCTGCTCCGCATCACCGAGGGCGAGCCGGACCTGACCGGGGTACCGGCCGACCTGCACGCTCTCGTACGGGACTGCCTGCGCCGGGACCCCGCCGGGCGGCCGGCACCCGCCGAGGTGCTGGCCAGGGTCGGAGCGGGCGACACCGTGGCCGACGGGAGGGCCCTGGAGCCGTGGCTTCCGGGCCCGTTGGTGGCCCAGCTCGGGCGGCACGCCGTACAGCTCCTGGACCGCGAGGACGCCGGCCCGGACCGCGGCGAGCCCGCGCCCGCGGCCCCGTACGCGCCGGAGCACCCGCCGGAGCACCGGCCGCCGTACGCGCCGGAGCACCGGCCGCCGTACGGGCCTGCGCACCAGCCCGGGTACGGGCCGTCCCCCTACGCGGCCGCCGCCGCGCCGCAGCACCCGTCGGCGCCCCGGCCGTCGGCGCCGCCGCCGCCTCCCCCGGTCCATCCGTCGACGCTGCCGACCCGCTCCGGCCCCGCGACGCTGCCGGCCGGGCACCCCGCGTACGGACCGTCCCGGGCGGAGCCGCCCCCGCGGTCCCGGACCGCGTCCACCGCCTTCCTCGTCGCCATCGCCTCGGTCGTCGCGATCGCGGCGGGCGGCACCGTGTACGCCGTGATGGGCGGCGGCCAGGACGTGGCGCCGCCCGGCGGCAGCACCCGTACGCCCGTCGTCGGCGCCCCCTCGGCCTCCCCGGCCCCGGCGGAGCCGTCCGCCCCCGTCGGCCCGGCGGGCGCGTCCGGAACCGCCGCCGACCGCCTTCCCGACGCGTACCTCGGCACCTGGCGCGCCGCCAACGGCACCCAGGCGTGGCGGCTCACGCTCGGTCCCGGGTCGGTCGGCGACACCGTGATGTCCCTGTCCGTCCAGGACCCCGCCTTCGCCTGCTCCTGGGAAGCGTCCCTGCGCAGCGCCTCCGAACCGGTGGAACTGGACGCCTCGGCCGTCACCTCCGGCGACCCCGTCACGTGCGCGCCGGGCGGGTGGAGCCGATTGCTGCTGCTGCCCGACGGAACCCTGCGGCGGGAACTCGTCGCCGCGGACAGTCCTCCGCTGACGTACCGGAAACAGTGAGGGCGTTGAAGCGACCACCGGATTGTGTCGAAGTCAATAAGCCTGCAAGCAGAGCTTGTTACGTATGACGGCCGCGTCGGACACTGCCGCACATGGAGCCGTTGAACGTAGTGGCACAACTGTGGGAGCGGATCGAGGCACGCGACTGGGACGGGGTGGCCAAGCTCATCGCCGAGGACGCGGTCATCGAATGGCCCGTGAGCGGTGAGCGCATCGTGGGGCGTGCCAACTTCGTCGCCGTGAACAGTGACGACGGCTATGCGGACGACAGATCGGTGGAACTGCTGCGCATCCTGGCGGACGGGGACCTCGTCGTCACCGAGGTCGAGATACCTCAGGACCACGTCGTCTACCGCGCCGTCTCCCTGTGGACCGTGCGGGACGGGGAGATCGTGGGGGCGCGGGAGTACTGGACCAGCCCCGGCCAGGACCCGGCGCCGCGCTGGCGGGCGGGATACGTGGAACCCCTCGTGGCGGACTGATCCGCGGCGGCGCCGGGGGCTGCCGTCAGGCGGCGCCTTCGGACGGATGCCTTCGGACGATGGCTTCGGGTTGCTGCCTTCGGGCGGATGCCTTCAGGTTGCTGCCGTCAGGCGGCTGCGAGCCGGTCCAGCTCCTCCCCGATCGCCGTGCGCAGGCTGTCGTGGCGGGGGGCCAAGGCGTGTTCCGCGCCTCGCCAGTACGCCGCCTCGCCGTACAGCCAGACCGGCACCCGGACGAGGTCGGCGGGCTCCCAGTCGTAGCGGGGCCAGACGTGGGCGTGGAGGTACGGGTCGGTGTTGCCCAGGATCTCGATGTTCACGCGGCGGAAGGCCGGGTCGAGCCGGCGGCAGGCGACCTCGACGGCCTCGGCGAGCCGCTCCATGTCGGAGAGGTACGCGGCCCTGCGCGCCCGGGGCAGGTCGGAGAGCCGGGTCACGGCGGGGTCGTCGGTCAGCAGTACCGAGTAGCCGGGCAGGAACTGGCGGTCGCCGATCACGGCGAAGCCGGCGTCGAGACGGCGCAGGACGGTGGGGTTCTCCCCCCGGTGGGCGCTGCCGATGCGGTCGTGGCGCCAGGCGGTGTCGACCATGACGGGACCCTACCGAACGGCCTGTGGCGGCCCGCTCGACGCCTCACCTCACGTCTCGCGTAACCCCTGTCATACCTGAGAGCCACGCGCGGAGACGGCTCCGCAGCGGGACGCGGACCACGGGTATGGATTTCTACCTTCGGAAGCAGATGAGGGGCGGGGACGGCTCTTCCGGAGCGAGGGAACGGACGATGGCGGGGACGAAGACGGGGGACGGGGCTGGGGCCGGGGTGGGTGCCGGGGCCGGGGCCGAGGTGGGGGCCGGGACGGTCGGCGGTACGACGGCGACGGTCGCGCGGGGCACGACAGGGCCGGCGGGCGCCGCCGGGGCCGGGCGGGTCGGCGGGCGGATGGGCGGACGGATCGGCGGGCGGGTGCGGCGGACGTTGCTGGCCGCGTTGGTCGCCTCCGCCGTCGTGATACCCGTGTCCGCGGCCGCCTCTCCCGACGTGCCCGCCCCGCCGCCCGTGGCGTTCGCGGAGGACGCCACCGCCGAGGTGCGGTACGCCGCGAACCTCACCAACCTCGCCGAGGCGGCCCGTACCGCCCGGGGCGCCGGCCGCACCGGCCGGGCGGCGAAGCTCCACGCCATGGAGGCGGGCGGTACGGCTCGGTTCCTCGCCTTCGACGGCCACGGGACGGGGCGCGCCGTCGAGGTGTTCGGCAGGCTGGAGGGCGCCGACCGCGTCACCGTGCTCGTGCCCGGATCGGACACCACGCTCGACACCTACCAGCGGTTCCGCGCCGGGGCCGTCGCCCTCCAGCAGCGACTCGACGCCGAGCGCCCTCGCTCCGCGGTGGTCGCCTGGCTGGGGTACGACACCCCCGGCACGATCAGCGCCACCGTCCTCACCACCGGACGGGCGGACGGGGCCGCTGCCGAACTGGGCCCCTTCCTGGAGCGGTTGCGGGGGCTGACGGGACCGGGAGCGCGGCTCTCCCTGCTGTGCCACTCCTACGGTTCCGTGGTCTGCGCCCGGACCGCCACCGGGCCGGCGGTCACCGACGTGGTCCTGTTCGGCAGCCCGGGCACGGGGGCCCGGGCCGCCCGCGAGCTGCCGACCCGGGCCCGGATCTGGGCCGGCCGGGCCAGCGGCGACTGGATAGGCGGTGTTCCGCACGTGCGGTTCGGCGGGATCGGTTTCGGCGCCGACCCGGTGGACCCGGCCTTCGGCGCCCGGGCCTTCGACGCCGGCTCGGCCGGGCACAGCGACTACCTCAAGCCCGGCACCGCCTCCCTGGACAGCCTCGCCGCCATCGTCCTTGGCACCGGCACCGATGTGGGGGTCCCCCGTGCGTAGGCTCCGCTCCCGCTGGGCCCTCCTGGCGGACCGCATCGAGGGCGCCACCCCGGCAGGGCGGGACCGGGCCGTGGACGCGCTGCGGGCCCTGGCGATCGGGGGCGTGGTGTTCGGCCACTGGCTCGTCACCGCCCTGACCACCGCCGACGGCGGCCTGAGCGGCACGAGTCCGCTTGCGTACATGCCCTGGCTGGCCCCGGTTTCCTGGGTGTTGCAGACCCTCGCCGTCTTCTTCCTCGTCGGCGGCCACGTCGCCGCGAGCGGGTACGCGTCGGCCCGGGCGCGGGGGGTCCCGTACGGCACGTGGGCCGGGCAGCGGCTGGGCCGGCTGTTCCGTCCGGTGGCCGCGCTGCTGGCCCTGTGGACCGTGGCCGCGGGCGGGATGCTGCTCGGCGGAGTCGCCCTGGACACCGTGCGGACGCTGATCGGGCTGGTGCTGTCACCGCTGTGGTTCCTGCTGGTCTTCGCCGCGCTGACCGCCGCGACCCCGCTGGTGGCGCGGCTCCACCCGCTCTGGCCGGCGGCCGTGGTGGCGGGCGTCGACCTCTGGCGGTTCGGTTTCGGCGGGCCCGAGGCGATCGGCTGGGTCAACGTGGCAGCGGGCTGGCTCGTCCCGTACACCCTGGGCGCCGCGTGGTCGCGGGGGACGTTCGCCCGGCGCCGACCGGCGCTGCTCCTGCTCGTCGGCGGGGCCGCCGCGACCGTCTCGCTGGTCCTCTGGGCCGGGTACCCGGCGTCCATGGTGGGCGTTCCCGGCGCCGCCGTCTCGAACCTGAACCCGCCGACCCTCGCCGCGGTGGCCTTCGGGCTGGCCCAGTGCGGGCTGGCACTGCTGGTCCGCGAGCCGCTGGCCCGGTACACGGCCCGGCCGAGGGTCTGGGCGAAGGTGGCCCTGGTGAACCTCTCCGCCATGACGGTCTTCCTCTGGCACCAGACCGCCATGATGGCCGTCACCGCCGTCGGACTGCTGGTCCCGGGCGATCTGCCGGGGCTGCACACGGTGCCGGGCTCGGTGGGCTGGATAGCCGCCCGGCTGCTGTGGCTGCCGGTGTTCGCAGCGGCGCTCGCGGTGTGCTGGGGCGCGTTCCGTGCGTACGAACGGCCCGGGCGGCCCCGGGCCCCCGGTACCGCGCCGGTGGCCGGGGCCCGACCGGTGGCCGCGCGGCAGACGGCCGTTGCTCGTCCGGCTCCCGTCAAGGAGGCGACCGGTGCCTAGGGTGACCCCCGTGACCCAGCAGATCCGGCCCCCGGCCGAACCACCGCACCGAGCCCCTGGCTTGGGAGACAGCACCTGGCGGGCGGCGGTGCGGGAACTGTTCACCCTGCGCCGGGACCCGCTTCCCCCGTTGTCGCGGCCGCGCTGGCTGGCCCGGCTGCCGCACGCCGTCGTCCTCCTGGCGGCCGGGTTCTTCGGGCTCTTCACGGCGACGGAGCTGTTCGGCCCCTACCAGATCAGTGGCGACCTTGCGTTCTTCCAGGCGGTCCTGACCGGACTGGCCATCGGACTGGCCCTGTACCGTCCGATCGCCGCCTGGTGGCTCGGGCTGCTGGCCGCCGCCCTGATCGCCTGGACGATTCCCCTCCCCCTCCCGCCGGACGCGACCTGGCCCTGGACGCCCGGCGGGCTGTTCGCCTTCGCGCCGCTGGTCCTGCTGGTCGCCCTGCGGGTTCCGCCCAGGGTCACCATCGCGGTCGTCGGCGTCTCGCTCGGCTACACCGCCCTGGCCGAGGCGCTGTTCAAGCCGGAGCACAGCCAGAGCACCCTCGTCGGAGCCGGGGTCGTCTTCGGTTTCTCGGGCCTCCTCGGCTACGCCCTGCGCGCGCTGCGGCTGGCCCGCGGGAAACTCGTGGAGCAGGAGACCCTCACCGAGGAGGAGCGCGCCCGGCGCACCCTGCTGGAGGAGCGCAGCCGGATCGCCCGCGAACTCCACGACGTGGTCGCGCACCACATGTCGGTGATCTCCATCCAGGCCCAGGTGGCGCCGCACCTCGTGGAGAACCCGTCCGAGGAACTGAAGGAGAACCTGGCCGGCATCCGGGAGAACGCCCTGGAGGCCCTGACGGAACTGCGCCGGGTGCTGGGCGTGCTGCGCTCCGAGGACCCGGACGATCCCGCGGACCCGCACCATCCGCAGCCGACCCTCGCCGAGCTGGACGGCCTCGTGGACAACGTGCGGGGCGCGGGCCTGGAGGTCACGACCGAGATCGCGGGTGTCCGTCGGCCGCTCACCTCGGGCGTCGGGCTCACCGCGTACCGGATCGTGCAGGAGGCCCTGAGCAACTGCCTGCGCCACGCGCCCGGCTCGCAGGTCGAGGTCGGCATCGCCTACGGGCCTCACGACCTGCACCTGTGCATCGCCAACACCGCCCCGACGCGACCCGCCCCGTCCTCCCCGGGGGCGGGACACGGCCTGTTGGGCATGCGGGAGCGCGCGGGCATGCTGGGGGGCGAGCTGGCCGCGGGGCTGCGCCCCGACGGCGGGTACGAGGTGAGCGCCGTGCTCCCGATGGACCCGCGGCACCCGACCGGTGGATCCGCCCCTGACACGAAGAAGGACTGACCCCCATGACCAGCCCCATCAAGGTGATGATCGCCGACGACCAGATGATGGTCCGGCAGGGGTTCACCGTGCTGCTCAACGCCCAGCCCGACATCGAGGTGGTCGGCCAGGCCGTGGACGGCGCCGACGCCGTTGCCCGGGTCGCCGAGCTGTCCCCGGACGTCGTGCTGATGGACATCCGCATGCCGGGCATGGGCGGCATCGAGGCCACCTCCGTCATCACCTCCGTCCCGGGCGCCGCCGTGAAGGTGCTGGTCCTCACCACCTTCGACCTCGACGAGTACGTGTACGAGGCGCTGCGGGCCGGGGCCTCCGGGTTCCTGCTCAAGGACGCCTCGGCGGACCAGCTGGCCGAGGCGGTGCGGGTGGTGGCGGCCGGCGAGGCACTGCTCTCACCGAACATCACGAAGCGGCTGATCACGGAGTTCTCCCGGCTGGGGGCGCCCCGCGCCCCGTCGCGCGCACGGATCGACGAACTGACCGAGCGGGAGACCGAGGTGCTCACGCTGATCGCCCAGGGCCTGTCGAACGCGGAGATCGCCGCGCACCTGGTCCTGGCCGAGCAGACGGTGAAGACCCACGTGGGCCGCATCCTCGTGAAGCTCGGCCTGCGGGACCGGACCCAGGCCGCCGTCTTCGCGTACGAGACGGGCCTGATCCGTCCGACGGGCTACTGACGGACCCGGGTAGTCCTTGAGAGGGACCCCGGGATATCCCCATCAGCGGCGACGCGGACGACGTGGGCGGCGACCTACGGTGGTGTGTATGACCGAGACGACCGCCGGGGGGACACCCCGTACGCCCGAGTTCCGCATGGCTGCGGGGGTGCTGGCGACCCTGCGCCAGGACATGATCACCGATGCCTTCGCCTATCGGCCGCTCCCGCTGATGACGGCCCCGGGGCGCTTCATGCGGCGGATGCCCGCGGCGATACGCAGGCACGCGCCCTGGGGCCAGTACGCGGCGGTGACGGCACTGGCCGCCTTCACCGTGATCTTCACGGCCGGCTCCCAGCAGACCTTCCTCGGCGACCTGGGCCGGCTCGCCGCGGGGCTCATCGCGGGCATCCCGATCCTGATGACGCTGGTGCGGCCGGTGGGTGCGTGGTGGGCGGCCGTCGCGATGACGCTGGCCCTGGCCGTGCTCGGCGGATCCTGGAACTGGCCCTGGACCCCGGGCAGCTTCCTCTCCTACATCGTCGTGCTGGTCCTGGTGACCCTGCGGACCGGGCCGCGGATCGCGGGCTGGATGTGGGTGCTGACCTTCGCCCTCGGCTTCGGGATCTCGCTGGTGTTCGGCAACCGGTCGGGGATGAACTTCCCGGAGATGGCGGTGACCTCGGCGATCGCGCTGGCGATCGCGAGCAGCATCCAGATACGCCGGCACGCGACGGCGGAGGTGACGGCGCAGCAGGAGGTCACGGCCGTAGAGCGGGACAAGCGGACGCTGCTGGAGGAGCGGACCACGATCGCGCGCGAACTGCACGACGTGGTGGCGCACCACATGTCGGTGGTGGCGATCCAGGCGGAGGCGGCGCCGTACCGGGTGAAGAACCCGCCGCCGGAGCTGGAGGCGGCGTTCGTCACGATCCGGGAGAACGCGGTGGCGGCCCTGACGGAGCTGCGGCGGGTGCTGGGCGTGGTGCGTTCCGCGGACTACGAGGCGCCCGACGCCCCGCAGCCGACGCTCGCCTCACTGGACGGGCTGCTGGCGAACGTGCGGCAGGCCGGGCTGAGCGTGGACAAGACGATCACCGGCGCGGTCCGGGAGCTGCCGCAGGGCGTGGAACTGTCGGCGTACCGGATCATCCAGGAGGCCCTGAGCAACACGCTGCGGCACGCGCCGGGTGCGCAGGCCGGGGTGGAGGTGTCGTACGTGCTCGGTGGCCTGGGGATACGCGTCGTCAACGAAGCGGCGACGGGGGACGTGCGTCCCTCGCCCGGTGCCGGGCACGGGATCACCGGGATGCGGGAGCGGGTGGCCATGCTGGAGGGTGAGATGACGGCCGGCGCGACGGCCGACGGCGGGTACGAGGTGGCGGTGTTCATCCCGGTGCGCGGGCGCGGCGAGCCGGTGTCCGGGACCGTGTCCGAGACGAGCTCCGGGCCGGGTACGCCGTGACGATCAAGGTACTGATCGTCGATGACCAGATGATGGTCCGCGAGGGGTTCTCCGTGCTGTTGAACGCCATGGACGGCATCGAGGTGGTCGGTGAGGCCGTCGACGGCCGCGAGGCCATCGCGCAGGTGGCGGCGCTGCGGCCGGACGTGGTGCTGATGGACATCCGCATGCCGCTGATGAACGGTCTGGAGGCGACGCGGGAGATCGTGGCCGCCGACACGGACGCGAAGGTGCTGGTCCTGACGACCTTCGACCTCGACGAGTACGTGTACCAGGCGCTGCGGGCCGGGGCCTCCGGGTTCCTGCTCAAGGACGCCTCGGCCCGCCAGCTGGCCGACGGGGTGCGGGTGGTGGCGGCCGGGGAGGCGCTGCTGGCGCCGTCGGTGACCAAGCGGCTGATCGCGGAGTTCTCGAAGCTCGCCGAGTCCCCGAGGCTCGCCGACCCGGCGGGCGTGGGGGAGCTGACGGAGCGCGAGACCGAGGTGCTCGTACTGATCGCACAGGGGCTCTCCAACGTCGAGATAGCGGACCGGCTCGTCGTCGCGGAGTCCACGATCAAGACCCATGTGAGCCGGATCCTGGTGAAGCTGGGCCTCCGCGATCGGACACAGGCCGCGGTGTTCGCCTACGAGACCCGCCTGGTGCGCCCGAGCTAGGCGCCCGAGCCAGCGCGCCCCACCCGGGGTCGCCCTCCTGCGACGACAGGTCCGGCGGGCGGGGAACTGCGTTCCGCCGGAGCGGGGTGGGGAGGCGAATCGTCCGGAGGGAGCCGGGTTGCCGCGCCCGGTGGCACGGGGGGCCGTCCGGTCGGCGGGGCAGGATCTAGGGTGCGGGGATGGGCTTTGATCCGTGGGACCCCGCGTTCGTCGCCGATCCGTACCCGGCCTACCGGGAGTTGCGGGAGCGGGGGCGGGCCGTCTGGTACGAGCCGACCGGGCAGTGGCTGGTGCCGCACTACGCCGACGTGAGCGCGCTGCTGCGGGACCGGCGGCTGGGCCGGACCTACCTGCACCGTTTCTCGCACGAGGAGTTCGGCCGTACCGCACCGCCGCCGGAGCACGAGCCGTTCCACGTGCTCAACGGCAACGGCCTGCTGGACCTGGAGGACCCCGCGCACGCGCGGGTGCGCAGGCTGGTGGCGAAGGCCTTCACCCCGCGGACCGTGGAGCGGCTGGTCCCCGCCGTGCGGCGGCTCGCGGGGGAGCTGGTGGGGCAGTTCGTCGCGGACGGCGGCGGGGATCTGCTCACCGCCGTCGCCGAACCGCTGCCGGTGGCGGTGATCGCCGAGTTGCTCGGCATTCCGGAGGCGGACCGGGGTCTGCTGCGGCCCTGGTCGGCGGACATCTGCGGGATGTTCGAGCTGCGGCCGGACGAGGAGACGGCGCGGAGCGCGGTCCGGGCGAGCGTGGAGTTCAGCGCGTACCTGCGGGCGCTGATCGCCGAGCGGCGCGCCCGCCCCGGGGAGGATCTGATCTCCGGCTTGATCGCCGCCCACGACGAGGACGGGCGGCTCAGCGAGCAAGAGATGATCTCCACCTGCGTCCTCTTGCTGAACGCCGGCCACGAAGCGACCGTCAACACCACCGCGAACGGCTGGTGGACGCTGCTGCGGCACCCGGAGCAGCTCGCGGAGCTCCGGGCGCATCCGCACCCCGAGGGCGCGACGTCCCCACACTTGTCCACAGCTGTGGATGAACTGATGCGGTTCGACACACCCCTGCACATGTTCGAACGCTGGGTGCTCGACGACATCGAGATCGGTGACACCGTCGTACCCCGCGGGGCCGAGGTGGCGCTGCTCTTCGGATCGGCCAACCGGGACCCCGCGCGGTTCGCCGACCCCGACGTACTGGATCTCGCGCGGGCCGACAATCCGCACCTGACCTTCGGCGCCGGAATCCACTACTGCCTCGGAGCCCCCCTGGCACGGCGGGAGTTGGAGGCGTCCTTCGGGGCCCTGCTGGCTCCCGGGGTCCCGCCGCTGCGGCTGGTGAAGGAGCCGCGGTGGCGGGACGGCTACGTCATCCGGGGGCTGGACGAGCTGATCGTCGCGTTCTGACGGCCGACCCGGCGACCGACCAGGCGGCCGGCCCTGCGGCTGACCCCGGCGAGCGACCAGACGGCTGCCCTGCGGCTGACCCCGGCGGCTGACCCCGGCGGCAGCCCCCGGTCCACCCCCCACCGGTCCGCGAGCGCGTCCACCAGCAGC
>NZ_JBHXSY010000013.1:170675-208904 GCF_042715295.1 Streptomyces sp. NPDC058701 | reverse complement strand
TGCGGCACGTATCGAGGAATCCCGAAGGGAGATTCGCGAGAACGAGCCGAATGAATACGAAAGCGAAAACGGATCCGTCCGGCGGCAATGGCCGCGGACAGGATCGGGCACTGAAATCAGTGGTGCACCGCGGACGTGGAATCCGGGGCGCAGACTGCGAGGGCTCTGACGGATCTGAAATCCGGAGCCCGGGTCGGGCGGACCGTGCGGCGGGACATCCCGAACGGGTCGGGTCGCGCCGTGCCGCCCGGGGGAAAACTACGCCCGGAAACGCGACGAGCTGGGGCCCGCACCCCAAGGTGCGGGCCCCAGCTGCGTATACGCGTCAGCGTCAGGCGGGAACGATGTTCTCGGCCGTCGGGCCCTTCTGGCCCTGCGCGATGTCGAAGTTCACCTTCTGGCCTTCCTGAAGCTCACGGAAGCCCTGGGCGGCGATGTTCGAGTAGTGGGCGAAGACGTCAGCGCCGCCGCCGTCCTGCTCGATGAAACCGAAACCCTTTTCGGCGTTGAACCACTTCACGGTGCCAGATGCCATGTCAATTCTCCTTTGGGGCAGTACCCGGAAACCACACCGTGCGGTCTCCGTGTCGCCGCGATGATTGCCCCACCCGGAAAAATGACCGGAAATACAGAAGTGCTCCCACCGGAGCAGAACACCGGTGAGGGCACTTGAAGTTTTTGGGAACCACAACTGCAACTGAGATCGACAGTAGCACGACGGGAGGGTGCGTGCACGGTGAATCATTCGGCTCGGCATGTTGTGGAAGAAATACTCCTGGCGCGTCGTGTCCATATCTCACTCCACGGCAACAGATATTGATAAGCGCGGAACGCAGCGTTCAAACGGTTCGCCGTACGCCCGCCGCGCGTTCCAGGTTGCGCAGCTGGACGGCGAGATCGCCCTCCAGTTCGGCGGACGCCCCGGCGGCCCACCGGGGCAGCGAGGCGACGAGGTAGCGGGACAGCGAGGCGACGGGAGAACGCACGGCGCCGGTTCCCGGCCGGCGCGCGGCCCGGCTGTGCCGTCTGAGGCAAGTGCCCGTGCACGCAGGGGCACGCAGGAGCCGGCCGCGCTCCCTGGGGTCGCCGTAGGACGTGGCGTCACACCCGCTTCCCCGGCCCGGCCGGGGATCCCCCTCGGGGGCCCTCGCGGGACGGGCGCCGTACTCGCCCGGACGGCCGCACGGCGCCGGGCGGGTTACCGGCTCCGAGCGCTCCGGCCGCCCGCGCGGCCCACGGGAAGCACGGGTACGGGTGCCCGCGGCGGGGGGTTCGCCGAGTTGCCCGGCCCGGGGCGCGAGCCGACCATCGAACGCGGCCGGCCGGAAGCCGTCGGCAGTACCCGGCGTTCGTGTGCCGCCCCGTCCGACCACCGCCCCGAACCGACCTGAGGACGTTCCCATGACCACCTTCACCACCAGCGACGGCACCGACCTCTTCTACAAGGACTGGGGTCAGGGCCGGCCCGTCGTCTTCAGCCACGGCTGGCCGCTCAACGCCGACGCCTGGGACGGCCAGCTCCGCCTGGTCGCCGAGAACGGCTTCCGCGCCGTCGCCCACGACCGGCGCGGGCACGGCCGATCCGCGCAGCCCTGGCAGGGCAACGACATGGACACGTACGCCGACGACCTTGCGGAGCTGATCGAGCACCTCGACCTCCGGGACGCGGTGCTCGTGGGCCACTCGACCGGCGGGGGCGAGGTCGCCCGGTACATCGGCCGCCACGGGACGGGGCGCGTCGCCAAGGTCGTGCTGCTCGGCGCGGTGCCGCCGCTGATGCTGCGGACGGAGGCCAACCCGGACGGTCTGCCCCTGGAGGTGTTCGACGGCATCCGCGAGGGAGTGCGCCAGGACCGTTCGGAGTTCTACCGGACGCTGAGCGAGCCCTTCTACGGTGCGAACCGGTCCGGCTCGAACGTGTCGCAGGGCGCGCGCGACGCCTTCTGGCTGATGGGCATGCAGGCCGGGCTCAAGGCCGCGTACGACTGCGTCGCCCAGTTCTCCGCGACCGACTTCACCGAGGACCTGGGGCGCATCGACGTCCCGACCCTCATCGCCCACGGCGATGACGACCAGATCGTGCCGATCGGCGCGGCCGCGCGGAAGTCCGCCACCCTGGTCAAGGATTCCGTTCTCAAGGTGTACCCCGGGGCGCCGCACGGCCTGACGGGTGACTTCGAGCAGGCCTTCAACGCCGACCTGCTCGATTTCATCCGGGCCTGAGCCCCAAGCGCCCTCCGGCAGGGACGCGGGCGGACGTGAAACAGGCGGCCGGGATCCGACGGAGTGCGCGTCGGATTTCAACCGCCTGCTTCACGTCCGCCGCACCGCGTTCACGGTCGTTTCACGACTCCGTTTTCACGATCGCTGGGGCATGGCCTCTTCCCTGCCGTCCATCTCCAGGGTGCAGCGGGGGGTGCTCGCCGTATGGGGCAGGTGGACCCGTACGCGCAGGGGTGTCGGAGGGTCGGTGGCCAGTTCGGCGTCCAGGATCCAGCTGCCCGTGCGCGCCGCGCGGCGGTCGAGCTCCTTGCCGTCGACGAGCAGCTCGATCACATGGGGGTGGTCGCCGTGCACGGTCACGGTCACCGAGTGGCCCGCCCGGTCGACACTGAACTGGTGGTGCCTGGCCATGGTCGTCTCCCGTCGGGCGAGCCCCGTCCCCTCCCAGTCTCCGTCCGCGGGGCCGGGCGGGCGAACCGTGCCGGATCACAGGCGCGCGGCGCGCGCGAGGACTCCCAGGTCGACGAACTTGAAGTTCGTGTCGGTGCGTGCCTCTCCGCCGGGCCCGGAGGCTGCGGGGGTGTTGGCCCCGTCCTGGACGACCAGCAGACCCCGGGGGAACTTCGTTCCCAGCGGCGCGCTGGTGACGGCGGCGCCGTCGCTCTCCTCGGAGCCGTCGGGCGCTCCGGGCCTCGTGCCCGCGGCGACGCGGAAGCCGCTGACGAACGCGTTGCCGCGGTCTCGGTCGAAGGCGGCGAAGGTGTCGTCCCCCTGGCTGGACGCGAGCAGGTAGCCGCCGCGCCCGGGGTGGCGCGGGTCGCGCCAGATGGTGAGGCCTTCCACGTCGGCGCTGATGTGCCGCCCGCCGAAGCCGGGGTCGGCGCCCGCGTCGCACTCTTCGGTCTCCGGGTTCCAGGTGCCGGGGACCCCGTAGGAGCGGACCTTCTCGATCAGCCGGGCCGGGGACCGCAGGTCGGCGTCGAGCTTCCAGATGCCGACGTCCTCCTGGCCCGCGTACAGCTCGCCGGTGTCGGGGTCGACGACCATGCCCTCGACCTGGGGGAGCTCGCCCGGTTCGTCGCAGGGAGACCACCGCGTGCCGTCCGGCAGGGCGAAGGCGGAGGGCAGCGTGACGGTGCGGATCGTGCGGTAGCCCACCGTGCCGCGGGCGGTCGGCGTGAGCTCGGCGAGCGCGAGGGCGGTGGCGCCCCGTCGGCTGGCGACGGCGAAGGACCGGCCCGTACGGCGGTCGGTGTAGGCGGCGAGGCCGTAGGCGGTGTGCTGCTCGTTGACCTCGTCCTGCCCGGTGGAGAACACGTGCGGCGCGGCCGTCGCGTCCGTCACGTCGACCAGGGGGCCGGCGGGCCGCCCGGGTTCGATGCGGTACACGCGCAGCTGGTCGCGGCCCCGGTCGGAGACGACGGCCACGTCGTGGCGGCCGTCGGGGAAGCGGAGGCCGGTGATCAGGTCGACGTTGTTGAAGCGCCCGGGCTTGTCGCCCTCCCGCGGCGGTGGCGGCGCGGGCAGGGACTGCACCTGCCGCCCGTCGAGGTCGTACACGCGCAGGCCGCCCTCCTTGGCGGTGGCGATCACCAGGCTGCGGTCGGGGTCGTGCGCGTTGCGCCAGATCGCCGGGTCGTCCGCGTTCGCGTTGCCGCCCGCCTCGTCGTCGAAGAGGGAGGGGGTCTCGACGGCGGCGGGCACCGCGGGCATCGACGGTGCGGCACCGTGGTCCGTACGCGCGTACGCGGGACCGGCGATCACGGTGAGGGCCGCGACCACCGCCACGGCGGCGATCGTCGTCTTCCTGCCCGGGGTCACACTCATGTTGCCTCCTGCTCGTGGGACGGACTCAGGGGCCGGCCGCGCGCGTCGGGAGGGGAACGCGGCCGCACCTCCAAGCATCGCCACCACCCTGGGCTACTTGCGGGTAGCCGCCACGAAGCAGACGTGACGCGGGCATGACCACGGGATGAACCGCGCTCCGCCGCCCGTGGACGCGGGGCCCCGGCGCAAGCGCGGCGGAACCCCGGCGGGGCATCCCACGTGTACGGCGAGGCGGAGCCCTCCCTGCCACGGGAGCGGGAGGGCCCGCACGTCCTGCTGCGGCTGCGGCTGCGCCCCGCCACACCGGAGGCCGGGCCGGAGGTGCGGCGGCGCGGCGACGCGGCCGTCGGCGCCTTCCTGAAGGCCCGGCACGCGCCCTACCGGGTGGGTTCCGGGTTCCCGAGGGCGGCTCCGCGGGCCCGGACCTCGCCGCATGGCATCGCGCGCACTCCACCGATCTGGCGAGGGACGCCCCCACCGGATGAACCTCCACGTCCGGAGGACTGCGAGAACGGGCACGGGGACGGGGAGGGCGGGCGCGGCGGCGATGCCCCCGGCGGACGCGACGTACCGGGTCGTGGTGCACGGCCGCGGCGGCCCCGCGGACGCGCCCCGACCGGCGGTGGACCGGGTCCTGACGGCCGCTCACGCAGTGACGCGGCTCCAGGCGGTGGTGGCGCGGGAGACCGTTCCGGCCGACCTGCGGCGGTGACGGTCGGCGCGTTCCCCGCGGGCGAGCGGGCCGGCGTGATCGCGGACCGGACCGAACCGGCGCTCACGGTACGGGCGGTGAGGGGGGCCACCCCGGAACGCGCTGCGCGGGCGGTGAAGCGGATCGTGCACGCCGAGTGCGCGGCGTCGGCCTGCGCGCGCGATCCGGACGTCGTACGGGTGTCCTCGTCCCCGGCCGTCCTGCCGGACCCGGCCGAGGCAGAGGCCGTGCGCGCTGCCCCCCGGGCGGAGTTCGGCGCCGAGCGGGTCGCCGCGTGGCCTCCGTCGCCGGCGACGGAGGACTTCGGACTGGTCGGAGAGGCGGGGCGGGAGCTCCACGGCGCGCCTCCGGGATCCGGCTCGGGTACGGGGTGCCGGGGACGGTCGGACCGGCCGCCCGGTCCCGGGCCCGCGCACCGGGGTCGCCCCTCCCGTCCCACCACGCCTCGGACGTCGCCCCCGACGCCCGTACAGCGCTGCCGGCCGGCGTCCGGGCACTGACGCGAACGCGTCCGCCCGGCTCGGCGACCGGTGCGGGACACCCCCCGGGCCGTCCCTCCCGGATCCAGCCGCAGGGACGCACGCGCGGGGCGGTTGGCGCCGATCCTTTCGCCGGGCGCCACCGTCGACACGAATCCGGTCGTTCAGCGCCGTTTTGGCGCCTCGTTTCGCCCAGGAGCGCGCGTGGGTGGACATCCCGGTGATCTGATGACATCAGGCCGTCGCGGAGGGACATCAGGTGGGGATCGGCTCGGGGCTCCAGCGTGCGCAATCGTTTCTCCTGCTGGCGACGGGGCTGTACCGGATCAGCCACCTGGCGGTGGGACTGGTCGGTCTGGCCCACGGGCGGTCGGGGGGCCGTCCGGTCGGTTGGCTGCTCATGGCGACGGCCGTCGGATGCACGGTGCTCGTCTTCGGCGCGGCGCGCTCGCACGGCTGGCTGAGAGCGCCGCACGTGGTCACCGACGTGGTCCTCGTCGGCTGCGCGCTGCCGTTCGCGGCCTACTTCTGGGCGGGGATGCGGGAGACACCGGCGATCGGCTGGGCGATGCTGCTGGGCGGCTCCTCCAGCGGACTGGCCGCCATCGGGCTCACCCGCTGGCCCGCGGCCGCCGCGGTCCTGGCCATCGCCGCGATCCACGTCGTCGGGTACCGCATGACGGGGGCCGGGATCGCCGTCATCGGCGCGCACACCAACGCCGTCCTGTCGTCGGCGGCGATCACCTGGCTGCTGTGGCGCTACGTCCGCCGCCAGGGCACCCTCCTCGACGCGGCGAACGAGCTCGCGGTGACGGCGGAGGCGGGCCGGGTCCGGTACGCCGAGCGCATCGCCCACCACCGGGCCCTGCACGACACGGTGCTGGCCACCCTGACCACCATCGCCCGCGGCGGCGTCGACGCCAACTCCGCTCCGGTGCGCAGTCGGTGCGCGCGGGAGGCGGCGTACCTGCGCCGACTGATCCAGCGCAGCGCCGAGGAGGAGGGGCCCGCTCCGGGCCTGGCGGCGGCGCTGGAGGGCGCCGTACGGGCGGCGGAGGACCTGGAGCTGAAGGTGACCGCGCGCTACCACGACCTGCCGTCCGTGCCGCCCGATGTCGTGTCGGCGCTCGCCGACGCCGTCGCCGAGGCGCTCAACAACGTCCAGCGGCACGCCCGGACCGGCCGCGCCTTCCTCACCGCGGCCCGGCACGGCGACGGGGTCCTGGTGACCGTGGTCGACCGGGGGGCGGGCTTCGCTCCGGGGGCGGTCGCGGCCGGCCACGTGGGCCTGGCGCGGTCCGTGCACGCCCGGATGCGGGAGGCGGGCGGCTTCGCGGAGGTGGACAGCACGCCCGGCGAGGGCACCGTCGTGGAGCTGCGGTGGCCGGGGTGACGTCGGTCGCGGTCGTGGACGACGACAGGATGCTGCTGGGCGGGCTGCGTTCCTGGCTGGCCCCCGCGCCCGGGATCGACCTCGTCGCGACGGCGGCCACCGTCGCCGAACTGGTGGAACTCACCGGCGGGGGGCCGCCGGCCGATGTCGTCCTGCTCGACCTCCGGTTGAAGGACGGCTCGGAGCCCGCCGCCAACATCCGGCGGCTGCGGGCGACCGGGTGCCGCGTGCTGGTCATCAGCACGGTCGCGGACCGGGCCGGGGTCATCGCCGCGGTGGCCGCCGGCGCGGCCGGGTACCTCACCAAGGACCACGATCTGGAGACGCTGGTGACGGCGGTGGAGGAGGTGGCGGCCGGCGGGACGGCCCATTCCGCGGAACTCGCGTTCGCCTGGGCCCACGACTCGGCGCCCGGCCGGCCCGCGCTGTCCCCCAAGGAGCGCGAGGTGCTCCTCGGCTACGCCTCGGGACTCACCCTCAAGAGCACCGCGCGGCGGGCCGGCATCAGCCCGCACACGGCCAAGTACTACCTCGACCGGGTCAAGGACAAGTACCAGCGGGCGGGGCGCCCCGCGTACACGAAGATCGACCTCGCCTCCCGGGTCCGCGAGGACCGGCTCGACGAGGGCTGAGCGGCCCGCACCGGACCCGCCGGCGCCGTCCGCCGGCGGTCATGGCCGGTTCAGGACGGCGCCGCGGCATTGTCCGGTGCCCGGCGGCTCCCTAGGTTCGAGGTGTCCGCCGGCGTCGGCCCGAGCCCGGGTCGGGGCCGGGGCCGCCGAACCGGAGAGGAGGTGTCCCATGTTCCGGATCATCGACAAGGTCGAGGAGACGTACTTCTCGGCGGCGCGACCGTCGCACCGAGCGGCTGGTGTTGTCCCGGCCACTGCCCGCCCGGAAGCCGGTCCAGCACCACCGGGCCGCCGTGGTGGGGCTCGCCGGGCGGTGGCCTGGTCAGCCACATCAGCGGGCGGGACGCCCTGATGCACGGGGGTGCTGGTGGTGGACCGCTCGCTGGAGAACCGCCCGCTGCGGCGGCTGACGGAGACGCGGGGTCGGCAGCACGGGGAGATCGGGTTCTCCCCGTACGACCTGGACCCGCACGCGTACCCGGCGCTCACGGCGATCGAGCGGGACGGCCGGCTGCGCCGCTACGACTGCTTCGCGGGCGGCGGGGTCGGCAGCCCCCGTTACGGCCGGGCCGACTCCCCTTCGAGGCGGCCGAAGTGCACGGCCGCTCGCGGTCCGGGACCTGAACGCGAACCCGCTGCCCTACCCCTGAGCCGGGTGCGGCACGGCGGCCCCCACAGGGGAGGGGCCGCCGGCCGCGCCACCGGGCTCCGCCCGCCCGTCCGGGACCGGCCGCCGTTCCGGGACCCGGCCGAGCAGCAGCCCGAGCTGGAGGCGCGAGGTGGCGCCGTAGCGTTCGGAGACCGCGGCGACGTGGCGGCGCACCGTCCGCGGGGTGACGCCGACCCGGCGGGCGACGCTCTCGTCGGTCAGGCCCTGCGCGAGCCCCTCGATGACCGCGGCCTCCGTACCCGTGAGGGCGCCCTGCGGGACCGGGGCCGGTCCCGCAGGGCCGCGCCCTGGGCCACCAGTCCTCCAGGAACCGGCAGGCCACGCTCCGGGCGGTCCCGGGCGTCCGCGCGGTGTGCAGGACGGTGAGCCCGTGCCCCAGGTCCAGCGCGACGGCCAGGCTCTCCCGGTCGGCAACGGCGATGTGCAGGGGCAGCAGCCCGGCGGTGCGCACGAGGGTCCCTCTGCCGGTCACGGCGCTGAGCCGTGCGGCGGCGCCGGGGCTCACGGCCGCCGAGGCGCTGACGATGAGCCGGTGGTGGGCCGGGGTGCCGGACGCGCAGCCCTCGGGCAGGGCGGGGCGGACCTCCAGGAGTTCGAACCGCGCGCTCTCGCGCAACTCGGCGAAGACCCCGCCCGCTTCTCCCGCTCCCCCGGCTCCCCCCGCGTCGCCCGGACCGCGCCTGTGGGCCGCGACGGGTCCGTGGGCGGGGCGGTCGGGGCCGCTGTGGCCGTCGCAACAGGGTGCGGCCATGGCCGTCAGTACCTCGGTGAGGCCGCCCAGGCCGTCCAGTGCCGTGCGCAGCCGGCCGATCAGTTCGTGCGGGTGGCCGTGCCGGTCGTCGCCGGGACACGGACCGTGGTCGTCGACTGTGCTGCCCCTGCTGTCCATCGGCTTCCCCTCGCTTCGTCCTTCCGGTGAAGAGGCGGGGCATGGCCGGGGCCGCCGTTCATCCCGTTCGCCGGATATCACTCACTTCGGAACCACTGTCACGAGATGCGGATATAGGGCCCATATGAGCGGGCGCTTGCGAGTATTCGTCAGCGCCGCGGGGGCGTCAAGGAGTTCGGGCCCGGCCAGGACCCGTCCGTTCAGGGGGGTTTACACGAACCGCTCCGCCTGCCCCGCCGTCTCCCGCGGGCCGGACCGCAGGTCGGCGGGCCTCGGGGACGGCCGCCGGAGTCGCTAGACCTTTTCTAGGTCGAGTGACCTATAGTCTCCCCCATGGACAACGATCAGCTGGTGCACGACCCCGCCGGACCGGTGCTCCTCGTCGGCGGGTACGGAACGGTGGGCGCGGAACTGGCCCGCATGGCGGCCCGGCAGTGGCCCCTCCTGCTCACGGGCCGCTCGCCCGCCGGGGCCGTGGACCTGTGCCGTGAACTCGGCGCCGAGGCGCGGCGCTGGGACCTCGGCGACCCGGAGCCGTTCCGCGCCGCGGTGCGGGCCGTGGTGGGCGTCGTCAACGATCCGGACGACCGGGTGCTGCGCGCCGCCCTCGCCGGCGGGGTCCCGTATGTGGACGTGACGCGCTGGACGTCCCGCGTGCAGCGCGCGGCCGCGCTCGCCTCGGTCGGCCGGCCCGACGCGGGCCCGGGCGCGCCGGTACTGCTCTCCTCGGGCTGGATGGGCGGCGTGGTGCCACTGGTCGCCGCCGCCCTCGCGGAGCGCCTCGGCGGGGCCGACAGCGTGGAGACCTCCGTGCGCTACGACCTGGCCGACCGCGCCGGAGCCGACTCGGTGGAGTTCATGGACCGCCTCGGCGTGGACTTCGAGGTGCGCGAGGGCGGACTCTCCAGGAGTGTCGCCCCGCTCAGCGGCGCGCGGACGCTGACCATCGGCGACCACCGCACCAAGGTGGCCCGGATCGACACGCCCGAGCAGTTCACCCTGCCGCTGACCCTCGGCGCCCGTACCGTGACGACCCGCATCGGCTTCAGCAGCGCCGCCGCCACCTCCACCCTGGTCGGCCTGGGCCGCATCGGCTTCTTCCGGCGCGCCCGCGGCGAGCGGTGGCGTCCGGTCCGGCGACGCCTGCTGTACGCCCCCGGGGGCGGTGGCACCGCCGCCCTGCGCATCGACGTCGAGGGGCCCCTCGGGGCCCTGCGGGCCACCGTCACCGATCCGCACGGCCAGGCCCGGCTCACCGCCGTCGGAGCCCTGCTCGGCCTGCGCAGGGTCCTCGGCTCCGACGGCGCCCCGGCGCGGACCGGCCTCGCCTTCCCCGAATCCCACCCGCTGCCGCAGACCGTGCTGGCGGCGCTGGAGGCAGCGGGCGTACGGGTCGAGGTCACCGCGCGCGACACCGCCGGGCCCGTCGCGGCAGCTGCCGCATGAGCACGGCGAAAGGAGCCGCCCGGCGCGCCGCCCTCCTCGACGCCGCCGAGCGCACGCTCGTCGGTGGCGGCCACGGCGCGCTGTCCCTGCGCGCCGTGGCCGAGGCCGCCGGGGTGCGCCTCGGCCACCTGCAGTACTACTTCCCCACGCGCGACGGCCTCCTCGACGCGGTCCTCGCCCGCCTCCTGAGCCGCTCCCTGGAGCGCCTCGCGGACGTCGCCCCCGGCCTGGGCGGCGGGGACGTGGCCGCGGAGCCGGTCCCGCTGGAGCGCGTGATCACCCTGCTCCTCGCCGAGCAGGACGATCCCGGCCTGGTCCGGGTGTTCGTCGAGCTGTGGGCCCTGGCCGCGCGGGACGAGGCCGTCGCCGCGGCCGTCCGGGCCTTCTACGGGCGCTACGCGGACCTGGTGGCCGAGCAGGTCCGGCTGCACCTGCCCGACCTGCCGGAGCCGGAACGGCGCGCACGGGCGGAGGCGTTCATCGCCCTGCTCGAAGGCAGCGCGCTGATGCGCTCGGGCATCGCGGGCATCGCGTCGCCGGTGACGGACGCCCTGATCTCGCAGACGGCCTACGCCCTCCTGGCGGGGCCCGGGCCCACACCGTGACGTACGGCACGACGCGGTGGAGCCGCCGCGGCGGCCACCAGCTGGTGAGGGCGAACACCATCGTCGGCACGTGGGACTCGATCGGCACCGGCTCCCTCGGGCCCGGCGGGGCGCGGCCCAGCCCCACTGGTGGCGGGGCCACCGAGAGTCCCCAGGTCATGTGGCAGTAACTGCCAATTGACATGCCTGCCACCCTGGGTGAGGGTGTACGCCATGGCACCCGAGAACGCCCTGCCCGGCCTGCGGGAACGCAAGAAGGAGCAGACCCGCCGCACCCTGCGGGCGTGCGCCGCCGCGCTCTTCGCCGAGCGCGGTTTCGCGGGTACCACGGTCACCGACATCGCGGCGGCGGCGAACGTGTCGGAGCGCACGTTCTTCCGCTACTTCGAGAGCAAGGAGTCCCTTCTGCTGCCGGACAGCGCGGAGCTGTTCGCCTTCGTCGAGGCGGCGCTGACCGCGCGGCCGCTGGACGAGGACCCCCTGGAAGCGGTGTGCCGAGCCCTCACGGAGGCCGCGGTCCCGTTCGCGCAGAGCACCCTGACGGGACTGACCCACTCGCTGGCGGGCACCGAGAGCCAGGAGCTGATCAGGATCCGGCTGACCCGGGCGTTCGCGGAGTTCGAGGACCGGCTGAGCCTCCTGGTACTGCGCCGGCTCCCCGCCGACATGCCCGACGCCGACCTCCACGCCATGGTGGTCGCCTGTTCCGCGCTCTCGGCGGCCCGCGCCGTACTGCGCACCCAGCGGGCCCGCCGCGAGGCCGGCACCGCCGCGGACGCGGCCCCGCTCCTGCCCAAAGCCTTCGCCATCCTCGCCCGGAACGGAACTCCCGCACCGTGAAGCCCCGCACCACGCCCCGCACCGTGAAGCCCCGCCGCAAGACGCTCGCCATCACCGCCGCCTGCCTCGCCGCGACGGCGGTCGCCGCCACCGCAACCGACCTCGTGGTCCGCGACCGGGTCGAGGAGCGCGTCGTGTCGGCCGCGAGCTGCCGCCTCCACGCGACGGGTGCGGTCACCGCGGAACTGGACAGCACGTTCGCCGGACTGCGGGCCCTCGCCGGAAGCGTCGGAACCGTGCGCGTCAAGGCGGAGGGGGTCCGGCGGCAGGGCACCGACGTGAACGTCGAGGCCGTCCTGAAGGACGTGACCCGCGACGGCGCGGGCGCGGGCGGCACCGCCGAGGCCACGGTCCCCTACAGCGCGCTGCGGGAACGCCTCGGAGGCGAAGCGGGTGGCGCGGCCGCCGGGATGACCGTGGGGTCGGACGGGCGGAACCTCGTCCTCTCCGGGTCCGCCGGGGACCTGGGCCTGCCCGTCACCGTGAAGACGACCCTGTCGACGACGCCCGACACCCTGACCGTCACGCCCGCCAGCATCGGGGTGTTCGGCCGGGACATACCCGTGGACCGGGTGTCCTCCCTGCCGGGCGCCTCCGCCTTCGCCGACCGGCTCGCGCCCCGCACCGTCCGTCTGGACGACCTCCCGGCGGGTGTCGCGCTCACCGGCGCGCGCGCCGGCGGCTCCGGGCTCGTCCTGTCCTTCGCATTGACCGGCGAGGCCCTGGGCCGGTCCGGCGCGACGGATGGCTCCGGCGCAGGCGGCGGCGGAGCTGCCGGGGCGGCTTGCACCACCGGCACCGCATAGGACGTCGGACCGGCGGCGGCGGCCGCTGAGCCGTTGGAGTGGACTCGGGCCGTGGTCCACATCCGGGGTCGGTACCGCTCCGAAGCATGCGAGGACCCCGCGCCCGGATCCGGGCGGGGGTACGCACGTCTCCGAAAGGTGAACATGCTTACTCGCAGCACTGTCATGGCCGTCTCAGCCGCCCTCGCCGCCCTCTGCGCGGCCCCCGCGTTCGCCACGGCCGACACCGGCGGCACGCGCGAAGCCGCGCCGGCCATGGCGCACGCCGGTCTGCGGGCCGTCGGCCTGACGGCCGACCAGAGGCTGGTGGAGTTCGATGTCGACAGGCCGTCCACGACCTTCCCTCTCGGCAGGGTGTCCGGCCTGCAGGGCGACACCAAGCTCGTGGGCATCGACTTCCGCGTCCAGAACGAGAAGCTGTACGGCGTCGGCGACCGCGGTGGCGTCTACACCCTCAGCACCACCGACGCGAAGGCCGCCCAGGTCTCGCAGCTCACCGTCGCCCTGTCGGGCGCGCGGTTCGGCGTCGACTTCAACCCGGCCGCGAACCGGCTGCGGATCATCTCCGACACGGGGCAGAACCTGCGCCACAACATCGACGACGCCGGGGCCCCGCTCGGCACCACCGTCGACGGCACCCTGACCAACCCCACCATGCCGCCGTCCACCGCGACGGGCGTCACCGGCGCCGCCTACACGAACAACGACCTGAACGCCGCGACGGCCACCTCCCTGTTCGACCTGGACACCGCGGCCGACCGGATCTCCTTGCAGTCCCCCGCCAACGCGGGCAGCCTGGCGCCGACCGGCAACCTCGGCATCAACGCCGCGCCGAACGCGGGCTTCGACATCTACTACTCCGTCAAGAGCGGCCTGAACAAGGGCTTCGCCACCATCAGCACGGGCCGCTCGTACGGGCTGTACGAGATCAACGTGCTGAACGGCAAGGCGACCGGGCGCGGTGCGTTCCCGGCCCGGCAGCAGGTCACGGACATCGCGCTGCCCCTGAACCAGGAGTAGCGGGCCGCACGCCCGCGGGCCGGGACTCCGTCGGGAGTCCCGGCCCGCGGGCATGTGCCGTACCGGTGCTTGCGGCCTGCCGAGGCGTCCGCCGCGCGCCTATCCGGCGGTGACGAAGACGCTGTGCCAGCCGCTGGCACCGTCGGGGACGGTCCGGGCGCGCTCCTCGGTCTGTACCGCGCCGGTGCCGTCGGTGGCCCGGACGGTCAGGGTGTGACCGCCGGCCGTGGCCTTCCACGGGTAGGACCACTGGCGCCAGGTGTCGACACCGGCCTGCGGGGCCAGGTCCGCGTCCTGCCAGGGCCCGTCGTCGACGCGTACCTCGACGCGCTCGATGCCGCGGTGCTGGGCCCACGCCACCCCGGCGACGACGACGGCGCCGGCGGCCGGGCGGGCGAAGGGCTTGGGGGTGTCGATGCGGGCCTGCGTCTTGATGGGCGCCTTGCGGGCCCACCTGCGCTTGACCCAGTAGGCGTCGTAGGCGTCGAAGGTGGTGAGCTCCAGGTCCTCGATCCACTTGCAGGCCGACACGTACCCGTAGAGGCCGGGCACGATCATCCGTACGGGGAAGCCGTGGTCGAAGGGGAGCGGTTCGCCGTTCATGCCGACGGCGAGGAGCGCGTCCCGGCCGTCCATGACGTCCTCGACCGGGGAGCCGAGCGCCATTGCGTCGACGGAGCGGGCGACGAGCTGATCGGCCGGGCCGCCCTTCGAGGGGGGCTTGACCCCACATTCGCGCAGGAGGTCGGCGAGGCGGACGCCGAGCCAGCGGGCGTGGCCGATGTAGGGGCCGCCGACCTCGTTGGACACGCAGGTCAGGGTGATGTCGCGCTCGATCAGGGGGCGTTCGAGCAGGTCCTGGAGGGAGTAGGTGCGGGGCCGGGCGACCCCCTTGCCGTGGATGCGCAGCCGCCAGGTGTCGGCGTCGACCCGGGGGACGACGAGGGCGGTGTCGACGCGGTAGAAGTCCTTGTTCGGCGTGGTGAAGGCGCTGATGCCCTGGGCCTTCAGCTGGACGCCGGCCGGCAGGGCGGGGGCCGGGGAGGCCGGCGCGGGCAATTTCAGCGCCTCCCTCGACGCCACGGCGCCCTGGCCCCGGCGGCCGGAGAGCGTACGGCCCAGGGCCCCCACGCCGGTGGCGGCGACGGCGGTGACCGAGGCCGCGGCCAGGAACCCCCGTCGCGACCAGCGCCGGTCGGGCGCTCCGTCCGGGGACTCCGTCCCGGCGGCCGGGGCGGCCCGTCCGGCCAGGAAGTACAGGATCGCGGCGCCCGCGAGGGCGCCGACGAGGGAGGGCAGGGCGTCCACGGGACCCTGGGTGTCGGGGCGGGTCAGCGCGGCCGCCGCGCCGATGACGCCGAAGAGCAGCACGCCGGCGGCGCCGGTGCGCCGGTGGCGCAGGGAGAGCAGGCCGAGCGCGACGGCGAGCAGGCCGAGGGTGGCCAGGATGCCGAGCTGGAGGACGAGCTTGTCGTTCTCGCCGAAGGTGCGGATCGCGAAGTCCTTCACCGCCGCCGGGGTGCGGTCGATCGCCGCCCCGCCGACGACGGTCACCGGTCCGGCCTGCGGCCGCGCCAGGGAGGCGACGAGCTCGGCGACCGCCAGGGCGGTGAATCCGGCCAGCAGGCCGGCCGCGGCGCCCCTGAGTCCGCGGGCGAAGGTCGTTCGGAAGGTGCTCACACCCTGCATTCGCGCCGCCACGTCCGGCGGATTGGTCCCACCTCCTACGGAAGGGAGAACGACCTCTCCCCGGCGTCCGCCCGGTCCGGGAGTGGCGGTCCGGCGGTGGCCCGGCGGGTTGCCCGGCCGGGGCGGGCACCTGCTCCAACTGCGTTCAGCCGTACGGGCGGGCCCTGCCCCCGGCCAATCCTCACGGGTCTCCGTTCCGAAGACCGTGCAGGCGACGGGTGGGTCGACGGCGCCGGGCGGGCGTCGGTGCGGGCCCGCTTCCCGGCAGGCAGGACCGACCTGCGGCGGCGTACCCGCCGCGCCGCGCGACCGCATGGGGTGACCAGATGAGACACGAAGAAGATCCGCACGCCCTCGCCGGCGCCTACGCCCTCGACGCGCTCGGCGCCGAGGAGCACCGCACCTTCGCCGCGCACCTGGAGCGGTGCCCGGTCTGCGCCCGGGAGGTGGCCGGTTTCCGAGCCACGTCCGCGGCCCTCGGCACCGCGGTGTGCCTGCCCCCGCCCCCCGGCGCGAGGGAGGCGGTCCTGCGCGACATCGGCGCCGTCCGCCAGTCGCGCCCGCCCACCCTCCACGACCGGCCGGCCGGGCCGCTCGTACGCCTGACGCGCAGGACCGGGCCCCTGGTCCTGGCGGCCTGTATCGCCGCAGCCGCCTTCGGTTCCGCGGCCGTCTGGCAGCACCAGCGGATCCAGAAGGCGCGACCCGGGGCGCTGCTGTCGGTCGGGCAGGCGCGGGCGCTGTCCGCGGTGATGGCCGCGCCGGACGCGCGGACCGTGCACGGGCGCATCCACGGGGGCGCCACCGCGTCCGTGGTGACCTCGGCCCTGCTGAACCGGTCCGTGTTCGTCGCCTCCGGCCTCCCCCCGGCGCCTCCCGGTTCGGTCTACCGGCTGTGGTTCGACGACCACGGCACGATGCGCCCGGCCGGCTCGATGCGCCGCGACGGCGCGGTCCTGCTGCACGGCGACACGGCTCGGGCCCTCGCCGTCGGCCTGACCCTCGAAGCCGAAGCCGAAACCGAAACCGAAGTCGAAGCCGGTTCGGCGCGCCCCGCGTCCAGCCCCCTGATGCTGCTCAACCTCCGCGCCTGACCGCCGCGTTCACGTCGGCGCCGCACCCCGCCGCCCCCCGGGCCCGCAGGTCGCGGACGCAGGCGTCGTAGGCCGCCCGGTGCACGGCCCGGGCGAGGCGGGCGCCCCAGGTCGAACGGGGGCCGGTGAAGACCTCGTACGACTGCCCGGGCCGCGGGTGCGGGGCGGCGACGCAGACCGCGTCGGTGGGCGTACCGGACGCGTCGACTCCGGCGTCCCGCAGCGCCTGGACCTTCGCCTCCGTGGCGGTCGCGACCGCGTTCACGTACGCGGCGGGCGACAGCGGGACCGGAAGGGCCACGATGATGTTGATGGTGCCGGCCGGCGGCGGCCCGTCACCGGCGGGCTCCGGCGAGGCGGCCCAGCCGTGCACCCCCACACCGGCCGTCACCAGCGCCTCGGCCTCCCCGTCGTGTGCGTACCCGTGGGCGCCGACCCGGGCCGCGGTCATGAAGGCGGCTCCGGGGCCGCCGAGCCGTGCGCCCCGGGCCAGGGCCTCCAGGTGCCGGTCGGGGTCGTGGCGCCGGTAGCCCGGCGGGACCTGGGCGTTCATCACCCAGTGGCGCTCGCCCCAGCCCCCTCCGAGGATGGCCGAGGACAGCATCAGCCAGCCGGGACCCGGGGCCCAGACGAGCAGCGGCAGGCGCAGTCCGTCCTCGACGCGGGACAGCTCCGTGGCCGACGACAGGGGAACGAGGGTGCGTGGGGCGGAGATCACAGGGAAGGGTAACCGCGACGGGCGAGGGGCTATCCTCGCACCCATATATCTTGACCATCAAGATATGCGGCTATCGAGAGAACTCTGCCCCAGGAGCACCATGTCCCCCTCTCCCCGACTGGCCAGATGGCTCGTCCCCGCCCTCCTCCTCGTGGCGTGGCTCGGCATCGGCGGCACGCTGGGCCCGTACGCCGGCAAGCTCGGCGAGGTCGCCACCAACGACCAGGCGGCCTTCCTCCCCAGGAGCGCCGAGCCGCCTCCCTCGTCTGCGGGACGACGGCCCGGCTGACGGGCCCCGCCGCGACGCAGGCCGACCTGTCGGACGCCTTCGCCGGCATCGACGGCCTGCTCCTGGGCGTGGCGCTGCTCGCCGTCCTGGTGATCCTGCTGCTCGTCTACCGCAGCCTCCTGCTCCCCGTACTGATCATCATCGGAGCCGTGTTCGCGCTGGGCACGGCGTGCGCCGTCGTCTACGCGTTGGCGGACCGGGGGCTGGTGCGCGTGGACGGCCAGGTCCAGGGGATCCTCTCGATCCTCGTGATCGGCGCCACCGACTACGCCCTGCTCCTGACGGCGCGCTTCCGCGAGGAACTCCAGCACGGGGACGACCGCTTCACCGCGATGCGCGCCGCCCTACGCCAGTCGGCCGGCCCGGTGGTGGCCAGTGCGGGCACGGTGGCGCTGGGCCTGCTCGCCCTGTTCCTCAGCGACCTGACCAACAATCGGGCGCTCGGCCCGGTGGGCGCCATCGGCATCGTGTGCGCGGTCCTGAGCTCGCTCACCTTCCTCGCCGCCGCGCTGGTGCTGCTGGGCCGCCGGGCGTACTGGCCCGCCCGCGTCCGGCCGGGCAACGGCGGACGGGGCATCCGGGAGCGGACCGCCGCGCTCGTCGACCGCGCCCCGCGCACGGTGTGGTCCGTCGTGCTCGTGGGCCTGCTCGCCTGCTCGGCCTTCGCGCCGACCCTCCGCTCCGGGGGCGTACCGCTCGACGAGATCTTCGTGAACGAGGCGACGTCCGTCGCCGGTCAGCGGGAGCTGAGCCGGCACTTCCCGGGCGGCTCCGGCAATCCGGCCGTCGTGATCGCCGACGCCGCCCGGCTGCCGGAGGTCCGGCGGGCGGTCGAGGAGACGGACGGCGTGGCCTCGGCCGCCGTGGTGACCGAGAAGGGGAATCCGCAATCGCCTCTGATCGCGGACGGCCGGATCCGCGTCGACGCCACCCTGGAGGACCCGGCGGACACCGCGGCGGCGAAGGCGACCGTGGTGCGGCTGCGCCAGGCCGTGCACGCGGTGCCGGACGCCGGAGCGCTCGTGGGCGGTTACACCGCGCAGGCCTACGACACGCAGCGGACCGCCGAACGGGACCGGGCGCTCATCGTCCCGGTGGTCCTGGCCGTGATCCTGCTCATCCTGATCGGATTGCTGCGCTCGCTGGTGATGCCGATGCTGCTGGTCGCCACGGTCGCCCTGAACTTCTTCGCCACCCTGGGCGTCTCGGCCCTGGTGTTCCGGCACGTCCTCGGGTTCACCGGGACCGACTCCTCGGTCCCGCTCTACGGGTTCGTCTTCCTGGTGGCCCTCGGCGTCGACTACAACATCTTCCTGATGTCGAGGGTGCGCGAGGAGTCGTTGCGCCACGGGGTCCGCGAGGGCGTGACGCGCGGGCTGACGGCCACGGGCGGTGTGATCACCTCGGCGGGGGTGGTGCTCGCGGCCACCTTCGCCGCCCTCGGGGTGATCCCGCTCGCCTTCCTGCTGCAGATCGCGTTCATCGTCGCGTTCGGGGTGCTGATGGACACCCTGCTGGTCCGCTCGCTCCTGGTGCCCGCGCTGGTCCTGGACATCGGCCGCCGGGCCTGGTGGCCCGGCCGGCTGAGCAGGCCCACCGCCCCGGCTCCGGCCCCGGCGCCGGAGCACGAGCCCGCGGCGGCGCGTACGCACTGAGTCCGCGGAGCCGGGTTCTCCGCGGAGCCGGCCCCGCCCGTACACCGTCGCGCGCGGGCGGGGCCCCGGGGCTCAGGCGCCGCCGGGCCCGCCCGCGGAGAACTCCTCGGCGAGCAGCGCGAGGAAGCGGAGCGCGCCGGCGGCGTCGGCCTCGCCGGCGCGCTCCAGGGCGCGTTCCGTGGCCCGGGCCAGCACGCGGAAGTGATCGGCCGCGACCTTGCGGGCCGTGGGCTCGTAGTAGAGGTGTACGACGCGGCGGTCGGCCGAGTCCCGGACGCGCCGGACGTGTCCCGCCCTCTCCAGGCGGTCGAGGCAGGCGGTGACGGAGCCCGAGGTGATCCCGAGGTGCTGCCCGAGCCTTCCGGGGGTCAGCGGGAACGGGGCGTCCAGGATCGCCCCCAGCGCCTGGATGTCCGTGGCGTGCAGGCCCTGTTCCCCGGCGAAGCGGTGGATCAGGCCGTTCATCTCGCCGTTGATGTGGCGCAGGTGGCGCGCGACGGCCATCAGCCGCGCGTCGCCGGTACCCGGCCGCCCGGCACGGGGTCCGTCGTCTTCTCGCCGGTCAGCCGCCTCCACCCGCACAGACTATCCCCTGGGCGGGACGGTCCCAGTGTGGCCGCCGCGGGCCGGGGGCGGAGCCGGGGCCCGCGGCGGCCGGCGGGCCGGGGGCGGCTGCGCACGTGCCCGCGGGGGCGTCACCCGGATGGCGTGCGGGTGATGCCCCGCGTGCGGGCGGTCACGGCCTTGACTGGACGGAACGAACAACTTCAGGAGGCGTGATGGCGATCGTACGGATGCGTGGCCTGGCCGGTGTGGCCGTGGCGGTGCTCGCCCTGGGGGCGGCGGGCTGCTCGGGGGACGGCGATCCGGGCGCCGCTGCCTCGAAGGCCGCGTCGGCCGTGGAGTCCGCCGGGGCGGCGGTGTCGTCCGCGGCGTCCCAGGCCACGGACGCGGCGGCGTCGGCCGCCGCCGTGGCGAAGGACAAGCTCGGTGAGGTCAAGGACGGTGTGGACGCCAAGGCGGAAGTGACCCTGGGTGCGCCCGCGACCGACGGGGAGGGCTTCACGACGGTTCCCGTCTCCGTGAAGAACACCGACGGTTCGGCGAAGTCGTTCGCCGTGCAGGTGAACATGAAGGACGAGAGCGGCAACCTGCTCGACACGGTCGTGGTGACGGTGTCGGACGTACCCGGGAACGCGACGGAGCAGGGCACCGCGCGCAGTACGCACAAGCTGTCCGGCACGGTCGCGGCGGAGACCGGCACGGCTCTGCGGTACTAGGCCGTCTCTTTCGGATCGTGCCGGGTCCGCGTTGCCCGGCCCGGTCCGTGCGGCACGGCGCAGGCCTGCTGTCCGGGGTGAACCTCCTGGTCGGCGGCGTCCCTTGGGCTTTCCGCCGACGGGGCGCGGCGTCCGTGATTCGTCACGCCCATGGTGGCCCGGGGTGCGGGCGGATTGGATGGCCGGGACCGGGACGGCGGGGGACGGGGAAACGCGCATGGCTGTGGTGCTGGAGGGCTGTACGCCCTGGCCCGGGGAGTTCGTCGACCGCTACTGGGCGGCGGGGCACTGGCGCGGGTACACGCTGGACAACCTGTTGCGCGACTGGGCCCGGCGGTACGGACCGCGGACCGCGCTGGTGCACGGCGGTACCCGCCTGACCTACGCGCAGCTGAACCGGCGCGCGGAGCGCATGGCCGCCGGGTTCCGGCTGCGCGGCCTGCGGCCCGGGCAGCGGGTCGTCGTCCAGCTGCCGAACGTCCCCGAGTGGGTCGTCACCGTGTTCGCACTGCTGCGCGCCGGTGCCGTCCCCGTGCTCTGCCCGGTCTCGTACCGTGCGGCCGAGGTGTCCCCCCTGGTGCGGCTCACCCAGGCCGTCGGCTACGTCGCCCCCGCCGTGTACCGGGGCTTCGACCATACGGTGATGGCCGCGGACATCGCCGCCGAAGGCCCTTTCCTGCGGCGGGTGTTCCCCCTCGACGCGCCGGGCGGCTCCTCCCCGTACGGCGGCTTCACGACCGACCCGTCGGGCTGCCACTACTTTCCGCTGGGCTCCGTCGACTCCCCGCCCGACCGGGTGCCCGAGCGGAGCGCCGGCCAGGTCGCGCTCCTGCTGCTCTCCGGCGGCGCCGGCGGGACGCCCCGGCTCGTCCCGCGCACCCACGACGACTACGCGTACCAGGCGCGGGCCGCCGCCGAACTGGTGTCGCTCAGCGGGGACGACGTGTACCTCGCCGCGCTGCCCGCAGCGTCGAACCTCGTCCTCGGGGCCCCCGGCATCATCGGCACCCTCTCCGTCGGCGGTACCGTCGTCCTGGTCGAGGACCCGGATCCCGCCGTGTGCCTCCCCGTCGTCGCCCGGGAGGGGGTCACCGTCACCGCCGTGACGCCCTCCGTCGCCCGGCTCTGGCTGGACGCGCCTCCCGCGGTCCGGGCCGGCGGCGGCTCCCTGCGGCTGGTGCAGGTCGGCGGAGCGGCCCCGGACCCGGTGACGGCCGAACGGATCGGTACCGCCTGGGGCTGTCGTGCGCAGCAGGTCCTGGGCGGGGCCGAGGGGCCGCTCGTCCTCACCGGGCCCGCCGGTCCGGACGGGACCGCGCCCCCCGTGGACGGCCGCCCGCTCTCGCCCGACGACGAGGTGCGCCTGGTCGGCGCGGACGGCCGCGAGGTGCCCGACGGGGAGCCCGGCGAGCTCCTCGCCCGCGGTCCGTACACCCCGCGGGGCTACTACCGGGCGCCGGAGCACGACGCGCGCGCCTTCACCGCCGACGGCTACCTCCGCACCGGCGTCCTCGCCCGGCGCTCCCCGGACGGCGGCCTGGTCGTGACCGGCCGCCTCGACGGCCCCCCGCTGCCCGCCTCCCTCGGAGCCCCCTCGGGCGTGTGACGGGCCCGCGTCTCGGGATGCCGGATGCCGCAGGTCAGGGGGTCGGGCAAGGAGAACCCGATCGGCTCGGACGCGCCCCGCGGGAGGGCCCGCCGACCGGCGGACGCCGTGCATCCGGGGCGGCCCCGCGGAGCGGATTCACCCGAACGGCCGCGCTCCGGTGTCCCTACCCCGTCCGCGGCCGAAGGCTGAAGGCGCGCCTGAAGCGGCGTTCCCTCAGGTCAAGGAGCATCCCGTGGCCCAGCACACAACACCCCAGCCCTCCAACCCCGCCCAGCACCGATCCCACGACACCGGAAGCGCCTGGGCGGCCGGCGGCACCGTGTTCGCCGCCGTCCTGCTCCTCGTGGACGGCGTACTCGGCGTGATCAAGGGCATCGCCGGAATCGCCGAGGACGACGTCTACACCCGCTTGGGCAACTACACCTTCAAGCTCGACGTGACGGCGTGGGGCTGGATCCACCTGCTCCTCGGCATCGTCCTGATCATCGTCGGCGCCGGCCTCTTCAAGGGAGCCGACTGGGCCCGCGTGATGGGTGTGGCCCTGGCCGGGATCAGCGTGATCCTGAACTTCATGTGGCTGCCCTACACGCCTATCTGGGCCATCGTGTCGATCGCCATCGGCCTCTTCGTCATCTGGGCCCTGTGCACCGGCAGCCTCCGCCAGGACTCCCGCACCGCGTGACGGATCCGGCCACGGCCTCGCCGTCCGCGTACGCCGCACACGCGGCCCGGCCGTGGACCCGGGGAGGCCGGACGCGCGAGAACCCCGCGTGACCCGCCCCCAGGCCGTGGCCCCCGCCACGCCCTGGGGGTCTCGCAGCCGCCGCCAGCCCCGGAGGGCCGATGCGCCGCTACCCGCCCATTGCCGAGCACGGCCTGATCGGTGACCTCCAGACCTGTGCGCTGGTCTCGTCCGACGGCGTGCTCGACTGGTTCTGCTCGCCCCGCTTCGACTCGCCGAGCATCTTCGCGGGCCTCCTCGACCACGACCGCGGCGGCCACTTCGCCATCACGGCCGACGCCCCGGAGACACCGCCCGCCCCGGACGGCGGCCACGGCGCGGCGTACGGCCCGCCCGCCGTCACCACCCGCCAGCTCTACCTGGCGGACACCGGCGTCCTCATCACCCGCTTCCTCACACCCGAGGGCGTCGGGGAGGTCGTCGACTTCATGCCGGTCCACGACCCGCACACCGTCACCGACCGGCACCGGATCGTCCGCTTCATGCGGGTCGTCCGCGGCGCGGTGCGCTTCACTCTGGAGTGCCGCCCCCGCTTCGACTACGGCCGGCTCCCCCACGCACTGACCTCGGACGGAGCCACCGCGCGCTTCGAGGGGCCGGGCACCACCGCACACCTGCAGGCGGTCGGTCCGCTGTCGCTGGAGATCGACGGCCCGGACGTGCACGCCTCCGTGGCCCTGGAGGCCGGCGAGCACGCGGCCGTCGTCCTGACGGTCTGTGACGCCCGTGGCGCGGCCCCGCCGCCGGTGACCATGGCCGACATGGTGGACACGTTCGTCGACGTGCGCCGTTTCTGGCACGGCTGGATCGGCCGCTGCACGTACCGCGGCCGCTGGCAGCAGATGGTCAACCGCTCCGCCATCACCCTGAAGCTGATGACGTACGCGCCGACCGGCGCCCCGATCGCCGCCGCCACCATGGGACTTCCCGAGCAGGAGGGCGGCGGACGCAACTGGGACTACCGCTACACCTGGGTCCGCGACGCGTCGCTGTCGGTCCGCGCCATGCGCGACCTCGGCTTCACCGAGGAGGCGAACGCGTTCCGTGACTGGCTCGGGCACCGCCTCGCGGAGGGCCGCGCCCCCAACGGCGAGCCCCTGCAGATCATGTACCGCGTCGACGGCGACCCGTACCTGACCGAGGAGGTCCTCGACCACCTGCAGGGCTGGCGGGGCTCCGCCCCGGTCCGCACGGGCAACGGCGCGGCCGGCCAGCTCCAGCTCGACATCTACGGCGAGGCCGTCTACGCCCTCGCGGCGCCCGGCCGGGTCGCCAACATCATCGGCTACGACGGCTGGATGCGCTGCGCGGAGGTGCTGGACTGGCTGTGCGAGAACTGGGACCGCCCAGACGAGGGCATCTGGGAGACCCGCGGCGGCCGGAAGGACTTCACCTACAGCCGTCTCATGTGCTGGGTGGCCTTCGACCGCGGCATCCGCCAGGCCACGGCCAACGCCCGGCCGGCCGACCTGGTCCGGTGGACCGCGGCCCGCGACGCCGTGCTGGAGCAGGTCATGACGCGCGGCTGGAGCACGGAGCGGCGGGCGTTCGTCCAGCACTACGGCAGCGACGTCCTGGACGCCTCGCTCCTGCTGATGCCCCTCGTCGGCTTCATCGCCCCCCGCGATCCGCGGTGGCTCTCCACGCTGGACGCGATGGAGGACGAGCTCGTCTCCGACAGCCTGGTCTACCGCTACGATCCCGCCGCCTCGCCCGACGGCCTCCAGGGGGCGGAGGGCACGTTCTCCCTGTGCAGCTTCCTGTACGTCTACGCCCTCGCCCGTGCGGGGCGGATCGAGCAGGCCCGCTACGCCTTCGACAAGATGCTCACCTACGCCAACCACGTCGGGCTGTTCGCCGAGGAGATCGGCCCGACGGGCGAGCAGCTCGGCAACTTCCCGCAGGCCTTCACCCACCTCGCCCTGATCACCGCGGCGGTCGCCCTCGACGCCGAACTCGACGGGGCCGCGCGCCCCGACGAGAGCACTTCGCTCGGACGGCGGCCGGGGGGCGGGTGAGCACGGCCGTTCCCGGACGGCAGTCCGGGGCGATGCGGACCCGGAGCGCCGCCACCGCGAGGGACCCGCGGCGCCTGCTGAACGCGCGGGACCCGATCGGCGTCGCCGGCTTCGTGGGCGACGGGTACGCCTGCATGATCGCCCCGCTGTCCGGGCGTCTGTCCGCCGGCGCCGGGTGGGCGGAGGCCGTCGCGTTCCCGCGCGGCCGACGACCGGGTCGGCGGCGGCGCAGCCGGCGCGTGGCCGGCCGTCAGGGGCCCGCGGCCGTGCCGGGGCGGCTGTCGCGCAGGGCCGTGTACACCGACCAGGTCACGGAGACCAGCGGGACCGCGACGACCGCGCCCACCACTCCGGCCGCGATCGCTCCGGCGATCACCGAGATGGCCACCACGAGCGGGTGCAGCCGGACCGCCCAGCTCATCACCAGCGGGTGCAGCAGGTGGCCCTCGACCTGGCCGATGACCACGATCAGGGCCACCACCACGGCGGCGGTGAGCGGCCCCTTCGCGGCCAGCGCGACGACCGCGGCGATCGCCAGCGCGACCGGGGAGCCGACGAGGGGGACGAACGCCGCGAAGAACTCCAGCAGCGCCAGCGGCACGGCCAGCGGGACTCCCAGGAAGTACAGGGCCACCCCGACGAGGAGCGCGTTCGTCGCCGCGATCAGCACGATCCCGTGGGTGTAGCCGGTGAACGTGCGCCAGGCGGCCCGCCCGGCGACCGCGACGCGGCCGCGCGGCGCGTCGGGCAGCTGCGCGCAGAACCACGACCACTGGCGGTCGCCGCCGTTCAGGAAGAACACGGAGGAGAAGAGCGCGAGGGCGACCACGGTGAGGACCTCGACCAGGTGCCCGGCTCCGCTGAGCGCCGTGCTGACCAGGGTGGACCGGTGGCTGGAGAGGTAGTCCCCCAAACGTGACCGGACGTCCGACAGCGCACCCGGGTTCAGCCGGAACGGCGGCCGCTCCAGCCACGCCTCGATGCTGTCGAGGCCCGCGCGGAACTCCCGCACCAGGGTGGTGCTCTCCCCCGCCACCGCCTCGCCCACCAGCGCCAGCCCGCCCAGCAGCAGCACCGCGCTGCCGATCAGGCAGGCGGCGACGGCCAGGGGGCGGGACATGACGCGCTCCAGCTGCCGGACGGGGACGGAGAGCAGCGCCGTGACGACCAGGCCGAGGAAGAGCGCGACGGCGATCTCGTGGAACCGGCCGAGCACGGCGAAGACCGCGTACACGGCGGCCCCGACGACCAGCAGACGCCAGGCGTAGGCCGCGGCCGTACGCAGGAAGGCGGACACCGGTGGCATGTCCCATGGCTGCCACCGCGTGGCCGCCATGGCACGCGCCCGGTGCCGGATTCGCCCGTCCGGGGCGGATAAATGCGTTGCGGAGGGCGTTCGCCGGCGCCGACGATGGACCGTCGTGAGCACTTCCCGCTGGGCCGCCGTACTGCCCGACCTCTCTCCCTGGCGTTCCGGCCGGGACTTCCGGCTGCTGTTCTACCAGGGGACGGTCACCTTCTTCGGCTCGTTCATGGCGATGATCGCGCTGCCGCTCCAGATCAAGCACATGACGGACTCGCCGCTGGCGGTCGGGGCGATGGGCGCGGTGGAGCTGGTGCCGCTGGTGGTCTGCGGTCTGTACGGGGGCGCCCTCGCCGACGCCGTGGACCGGCGGCGGCTGATCCTGCTGACCGAGGCCGGGCTCGGGGTGCTCGCCCTGGTGCTGCTGGTGAACGCGCTCCTGCCGGACCCGCTGCTGTGGCCGCTGTACGTGGTGGCGGCGGGCGTGTCGGCGCTCACCGGGCTGCAGCGGCCGGCGCTGGACTCGCTGATGGCGCGGATCGTGCCGCACGACCAGCTTGCCGCGGCCGCCGCGCTCAACGGCCTGCGCTACCAGTTCGGCGCGATCGCCGGTCCGGCACTGGCCGGACTGGTCGTCGCGTTCGCGGGCTACGCCTCGGCCTACGCCGTCACCGTCGCCGGGTTCCTCGTCTCGGTGCTGCTGTGCGTGCGGCTGGCCCCGGCGCCGCCGGTGAAGGACGCCGAGCGTCCGTCCCTGCGCGGGATCGCCGAGGGCGCGCGCTACGCGTGGAGCCGCCCGGTGCTGCTGGGGACGTACGCCGTCGACCTGGCGGCGATGTGCTTCGCGTTCCCGAACGCGATTCTTCCGTTCCTCGCGGACGAGCTCGACGCCGTGTGGGCGCTGGGCCTGATGTACGCGGCGGGTGCGGTGGGCTCACTGGTGCTGGGTCTGACGAGCGGCTGGGTGTCGCGGGTGCGCCGGCACGGGTTGCTGGTGGTGTGCGGGGCCGCGGCGTGGGGGCTGGCGATCGCGGCGGCGGGCTGGTTCACGACGCTCTGGCCGGTGCTGCTGTGCCTGGCGGTGGCGGGCGCGGGCGACATGCTGAGCGGGCTGGGACGCAGCACGATCTGGAACCAGACGATCCCGGAGGGGCTGCGCGGGCGGCTGGCCGGCATCGAGGTCCTCTCGTACAGCGTCGGCCCGCAGCTCGGCCAGGTCCGGGCGGGTGCCGTGGCGGGCTGGACGGGTACCCGGACGGCTTTCTGGAGCGGCGGGCTGGCTTGTGTGGCGTCGGTGGCCGTGCTGGCGGCGGCGCTGCCGAAGCTGATCTCGTACGACGCGCACACCGACGAGGACGCGCTGAGCCGGCGGGCGGCCCGGGACGCGGAGAGCGGGGCCGAGCCGAGCGCCGCGGCGTCCTGACCGGGGGGTGTGGCGGTCGGGCGCCGTGCGGTGCCGTAGGGTGGTGTTCACCGACGCGGGGTGGAGCAGCTCGGTAGCTCGCTGGGCTCATAACCCAGAGGTCGCAGGTTCAAATCCTGTCCCCGCTACTGCCCAGGAGGGCCCGGATCCCCGCGGATCCGGGCCCTCCTGTCGTTTCCGGTCCGGTCCGCGCCGTCCGGCGAGATGCGTTTCGCGGCGTGCGGAGGTTCCCCTACCGTGGCGCGGTGACGACTCGGATGATCATTCTCAACGGTGGTTCCAGCTCGGGGAAGTCCGGGATCGTGCGGTGCCTGCAGTCCGAACTGCCGGATCCGTGGCTGGCGTTCGGCTGTGACGCGTTCGTCGACGCGCTGCCGGCGCGCATGCGGGAGTCGGACGCGGGGATCGAGATCGCGGCGGACGGCCGGGTCCGCGTCGGGGCGGACTTCCGGACGCTGGAGGCGGCCTGGACCGAGGGCATCGCGGCGATGGCCCGTGCGGGCGCCCGGATTGTCATCGACGACGTGTTCCTCGGCGGGGCGGCGTCCCAGCGGCGGTGGCGGGAGGCCGTCGGCGGGCTGGAGGTGCTGTGGGTCGGCGTCAGGTGCGACGGCGCGGTCGCCGCGGGCCGCGAGCTCGCACGGGGCGACCGCGTCCGGGGCATGGCCGCGTCACAGGCGGACCTGGTGCACCGCGGGGTGGTCTACGACCTGGAGGTCGACACGACGCACACCGAACCCCTGACGAGCGCACGAACCATCGCGGCCCACGTCACCCCCTGACCGGCGCGAACCCTCGCGTGCGCCGGGATGTGGGGCGGTGGGTCAGGGGGCGGTGGGTCAGGGGGCTGTGCGGTCCGGGAAGGTGAAGGTGTAGCCGCGTGCGGTGAGCCAGGGGAGGTACTCCTTCAGCGCCGCGACCGTCTCGCTGCGGTCACCGCCGCCGTCGTGGAAGAGGACCGTCGGCTGCCGGGGCAGGCCGTTCTCCACCGCGGACACGATGGCCGACAGGCCCGGCCTGCTCCAGTCCTTGGGGTCCACGCTCCAGCCCAGGGGCCGCATGCCGCTCGCGGCGGCTATGGCGCGGCTGTCCGGGGTGAACGCGCCGCCCGGAGCCCGGTAGTAGTCCACGGTGGCGCCCGGGGCCGCCTTCTCGATCATGTCCTTGGCTTCGAGGATCTGCTGCTTCTGATAGGCGACGGGCTTGTGGTCCATCGTCACGTCGTGGTCGACGGTGTGGTCGCACAGCCGGTGCCCGGCGGCCGCGACCTGGCGGACGAGGTCGGGGTGCGCGCGCGCCTCGGTCCCGATCATGCAGAACGTCGCCTTGACTCCGTTCTCCTCGAGCACCTGGAGGACCTGCGGCGTCCAGCGGGGGTCCGGGCCGTCGTCGATCGTGATCGCGATGCCGTGGCCGGGGCCCTCGGCGAGGCGGGAGATGCCGAGCGGGACCTTCGCCGTCGTGGGGGCGCTGCCGGCGGGGGGCTCGGCGGGGTTCCGGCCGGCGGGGACGTCCGCCGCGGCGAGGGCCGGGGCTCCCGCCGCGGCGAGGAGGCCGATGACGGCGGCCGCCACGGTGACGCTTGTCCGCCGCCGGGTCCCGGAACTGCTGACGATGCCCATGAATGCGCTCTTCCGCTCGTGCTCGGCCCCCGATCTCACGTACGCCAACCAGGCTACGGAAGACGCGACGGTCACCTCGTCGTCCGTTCGGCCGGTATCCCGGTGACCCCGGGCAGCGGATCCCGTGCCACGCCTGCCCAGGAAGGGTGAATGTCGACAAAGGGGCGTCGTTTTGCGTCGTTTGGATAGATTCATCACACCAAACAGCTTTCACGCAACACGACTCACGAAAAGTTTTTCACGTATTGCTTGACGGGTGTGGTCTTCACAAGCGATGCTCTTGCTGCGCAGCCACACCGGCCGCGGCACCGGGGAATGCCACCGGCCTTGAAGTCGAGATCACGCCAGGGAGCGGACAGTGAACATCGTCGCCACGCAGCAGACAGCCGCCGCCACGACCCAGCAGGTTTCGGCAGAGGCCGCGGTACCGGCGCAGCTGCCGCGCATCGACAACGCCCGCGAGGTCGCTCCGGCCGACGCCCGCGCCCTGTCGAAGGTCTTCTTCCTCCGCCTCAGCACCCTGGAGGAGGGCACCCCGGAGCGTCAGTACGTACGCAACACGCTGATCGAAATGAACCTGTCCCTGGTCCAGTTCGCTGCGCGACGGTTCCGCAACCGCACCGACGGCACCGACATCGAGGACCTCATCCAGGTCGGCACGATCGGCCTCATCAAAGCCATCGACCGCTTCGACCCGGCCCTGGGGAACGAGTTCACCACCCTGGCCCTCCCCTACATCACCGGGGAGATCAAGCGTCACTTCCGCGACGCGACCTGGGCGGTGCACGTCCCGCGGCGGCTCCAGGAGCTGCGCATCCAGCTCGCCCGCGGCAAGGAGGAGCTCAGCGCGGACCTCGACCGCGCGCCGACGGTCCGGGAGCTGGCCACCCACCTGAACCTCACCGACGACGAGGTCATCGAAGGTCTCGTCGCCGCGAACGGCCACTCCAGCCAGTCCCTGGACAACGACCAGGACGAGTCGTCCGACAGTGCCCCGCGCGCCCTCGCCGACACGCTCGGCGACGAGGACCCGGCCATGGAGCTCTTCGAGGACCTGCACAGCCTCGCGCCCCTGCTGGAGCAGCTCGCGGGACGCGAGAAGCTCATCATCCAGATGCGTTTCGGCCAGGAGATGACGCAGGCCCAGATCGGCGAGCGCCTCGGCATCTCCCAGATGCAGGTCTCCCGTCTCCTGACCCGCACGCTCGCCCGCCTGCGCGAGGGCATGCTCGCCACCAACTGACGATGCCCGGGAGCCCGCTCCCGGACCCGTCCCGCGGGGTCAGCGCGGGAAAGGCCCATCGACGGGGCCGCCGCAGAACGGGGTGAACGCCATGCAGAACCTGAACCTGGTCGAGGACTCTCCCGCCGACCATCCTTTCGAGTGCACCTGCCGGCCCCTGCGCGCGGCCCAGGCACGCGACGCCGCGTGCGGCTTCCTGGCGGACCTGAACCCGTCCCCGCCGGAGACGACCGTCCAGAACGTGTTGCTGCTGGTCTCCGAACTCGTCACCAACGCCCTGCGCCATGCCGGTGCGGTGACGGCGCTGCACCTCCGTGCCGACCGCCACCTCATCCAGGTCACCGTCGAGGACCCCAGTTCCGCCCACCCCCAGGACCGCAGCCCCGACCTGTCCGGCCGGACCGGCGGGTTCGGCTGGCCCCTGGTGCAGCGCCTCGCCCAGTCGGTGACCGTCGTCCAGCCGCAGTTCGGTCCGGGCAAGGCCATCATCGCGGCCCTCCCCCGCTGAACCTCTCCGCCCGTATGCACCGCCCCTGAGGGGAGGCGCACCCCGGATACCCCGGATTCACGGGGCGGACCCGGGGTATCCGGAGCACTGTCAGAGCCACGGACCGTTGACGACAGGACCACCGATGCCCACGCACGAACTGCGCACGTCCCTCACGACCTTGCGGGAGCAGGCCGCGGACCCCTCCCTGGCACCGCAGGAACGCGCCCACCTCACCGACCTGATCACGCGGCTCGAAGCCGCGTCCGCGCGCGAGGACCACGGCGCCGAGGGCGGCCTGCTGGAGGGGCTGAACCAGTCGCTCGCCCGCTTCGAGGTCGCGCACCCGCGCATCGGCGCGACGCTCAACAGCATCGCGCAGAGCCTGACCTCGATGGGCGTCTGAACCGGGGAGCACACGGTGGCCGTCGGCGCCCCGTGTCGGGAGAAGACCGGCGCGGCCGGGGGAAGGGCCGGGGCTCAGGTCTGACGTGACCGGTACAGGTCGCGCAGGAGGGCGATCTCGGCTCCGTGGTGCAGGACCTCCTGGTTGACCCACCACACGACGTCGAGGAACGGTTCCTCCGCGTCGCTGCCGTGCGGATACGTGCAGTGGCCCACGGTGTCGAGCGCCGCTTCGCCGGCGTCCGTCAGCGCCCTGCGCCAGGCCGCCGCGCCCTCGGTGAAGGCCGCGATCGCACTCGCCGCGTCCCCCGGAACGGGATGGTCGTCGCGGGTCCGCATGCGCGCGCCGGCCGTGTGCTCCGCACGGAGCGTCAGCATCTCGCTGAGGTGGCTGAGCCGCCAGGCGAGGGTCGTGAAGGGCGGCGGCCACGGGTGCGGGTACGCCGCGGCGTCGCGCCCCCAGGAACCGGCGCCCGCCAGGAGCGTGGCGCGCGCGCCCGGCCCGTCCTCGCGCCGTCGGACCGACCAGCAGTCGGGCACAGGCTCCCAGAGGTACTCCTCGTCCGTCATCGGGACCGTCTTCGTCTCCGCGCCGTCGCCGCTGTCCGTGGAGGGCCCCGCGATGCGGCCGACGAGACGCTCGGCCGCGAAGTCGAACTGCTCCAGCAGCGGGGCCAGGCGGGGTGGGATCACGGCATGCTCCTGTGGGGTGCTGCCCGGCGGGACGGGCTGGTCCGCGGCCCCGAGAGGAGCAGCCACGAGCCCGCCAGCCTGGCACAGCGCCCGTCCGGCCGCATCCCCGTTTCCGTGCGCCTCCCCGCGCGGGCGGGTCAACGGACGCCCCCGGGCGGCGCGTTCGGCGCCGCCCGGAGTGAAGCAGGGGGAACGATCCCTCAGGGGTGGGCGCCGGGACCCGACGCATGGGCGGCCAGCGGGGTCGGCGAGAGGTCGGTGGTCTCCTCACCGGGTTCGAGGAGCGTGTCGGCGGCGCCCACGATGAGCGGGTCCGGGACGCCGACCACCTCGGAGTCCTTGTTGTCGTAGTCCACCCGCCAGAGCAGGTGGCGCATGGCCTGGAGTCGCGCGCGGCGCTTGTCGTTGCTCTTGACCACGGTCCATGGGGCGTCGGCCGTGTCGGTGGCGCGGAACATGGCGATCTTCGCCGCCGTGTAGTCGTCCCACAGGTCGAGGGAGGCTATGTCGGTGGGCGAGAGCTTCCACTGGCGCACCGGGTCCACGCGGCGGATGGCGAAGCGGGTGCGCTGCTCGGCGCGGGAGACCGAGAACCAGAACTTGACCAGGTGGATGCCGTCCTCGACGAGCATGGTCTCGAACGACGGGCACTGGCGCAGGAACAGCCGGTACTCCTCGTCCGTACAGAAGCCCATGACCTTCTCGACGCCGGCGCGGTTGTACCAGGACCGGTCGAAGAACACGATCTCACCGGCCGACGGCAGGTGGTCGACGTAGCGCTGGAAGTACCACTGTCCCGCCTCGCGTTCGGTGGGCTTGTCGAGGGCGACGACCCGGGCGCCACGGGGGTTGAGGCGTTCGGTGAACCGCTGGATGGTGCCGCCCTTGCCCGCCGCGTCCCGGCCCTCGCAGACCACCACGATGCGGGCGCCGGTCTCCTTCGCCCACTTCTGCAGTTTGAGCATCTCGATCTGCAGGATCCGCTTGGCGCGCTCGTACTCGTCGCGCCGGATCTTCCGGTCGTACGGGTGGTTCTCGCGCCACGTCCGGATCGGCAGGCCCGCACCGTCGAGCAGGACGGGCTGCTCGGGACGGCTCGCGTCGACCTTGAGCCCGTCCAGCAGCTGCTCGTGCTGCCGCGCTTCCGCCTGATCGGTCATCCCGTACGCCTCCCTCTGATGGCCGCCGCGACGCGAACCGCCGCGCACCGCCCACTGCGGCGCATACCCGTGCACTGACGGGCTAATCGGCCCCGGCCCCTTCGCCGGGGTGCCCCGGCCACGGGGCTCGGCGCCTCCGTCCGGACGCCCGCAAGATGCGCGCCACCGGGCCGCGGCGGAGCATGGCCGAGAGCTCTACCCGATCCGCTCGCAGCTTGGCGGCGCCCCCAGGACGGATGGAACAGGATGCAGACGCAGAGGTACGAGCTGGTCTTCGAGGACGGTCCCGAGTCCGGGCAGGACATCGTGGTGGTGTCCGTGACCGGGCAGAAGGGCCCCGGCGGTCACCCCGTGTACGCCGACGAGACCGGCATCGTCAGGGCCGAGATCAGCGACCGCGGCGAGGTCCGCGTGCTGCCCAGCGGCGGCGGCCAGGAACCTGCCCACCGGGTGCGTGCGCGGGCGCTGCCGTCCTGACCCGCGACCACCCGCGCCCCGCGTCCGCGTCCGGCGCCGTCCCAGACCGGAAAACCAGAAAGACGAGACGATTCGGCTCGCGGACGCCGGGAGGCGGCCGGCTCAGGCCGTGGAGACCCGGGCGGCGACGTCGCGGCTGCCCGACTCCCAGGGCGGGGGCGACGCCAGGTCGGTCCAGGCGGCCAGCGCCTCGCCGTCGACGCAGATGATGCCGCACCCCTCGGCGTACTCCAGGGCGGGGGCGGTGTAGGAGCTCGTGGTGACGACGATCGCCACGTCGGCTTCGTGCACGGCGAAGCAGGTTCCGCCGAAGCGCTGCAGGTCCTGCGAGCCGACGCGGTTGGTGTCGGTGTAGTGCTTGCACTGCACGACGATGCGCAGCCCGTCCGGGGTCGTGGCGATCACGTCGGCGCCCAGGTCGCCCGCGCCGCCCACCACTTCCACGGGCGTGCAGCCGTCGCGGGCGCACAGCGCGGCTATCGTGTGCTCGAATCCGTCGGCGTCGACTGCGGCGTGGTCCAGCGCGCCGGCGTCGACGTCCGGCACCTCTCGTACGTCCGGGACCCCCGCGTCGGGCACGTCCAGCACCGCGGTCACCTCGATCATGTACGGGTCCCCGGCGGGCGCCGGGCCGCCGGCCGGCCGCGCACCGGAGCGGCGCCGGACGGGTGAGACCCCCCACTTGGCCAGCGCCACGCCGACCGCCAGGACGACCACCGTCACGACGGGGACGACGGGCACGGTCGCTCCGGAGCCTCCGGCGGCCTTGAGGAAGACCGCCAGGCCGCCCACACAGATCCCCGCGAGCCCCACGGCCAGTACCACATCGCGCCCGAACGACGCGGAACCGCGCCCGGCCTTCCTCCTGCCTTCCCCCTGCACCGTCATGCGGGAGCCCTCCCTCGTGTGATTCGGACGTGACGCGGTAGTGATGCGGACGCGCCGCGGTCCCGGACCCTTCAGGGGTTCGGGACCGCGGCGGACACCGGCGTGCGAACCGGCGCTTCGGGCGGGTCAGTGCTTGAAGACGTCCTTGATCTTTTCCTTGGCCTGGCGGGCGTCGCCCTTCGCCTGCCCGGCGCGGCCCTCCGCCGTCAGCCGCTCGTTGCCCACCAGTCGGCCGGCCGTCTCCTTGAGCTTGCCCTTGGCCTGCTCCGCCTTGGCCTGGCTCTTCTCGTTGTTCGACACAGCTGATCACTCCCCGGGGAGACGGGAACTCTTACTGCTCCGTCTGACCCGGATCGCGGCCCCCAAACGTGCAGGTCAGGATCCGGAACCGGAATTTCCCCCGCCGAAGAGGTCCGCCATGTGCCGCTGGAGGGTCATCACGTCCGACAGCGTGTACAGCCCCTGCCCGGGGCCGGGTTCGCCGCCGCGCGGGCCCGGCTCGTACGCCGCGGCGACGGCCCTCACCTGGTTCGCCGGATCCGGCAGGTAGGTCAGGCCGTCGACACCGAAGCGGGCGCGGCCGCCCGGCCGCGCCGCCCGGCCGTCGACCAGGTCGGCCACGGTGGGCGGCTGCGCGAACGTGCCGGCGTAGAACTCGATCACGGGGATCTCGTTGAGGCCGTACACCTTCCACACGTACGCGGCGTGGAACCGGCCCCCCATTTCGATGGACAGGACGTCTCCGGGCCGCAGGAAGGTGAGGGAACGCGGCGAACCCGGCCTGCGGGTCAGCGGAACGGGCGGCGAGCACAGAAGCCGCTTGATGTCCTCGGACTGCCGCGCGAAGGCGTCGGAGAGCACGACGTCACGGACCAGGGCGTCCACCGCCTCGACCGCGGCCGCGGTGACCGCCGCGTCCTGGAACCCGTACTTGTGCAGCAGGGTGGCGAGGGCGACCCGGACGACGTTCCGCGTCTCGGGGCGCGCCTCCTCGGAGTCGATCAGGCAGCGCCAGCGGGCGAGCACCGGGGTGAGCACGTCGCGGGTCAGTTCCTCGTGGGAGGGCAGCGGGGCGGCCATCTGCCAGTGCACCCAGCGCGCGAGTTCCTCGTCCAGGGCCCGCACGTGCCCCTTCGCCGCCAGCTTGTCCAGTACCTGCTGGTGCTTCATGCCGCTCCCGCCCCCTGCGCCCCACCCGGTCCACCGGCGGCCAGGCTAGCGGGTGCCCGCCGCCGGCCCGCGTCGGGAGGGGTGAGGGGGCGGGTCCCGGAAGCGGCCGTGGGGCCGGACTCGTCGAAGAGTCCGGCCCCACGGGGGGTGGTGCGGCGTGGCCGTCACACGGGCCGGCCACCGAAGGGGCCGCCGATGCCGTAGTACAGGCCGATCTCCTCGCGGTACTGCGGGTCGGCGAGGTGGGTGGCCCGGACGAACTCCGGAGCGTCCTTGATCTGCTCCTTGGTCCGGTCCACGTAGATCTTCTGCTGCTCGGGGTCGACCCGGGTCACCGTGCCCGCGGGCAGGAGGACCTCCTTGCCGAAGATCCACACTCCCGTGTCGACCACCACGTAGGCGTCACCGGCCTCGTACGAGTGCTTGTCGACCTTGCCGATGCTGCCGTCGGTCGCCTCGACCTTGTAGCCGGTCAGATCGGAGCCGGGCAGGTAGCCCGAAGTCGCCTGGTAGCTCCACCCGTGCTCGGTCATGTGAACGCAACTCCTTCGGTCTGTGTTCGGTACGTCGGTACGTCGGTACGTCTGCGGGGAGGGACGACACGGGGCCTACCGCGCCGTCCCGGTGCACCGCGTGCCCCGGAAGCCGGGCTTCACGCGTCGGGGTCAGGCCGGCGGCAGGCCGAACGGCATGCCGGAGACGCCCGAGCCGTAGTGCGTGCCCAGCTCCCGGCGGTACGCCTCGTCGTCGAGGTGCTTGTCCCGGTGGAACTCCGGAGCGGCCTTGACCTCGTCCTTCGTACGGTCCACGTGGACCGTGCGCTCCTCGTGGTCGATGCGCGTCACCGTGCCCGCGGGCAGGAGGACCTCCTTGCCGAGGATCCACACGCCGGTGTCGACGACCAGGTAGGCGTCGGTGACCTCGTCGGAATGCTTGTCGACCTTGCCGATGCCGCCGTCGGTCGCCTCGACCTTGTAGCCGGTGAGTTCCGCCGCCAGGTAGTCCACCCCGGCCCGGTAGGCCCACACGTTCTCGGTCACGCGAAACCACTCCCTCGATCAGCTCCGTGGCGCCCCCGTCCGCCCGTACCGGGGTCGGCGGCGTCTCCGTCGACGGCGCGCCTGCCCCGCGCCCGGCGCCTCAACCCGAACGATGTCCTCGGCCGGCGAACGGCCCTGGTCGGCGCCCGCATGGTCGGGGGCGGGGCAGGGCAGGCGCGGGGCGATCTGAACGGTGGACCGATGGGTGGCGGCATGCGAAGCGTGGGCGTGGAAGAGGAAATGCTGTTGCTGGACGCCGACAGCGGCGAGCCGCTGGCCCTGTCCGGGGCGGTGCTGGCGGCCGCGGACCGGTCCGTGCAGGCGCAGCCGGAGGGCGGCGGGCCGCGGGAGCACACCTTCGAGAAGGAGCTGCAGAAGGAGCAGGTGGAGTTCGCCACCAAACCGGTGACGGAGATGGGCGAGCTCCTGGAGGAGATCACCCGGTGGCGGGCGGAGGCCGCCCGGCATGCCGCGGCCGCCGGGGCGCTGGTCGCGGCCCTCGGCACCTCCCCGCTCCCGGTCCGGCCCTCGTTGAACACGGGACCGCGGTACGCGTGGCTCGGCGAGCAGTTCGGCCTGACCGCGCAGGAGCAGCTGACGTGCGGCTGCCATGTCCACGTGTCGGTGGAGTCGGACGAGGAGGGCGTCGCCGTCCTGGACCGGATCCGCCCCTGGCTGCCCGTGCTGACCGCGATGAGCGCGAACTCGCCGTTCTGGCAGGGCGAGGACAGCGGCTACGGCAGCTACCGCAGCCGGGTGTGGAACCGGCTGCCGTCGGCCGGACCCACCGACGCCTTCGGGTCCGCCGACCGCTACCACGAGCAGGTCCGCGCCATGCTCGACACCGGCGTGCTGCGCGACGAGGGGATGATGTACTTCGACGCCCGGCTGTCCGCCGCCTACCCGACGGTGGAGGTCAGGGTCGCGGACGTCTGCCTGGACGCCTCGACCCCGGTCCTGCTGGCGGCCCTGGTCCGCGGCCTGGTCGAGACCGCCTCCCGCGCCTGGCGGGACGGACAGCCGCCGGCCAGGATCGGGACGGGTCTGCTGCGGCTCGCCGCCTGGCGCGCCGGCCGCTCGGGGCTGGACGGCCCGCTCATCGATCCCGGCACGATGCGCGAGACGTCGCCCGAGGGGGCCGTCGGGGCGCTCTACGCCCACGTGCGCGAGGCCCTGGCCGACCACGGCGACGACGAACGCGTCCGGGAGGGCATCGCCGGTCTCCTGGAGCGGGGCAACGGGGCGCGCGTGCAGCGCGGGTTGCTGCGTACGGAGGGGTCGCTCGGCGCCGTGGCCACCCGCTGCGCGGAGATCACCGCCGGCGCCCCGGCCTGAGCGCGGCGCCACGGTCCGGGCGCGGCAGCACGGGCGGACGCAGGGAACGCCGGCGGAGGCAGGCGCCCCGGGCGGACGTCGAAAGATTCTCACATCGCCCCGTTTGAGGGGCCCCATCCGGGCCACAAGCGGGATACAGGGAGCCCGCGGCGGTGAGCGGCGCGGGATCCCGAGCGGGCCCGAGCCGCGTGGTGGCATCCCCCCGCCATCACGCGGTCGGGGCTCCGGCGGCACGATGAGCTGCCGCCCGGATCCGCACGGCAACCGGACGTCTGCCCGGCCCGTGGGCGCGGGCCGGCGCCCCGCGCGGGCGGGGCGGGGCGAGGGGGACGCGCCGCGGCGGGAGG
>NZ_JBHXSY010000013.1:168251-170665 GCF_042715295.1 Streptomyces sp. NPDC058701 | reverse complement strand
CCCCCCCCCCCCCCCCCCGCCGGGCACGGCAGACCGGTACTCCCCCGGCACCGGCGCTTGAGCAGCCGGATCCGGGCACGGATTCCGGACGGCAGCGCCGCCCCATCTCCGCGGAACGGCGGCCCCGGCCGCTCCCCTTCGCGGGCGTTACCGGGCCCCCGGTCCTCCCCCGCTGCTCCCCTGCGGTGCCGCCGCCCGCCCGGTCCTCGGGCGGCCGACACGCACCGGAGCCCGTCCTGCCGGTTCGGTCACGACCGCGTCAGGGGGTTGCGCGATGTCGGCGGCGGGCGCCCCGTGGCCGGCCCCGCCCCGGGCGGCCGACCTGCACAGCCTCCCCAGGGACCGGTAGAAGCGGTCCGGCAGGAACACCGCGTCCGCGACGACCATCGCACCCGAGAAGAGCGGCAGCCCCATCAGCACGGCGATGCCCACGTGCATGCCCAACAGCATGCACAGGACCGGATACTTGAGCCTGCCGAACAGGACGAACGGGAAGGCGACCTGGAGCAGCACGGTGAGGTAGCAGGCGACGGCGATCAGTACGTGGTGACCGTCGATCAGCTGGGAGAGGCCGGGCCAGGGCCGGAACAGGTCGAGGTTCAACACGTAGTGCAGAGCGGTCCCGTTGCCCCAGGAGCCGCCCTGGACCTTGTAGAGCCCCGCGGATCCGTAGAGAAGGCACACCTGGACCGCGATGACGAACATGCCGCAGTTGTGGAGCACCGTGGTCAGGAGCGTGCGCGCCGTCTCCAGTTGACCCCGCAGCGCACCGGCTCGGGCATCCCCGGTTCGGACCTCCGGCTCGGCGCGGATCGCCCGTAGGCGGGCCCGGCGCGCGTCGAGGGACCAGCGGCGGCCGCAGGCGGTGCAGACGAGGTACAGGGACATGAGGAGGATGAGGTTGTCCCCTCCGTCCGTCATGAAGATCGCCCGCGCGTGGAAGGACGCCACCACGAGCGCGAACAGCACCGACATCGCCCTGGTGTGCCAGCCGAGCATGAACAGCAGGGAGATGAGGAGGGCTGCCGCGTAACACAGCTCGAAGTACGCCCCGTTGTCCGAGAGGGTGAGAAGGCTGACCCAGCCGGTCTGGTCGAAGAGCTCCTCCGCCAGGGCCGGCGTCCACGGTGAGCCGGGCCCCCAGATCACGTCCCGGTGCGGGAACTCGCGCAGCAGGAAGACCAGGTAGAGAAGTCCGTAGCCGATGCGGAGCACTGCCGCGCCGTAGAGGGCGACCGGTCGCTCCGTCAGGGCGGCGTGCAGCGCGTCGATGCGGCGGGTGACTCCGCGCGGCGCGCCCTCGTGCGCCGTTGTCCGCCGCTTCTCAGTTTCCACGGGGAACCGCCTTCCACCAGGGGAGGTACCGCACGTCAACGGGCCGGGAGGCGGTTGCGGCGGGACGGGGGCCGGCCGCCGGGGCGGGGGCGATGGGCAGGGTGGTCACGCGGAGTTGGAGGGACTCGAACGCGCCGTGTCCCCGGGCGGCGACACGGTCGGCCGCGATGTTGCGCAGGTACTCCTGCATCATCCGGGCGCGCTGCGAGTGCGGCCGGTCATCGGTGCCGTGTGTTTCCAGGTAGGAGGTCCAGGCCCGGCGCAGCATGTTCTGCGTCGTGTGGCTGGGGATCACCTGGTGTGTGACGGCGGCGTTGTCCACGGCGGTGAGGTCGACCCATCCGCTGACCCGGACCGTGCCGTTCCCGGCGGTGTGCAGGGTCCTGGCCGAGATCTGGCGGTTGACCGACTCCGGGTCCGGCGCGAAGAGCCGCCAGTTCTGTTCGAACAGGGGGAAGACCCACGCGTGGACCTGGCGGCCGTACAGGTGTGAGACCGGGTTCGGGGGCGCCACATGGAGGAACACGAGGACCACGTGGACCAGGGCCGTGGCCAGACACACGACCACCGTGGCTCCCACGCCTGCCTTCAGCGCGGTGGGCGGGCCCGACCCCGACCGGTTCTCCGCCCGTTCCCCCGGCCCGGTTCCACGGTCCACGGACGTGTCCGTCACGACGCCGTCCGTCACGACTGCGCCGCCGTCCGTTGCCGGCGTGTCCGGGCGATCCGTACCGACTGCTCCCATCGGCCTCTCCTGAGCTCTCATCGGTGGCGCGCGGCGGATTCGAACGACTCCCCGCCGCGCGCCCCTGGTACCGCTCACATGGTCCGGCGGACGCCCGGAGCGCTTGGTCCCGCTCCGGGAGCCGCCGTCCCGTCGGACGGGCTTCGGCTACTCGCCGCCACCGCGCTTGCCGCCGTGGTCATGACCCTTGTCGTGGCCGGGTCCGCCGTCGTGGCCGTGGTCGTGGCCCGGCTTCCCGCCGTGGCCGTGGTCGTCGCCGTGGTCGTGACCCGGCTTTCCGCCGTGGTCGTGACCCGGCTTTCCGCCGTGGTCGTGACCCGGCTTTCCGCCGTGG
>NZ_JBHXSY010000013.1:148406-168152 GCF_042715295.1 Streptomyces sp. NPDC058701 | reverse complement strand
GTCGTGACCCGGCTTCCCGCCGTGGTCGTGCCCCGGACCGCCGATCACACCGCCGTTGACCCCGCCGATCGTGCCGCCGTTTACCCCGCCGGTCGTGCCCGCGGTCGGGCTGCCCGTCGTACCCGCGATGAGGCCGCCCGGGGCGCCGCCGGTGGTACCGCCGGTCAGGACACCGCCGAGCACCCCGCCGAGCACCCCGCCGGTGGTTCCGCCGGTGGTTCCACCGGTCGTCGGGCCGCCGAGGACACCGCCCAGGACGCCGCCGGTCGTGCCGCCGGTGGTGGTGCCGCCGGTCGCGGTGCCGCCCGTGGTGGTCGTGCCGGCGACGACGCCGCCGGTGATCAGGCCGCCCGTGGTACCGCCGGTGGTGCCTGCGGCGCACGTCGCCCGGGTGATCCTGTTGTTGTCCATCGTCACCGCGCCGTTGCGGGCGAGGGCCCGGCCGTCGATCGTCGCCCCGGTCGTCAGGCTGATCGAGGTCAGAGCCAGGATGTTGCCCACGAACGTGGTGTTGGTGCCGAGGGTGGCCGAACTGCCCACCTGCCAGAAGACGTTGCAGGGCGCAGCGCCGTTGATGAGGAGCACCCGGCTGGAGGTGGCCGTCGTCAGCCCCGAGCCGACCTGGAACACCCAGACGGCGTTGGGGTTGCCCTGGGCGTCCAGGGTGAGGGTGCCGGTGAGCCCGAGGGTGGACGCGGCGGTGTAGACGCCCGGCACCAGCGTCAGGCCTCCGGCGTCCGGGGGCAGGGCGGCGTCCGTGGCCTGTCCGGCGGCGTTGTTGTACGCCGCGACCAGGTCGCTCTTCGCCTGAAGTGCCACGGCATCCGCGGAATGCTGGACCCCGTTCACGAGGCCGGGCGGGAATCCGCTGATGGCCGTCCCCGGGCTGACCCCGAGGTCTCCGTTGATCACCGTGGGACCGGTGTTGGTGATCTCCGAGCCGGCCAGGACGGCGAAACTGTCTGCCGAGGCCAGGGGTACGGGTGTGGCGATGGCGACCGCCTGGGTCGGCACCATCGCGACTGCGACAGAGCCGATCACCGCGGCGAGTGCCGCGGCGATCCATGTCGGCGTGGTGCGCCGGTGGGGTGCAACCGGAGTGTTCGACGTCATCGAGGGGCCAACTCCTGTGAGGGGACGGTGGCGCAATCGGCGAAACCCGAGAGAAAAGGGCCGCCGATTCCTTTTCGCTGGCATATTACGCAGCAATAGGTCGCACGGTGCGCCGCATTCAGGTGACGTGAAAGAACACCCCGTTCGGGCGCGTAAATGTCGTACCAGCTCACTAATGCACCGACATTCGCGCGGCGACGGCTCCGACGCCCCGTAAATGCGCGGGAAATCCGTTACATCCGTGACCCCGTTCACAGGGAATGCCTTTTCCTCTTTCCGGGGGGACACACAGGCGGGACATCAGACGAACGGCCGTGTGCGCCGTGCCCCGAGACGCTGCGGTCAAGAGGTGCCGAGGCCTTGACCGGGTGGCGAAGAACGGATTCTCCACAGGCCCGTGGCAATCTGCAGCCAACAGGTTCCGAAGCGGAGGTACGCGTCCCGTGGCAGCACATCCCAATCCCATCGTCGGGAGACGCCGGTTGGGAGCGGAGCTTCGCAAGCTCCGTGAGAGCAAAGGGATGACGGCGCGCCACGCGGCAGAGGCCCTGATGGTCTCCCAGCCCAAGCTGAGTCTCCTGGAGAACGGGCACCGGGCCGTCAAGCCCCGGGACGTACGTGACCTCTGCGCGCTGTACGGCGTCGAGGACCGGCAGTTCGTCGACTCCCTGATCCACATGGCGCGGGAATCCGGACGGCAGGGCTGGTGGAACACCTTCGGCGACGTCCCGTACGGCGCCTACATCGGCCTGGAGGCGGCGGCCACGTCGCTCCGCTCCTACGACCCCCTGGTGATCCCCGGGCTCCTCCAGACCCCCGCCTACGCCCGCGCGGTCATCGCAGGAACGATCCCTCGCGCGACGGCCGAGCAGATCGACGCGCACCTGAGGGTGCGGTTGCGCCGCCAGGACCGTCTCACCGGTCCGAGCCGGCCCCTGCGCTTACGGGTCGTCCTCGACGAGTCGGCGCTGTGGCGCGCCGTCGGCGGCGCCGACGTCATGCGGGCGCAGCTGGAGCACCTGGCCGTGATGAGTGCCCGCCCCAACGTCACCCTGCGTGTCCTCCCGCACGGCGCGGGGGCGCATCCCGGCGTGTCCGGACAGTTCTCGCTGCTGGAGTTCGCCGGGGGCACCGACCCGGGCGTGGTCTACCTGGAGCGCTTCTCGAGCGACGTCTATCTGGACAAGCCGTCCGAGGTGGCGGAGTACGAGACCGCGTACGGGCTCATCCGGCACCGGGCGGCGGAGCCGGACGCCACCGGGCGGTTCCTGACCGAGGCCGCCGAACGGTACGCCGGAGCGGGCTGCCGCGCGGACGGGCCGTGCCCGTCCTCCGTCCGCCGCACCCGGCGTGCGGCCCACGACGGCCAGGGCGACGATGAGAGGTGTGGGAGAAGCACAGCTGCCCGCCGTGCCGGGTGAGGAGCAGGTGCGCGATGCATGAGGACATGCCGCTGGAGGATCTGGTCAGCAGCGCCGCCCAGGACGCCGGCGGGTGGCTGGGCGCCCTGCCGGTGGCCCTCGTGGCGACCAGCGCCGACGGGCAGATCGTGCGCTGGAACCACGGCGCGCAGGACCTTCTGGGCTACGCCCCGCCCCAGGTGCTCGGGCGGCACATCTCCGATCTCCTGCACCCGGGGGCCGACCGCACCCTGGGCCGGTCGCTCTGGGAGACGGCCGCCACCGGACGCGGGGTGATGGGTACGGTCACCACCTGGCACCGGGACGGTCATCCGCTGGAGCTGGAGATCTGGGCGTGCCCGGTCACCGACCGGCGCCCGGGGGCCTCCGCGGTGCTGGTGTTCGCCGCCGACGCCCATGCGGCACGCCGGATCCGTGGCTCCTCGGCGGTGTGGGACGGACTGTTCGCCCGCTCCCCCGTCGGCATCGCCGTCCTCGACACGCACCTGCGGTTCCTCCAGGTCAACCCGGCGCTGGAGGCGATGAACGGGCTCCCGGAGTCCGCTCACGTGGGGCGGCGCCTGGCCGAGCTGCTGCCGGAGGTCAACGCGGGCGAGATGGAGGAGGCCATGCGCCGGGTCCTGGAGACCGGCGAACCGGTCCTGGACCGGCGGCGCACCGGCCGCACCCCGGCCGATCCGGACCGCGACCGCGTCTGGTCCTGCTCGTACGTACGCGTGCAGGACCCCGGGGGGCGGCCGATCGGTGTCATCGCCTCCCTCCTCGACATCACCGAGCAGCAGCACGACCACACCGAGGCCGAGGCGGGGCGGCGCAGGCTCGCCCTGCTCAGCGAGGCGAGCGCGCGCATCGGCTCCAGCCTCGACCTGGAGCGGACGGCGCAGGAGCTGGCCGACCTCTCCGTACCGCACCTCGCGGACGCCGTCACGGTCGACGTCCTGGAGGCGCTCGCCCACGGCGGCGAGCCGGGCATGGGCCTGACCGGGGGCATCGGCCTGCGGCGTCTGGGCAAGGCGCCGCAGACAGGGTCCGCGGTCACCCACATCCTGGCCCCGCGCGGCAGGACCCTCACCTTCCCGGCGGCCGCCCCGTACACCCAGGCCCTCACGGACCGCCAGCCCTTCCTGATCTCGCGCCTCGACGAGCGGTCCGTCGCCCCCGCCGCCCGGCACTCCCCCAAGCCCGCCCAGCTGGTGCAGGCCGGCGTGCACTCGTTCCTGATGATCCCGCTCGTCGCGCGCGACGCGGTGCTCGGCATCGCGACCTTCTACCGCACCCGGCCGGTCGGCCCGTTCGGGTCCGACGACGTCACCCTCGCCGCGGAGCTCGGCGGGCGCGCCGCCATCAGCATCGACAACGCGCGGCTCTACCACCACGAGCACGAGACCGCCGTCGTCCTCCAGCGCAGCATGCTGCCCCAGCACGTGACGCCGCCGGCCGGCATCGAGGTCGCCCACCGCTACCTGCCGGCCAGCGACGTCAACGAGGTCGGCGGCGACTGGTACGACGTCCTCCCCCTCAGCGGGGGCCGGGCCGCCCTGCTCATCGGGGACGTCATGGGGCACGGCATCGCGGCCGCCGCGGTCATGGGGCGCCTGTCCGCCACCGTCCGCGCCCTCGCGCGCCTCGACATGCCGCCGACCGCGCTGCTGCACCACTTGGAGGCCACGCTCGCCGACCTGGCCGAGCCGATGCTCGCCACGTTCCTGTACGTGGTCTGCGACCCCGCCAACGGCCGCTGCACCGTCACCCGGGCCGGGCATCCGCCACCGGCCGTGGCCGAGCCCGACGGAACCGTCCGGCTGCTCGAAACACCGCCGGGCGTTCCCCTGGGCGTCGGCGGCGTTCCCTTCACCACCACCGAGTTCGCACTGCTGCCCGGCAGCGTCCTCGTGCTCTACACCGACGGTCTGATCGAAGCCCGCAGCCGCGACATCGACGACCGTCTGAAGGAGCTCACCGGCCTGCTCTCCGAGCCGCACCAGCCGCTGGACCACCTGTGCGACTCCCTGATCACCCACCTGGTACCGGCGTCCGCCGACGACGACATCGCCCTCCTCGTCGCCCGCATCGGGCCTGACGGCCTCCCGCCCGTGGGGTGAGGTCCGGAATATCGGCGTTCGGGTTGAAGACGGGCCGGGAGCCCGATATTCCTGTCCGGTATGACTCTCGCTCCCGCCGCCCCGCACGCCTCCGGTCCGAACGACTACGCCCTCCCCTGGGCCCTGGTGGACGTGGAGACATCAGGCCTGACGGCCCGTCGGGACCGGGTGCTGTCCATAGCGGTGGTGACCGTGGGGCCGGACGGTGTGCAGACCGGCGAGTTCTCGACCCTGCTGAACCCCGGTTGCGATCCCGGACCGGTGCACGTCCACGGCCTGACGCCCGAACTACTGCGGGGCGCGCCGACCTTCGAGCAGGTCGCCCCCCGCATCGGCGCGTTGCTCGAAGGCCGGGTGATGGTGGCCCACAACGCGCAGTTCGACTACGACTTCCTGGCACACGAGTTCGCCCGGGCCCGGTCCCACCTTCCGGTGGCCCTGCGGCTGTGCACGTTGGCGCTCAACCGGCGGGTGGACCCGCCCACCGCCGATCTCCGACTCGGCACGCTCGCCGCCCATTACGGCGTGGCCCAGGCCAGGGCGCACGACGCGCTGGACGACACGCTCGTCCTGGCGGGGATCCTCCGCGCCTCGCTGCGGGAAGCCGCCCGGCTCGGCCTGCCACTGCCGCTCGTCGCGTGCCCGCCCCGGCAGGACCCGCGCTTCGCGCCGCAGCCGCCCAAGGCGCGGTGCGCGTATCGCAATCCCGGGCGGCTGGTTCCCGGTGGTCCCCTCCACCAAGGCATGAAGATCGCCGTCACCGGGGACACCGTCACCGCACGGCCCGAACTGGTCGCGCGGGCCGTCGCCGCCGGGCTGAACGTGATGGGTTCGGTGAGCCGGCACACGAGCGCGCTCGTCAGCAATGGGACCGCGGCCTCCTCGGAGAAGGCCCGCCGGGCCCGGGCCGAGGGCGTCCCGGTCCTCGACGAGGCGGCGTTCCTCGCGCTGCTGGCCGATGTGCGGGCGGGCACACCTCACGACCCGAAGTCCACCGCGGCCGGGTCGGCCGCGGAGCCGGCGCCCGGCCCGGAGGACCCGCCCCCGGACGCTCCCTCCCCCGCGTCCCGCCCATCCGTACCGGTCGTCCCACTCGAGTCTTCCGTCCCGGCCGTGTCTTCGGTCGTGGCCGCGTCTTCCGTCCCGGCCGCCTCCTCCGTCCCGGTCGCCCGCCGCCACGCGCCCGCTGCCCCCGACAAGCCGTTGACGGGGCGGCGGGTCCTGGTCCTGGGCGGCCTGCACGGCGACGCCGCCGCGGCCCGGTCCCGCGTCGTGGCCCTCGGCGGGGCCGCGGCCGTCAACCTCTCGGCCAGCGTCACCGACGCGGTCCTCCTCGCCGGCGGCGAACGCGACCGGCGGATGGCCCGGATCGCGTCCATCGAGCTGCCCGTCCACCCGGCGCACTGGCTGGACGCCCCCGCCCCCACGGCGTCCCCCGCGGCCGGCGGCGGGGAGGACCGGTCTCCCTGGATCCTGCCTCGGGGCGGCGTCGCCGACCTCCCCGGCACGGGCGGTCCGACCGCCCTCTGGACCGTGTCTGCCACGTGGGCGCAGCAGACCGGCTGCGAGATCGACCTCGTGGCGTTCGTGATCGACGAGGACGAGCAGGTCGCCCGTGACGAGGACTTCGTCTTCTACGGCGCTCCGGAGAACCCCGGCGGAGCCGTGCGGCTCCACACCGACGGGCCCACCGAGCAGACGATCGCCGTCGACCTCGGCTCCCTGCCCCCGGCGGCCCGCAGGGTGGTCGTCGCCGCCGCGATCGACGGCGGCACGGTGTTCGGGGACATCGGGCCGGTCCAGGTCACCGTGGCGCCGGGCGTCGCGGCGATGCGCCTGGCGCAGGCCACCTTGGACGCCGCCACCACCGAACGGACCCTGATCCTTGCCGAGTTGTACCGCCGCGGCCCGCATTGGCGGTTCCGCGCGGTCGGCCAAGGGTACGACCACGACCTCGCCGCGCTGGCGCGCGGCTACGGCGTGGACGTCGCCGGCTGAGACCCGGCGGCGGAAGGCCACGTGTCAGTGGTCACCGCCATGATGGGCGGCATGGAACCACTGCTTCTCACCGACGTGGAGCGCGCGGTCCGGGCCGGCTGGGGCCCCGACACCTGCACGCCGGCCCACCGGCCGCACTGGAGCCCCGACCGCCCCGCCCGGGACCAGTGCGGTGTCACCGCCATGGTGCTCAACGACCTGCTCGGCGGACAACTGATCCGCGGAGAGGTCCACGTGGACGGCGTGCGCACGGACTACCACTGGTGGAACCGGCTCGGGCCGGGCCTCGACATCGACCTGACACGCGAACAGTTCGGCCCCAAGGAGATCGTGACCGGCGGCGTCGTCATACCCCGGCCGCCGACGTTGGCGCGGCTGAGGGAGGAGTACGAACTGCTCCGCGACCGCGTGCGCGGAGGGCTCGGCCTGAGCTGACCGAGCCCCACGCCGGGCGGGGACCGCTGCGTACGGGACGGTCAGCGCAGCGGCCGGCCGGCGTCGTCGTGGTGCGCCGGCGCGTCTGAGTCCCCGACGTGCACGGGCGGTTCGGGATCACTGGTCGAGATCTCCGGCTCCAGTCCCTCGGCGACGGTCGTGCGGAGCCGCCCTGCGTCGGCCCGCCAGGCCTCGAAGACCAGCGTCGTCGCGGTGACGACGGCGAGGCCGAGCAGCCAGCCGCCGACGACGTCGCTCACCCAGTGCACGCCCAGCGCGACCCGGGTGTAGGCGACGCCCACCACCGAGACCAGAGCGAGCGCCCACGGCAGCGGGCGCCACGCACGGGGCACCAGGGGCAGCAGCACCAGGAGCAGGACCGCGCACGAGGTGGTCGCCGTCATCGCGTGGCCGGAGGGGAAGGAGAAGCCGGGCGCGTGGGACACCGGGTCCGGCAGGTGCGGCCGGGCCCGCTCGACCACCGCCTTGGTCAGCAGCCCGGTCAGGCCGCTCGCCACCGCGGTCACCGAGGCCCACGCCGCCAGCCGCCAGGCGCGGCGGACCAGGAGCCAGAGCACGAGCAGCGCGACGAGCAGACGCATCGTCACCGGGTCCCAGACGATGCCGGTGAGGGCCTCCAGGACGCGCACCCACCCCGGGTGGTCGAGGGCCGTGGCGTGGAGCCGTTCGGCCGTGGTCCGGTCGAGACGGTGCAGGGGGGCCCACTGGGACTCCACCAGGACCAGGGCGAGGGCGAAGGGCACGGACACCGCGGCCGTCGCGACCGAGGCCAGCACGAGCCTCCTGCCGAAGGTCACGTCGGGTCCCGAGTGCCGTGAGACCAGGCTCCGCAGGAGCCGCCGTCGGGGGTGTTCGGTGCGCTGTGCCATGGTGGCGACGCTCCCTTCGTTCGCGGTGGAGGCGGCCGGTACGGGACCGGGCGCCGGACGGGATCAGACCCCGGGGTCGGCCTGCACCGGCTCCCGCACTCCCGCCCGTACGGCTTCCAGCTGGGCGGCGAACGCGAGGCCGAGGAAGAGGGCCATCGAGGTGAGGTAGGACCAGAGCAGCAGCGACACGATGGCGCTGAGCGGTCCGTAGACGCTGGTGAACGAGCTGCTCGCCCCGACGTACACGCTCAGCCCCCAGGTCGCGAGGTTCCACAGCAGCAGGTAGACGACGGCGCCGAACGCCAGCCAGGTGTAGCCGGGTTGGCGGCGCCGCGGCGCCAGCCGGAAGATCGCGCTCGTGGCGAGCACGGCGAGCAGGACCCCGACGGGCCAGCGCAGGATCTCCCACGCCTGCACGGTGGCCGGGCCGAGGTGGTAGACCTCCGCCAGCGCGTGCGTCAGGTGGGAGCCCAGGACCGTGAGGATGAAGCTGAGCCCGAGCGGGAAGCCCGCCAGGGCGGCCATCACGAGGCCGCGGGTGTACTTGGCGAGGAAGGGCCGGTCGCGTTCGTTGCCGTAGATGCGGTTGGCGCCCCGCTCGACCTGGCAGAGGCCCGTGATGACGTTGGAGAGGGAGAAGAGCAGCCCCAGCCAGAGCGCCGCCTGGCCCCCGTTGCCCGCGTGGCGGCGGCTCTCGCTCAGCGCCTCGTCCACCACGGCCTGGCCCGGACCGCTGGTGAGCCGGCGGATCGTGAGCTCGGCTATGCGCCCTACGTCCTCGGAGTGCAGGACACCGGACAGCCCGACGGCGGCGATGGCCAGCGGGACGATGGACAGGACCGTCTGGAGGGCGAGCGCACGGGCGTGACTGAAGCCGTCGGCGTAGCGGAAGCGGACGAACGAGTCGCGGGCCAGGCTCCAGCTGCCGTAACGGCGCAGCGCGGTCCACGCCTCGTCGCCGGACAGCTCCTCGCCTGCCACGTCGTGCCGTTGCGGTACCCGTCGTGCGGTGCCCATCGTTCCCCTGTCCTCGTTCGGTTTCCTGCGGTGCGGCGGTGCGGCGGGTGCGGCGGTGTGCCGGACCCGCTCGCGGCGGGTGTCAGCGCGGCTGGTGTACGGGGGCCGCCCGGCGGCGCCCGGTTCGGCCCACGGCCGTGGTGGGGCCGGGGATCCCGGCGGGAGCCGAGGGCGGCCGGGGCAGGTACATCCGCAGCGCCCCGGGCTCGACCGCGACGGTCAGCCGGGTGCCGTCGGCCACGACGTCGCCGTCGATCTCGCGCGGCTGGGGTACCGCGCAGCGGATGTCGACGCGGGTGGCACTGAAGTACTCCAGCGCACCGCCGGCTTCGCGGCGCCCGCCCGCTTGCGCCGACACCCCTTGCCGCTGCGGGGCCCGGCCGCGCAGGAGCCGGACGGCGAGGTGTCCGGCCGCGGTGAACCAGCCGAGGGGGCCGCGGGGGTCGAACAGCACCACCTCCAGCTGTCCGCTGTCCGGCCGCGCGCCCGGCAGGAGGGGCAGGCCGCCCTGGAGGGTGCCGACGTTCCCGATGACGACCATGCGGGCGCGGCGCCGGTGGCGGCGCCCCCCGTCGATCCGGATCGACAGCCTCATGCCGGGGTCGCCGAGGTGCCGCAGGGCGGAGAGCACGTACGCGGCCCATCCCAGCCGGGACTTGAGCCGCGGCGAGGCGTCGCGGACCATCGCGGCGTCGAACCCGGCGCCCGCCATGACGGCGAACCGGGTCGGCGCGAGGCCGTCGCCCTCGACCCGGCCCACGTCGATCCCGAAGCTGGCGCCGGCCAGGGCCTCGTCCAGGGCGCCGGCCGGGTCGAGGGGGAGGCCCAGGTTCCGGGCGAGGAGGTTTCCGGTGCCGCAGGGTGCGACGGCCAGCGGGATTCCCGTACCGGCCACGACATCGGCGCAGGCGCGCAGGGTGCCGTCGCCCCCGCAGACCACCACGAGCGAGGGGCCGGGCGCGGCGATCTCCTCGGCCAGGGCGCCGCAGGGGCGTTCGGCCGAGGTCGGGATCCAGCGCTGGTCGCGGTATCCGCGGGCGGTCAGCACGGCGCCCACCCGGTCGGCCAGGGCGTCGGGACAGGCGTGCGGATGGCGGACCACGACGACGGCCCGGCCGGCGGGTGCACCGGCGCGGCCGGAGTCCGCGGAACCGGAGGCAGCGGCAGCGGCAGCGGGGGACGCGGAGACGGACGAGCCGTCACGCGCGGCGGGGGCCGCGGGATCCTCGGCGGACTTCCTGCCGTACAGCACCGCGAACCCGATGATCAGGAGGGTCGCCACGCCGTTGAGCAGGCCGCCCGCCACATCGGTGGGGTAGTGCATGCCCCGGTACATCCGGGACAGCCCGACACCCGGCGGCACGAGCAGGAGCGCGCCGGAGACGACGTACCGCCAGGGGCCGCGCATCCGCAGCAGGGCGATGACGGCCAGCCCGCCGTAGAGCGCGACGGAGGCCCCCACGTGCCCGGAGGGGAAACTCGACGTCGGCGGAGCCCCGTCCAGCCGCGGGACCTCGGGGCGCGGACGCTCCACGACCATCGTCACCACCAGGAACACCGCCGACTGCGCGGCGACCGACGCGCCGAGGAACAGCGCCTCGGTGCGCAAGGCGACGCGGGGCAGCACCAGCAGCGCCACGATGCAGAGCAGGGCCAGGCCGATGATCGTCTCGGTGGCGGCCAGCGTGGAGAACCATTCGGAGACGCCGGTGACCGGCGCGGCACGCCGCTCGGCCAGGTCCTGGTTGGCGCGGTCCTCCTCCGAGAACGGCCAGTGGCCGGCGGCCGGTCCCGTGACCAGGAGCCCCAGTCCCACCATCAGGGCGGCCTGGACCGGGAGGAGCAGCACCGGCCAGGTTCCCCGCGCGGGCGCGGCGCATCTTCGCTTCATGGAGCACGTGTTGCCCCTTCCGGCCGGATGATGCGTCGTCACGAGGGGTTACTGCGGCAGCGGCGGCAGCGCGTACGTCGGGATCGACGGGTCCTTGGGGTCGGGATCAGTGCCGGTCGGAGGCCGGTGGCGGATCCTGGGGGCCGTCCAGGGGCACCAGTACCTCGATGCGCTTGCCGCCGGACGGGGCCGGCAGGATCTCCACGCTCCGCGCGAGCCGGCAGATCAGGGGCCAGCCGAATCCGCCCACGGGGAAGGTTCCGAGCGGCCGGACGAGGGTGACCGGGTGGTCGCCGCTGGCGTCGGCGACGGCGAGGAGCAGTCCGTCCGCCGACACGGAGGCGCTGAACCCGACGATCCCGCCGCCGTGGCGGATGGCGTTCGTCGCCAGTTCCGAGGTCACCAGCAGCGCGTCGCTCAGCACGTCCGCTCCGGGACCGGAGGCGCCCGGCAGGATCCCGGACGACTCGATGAGCGACTGCACACGGTCCCTCGCCTGCATGGCGGTCCGTGGGACCGGGTACCCCGGTCCGCTCTCCACGGGTCGCACGTTCACCTCCTCGGCTGTGTCCTCGCGGCTGGCGTTGCCCGTTTGCCCCCTGCGCGCCCCCGCAATCGCAGAGGCAAACGTCACTGTCGTCCGGTCGCTCCCTCCGGTCAGCGGCGGCGCGGCGGGACGTCGAGCACGATCGCCTCGGCCACGGTCGGCGCGACGGCGAAGGCCCGGTTCGCGCCCGTGACTTCGAGCAGCCGGGCCAGCCGGTTCGGGATCTCCCCCGCCAGGACCACGGGCCGGTCCAGTGCGGGCTGCAGCATGATGCTGAGCGCGGTGGAGTCCGCGAAGGTCACGCCGGAGACGTCCAGGACGAACCGGGCGACGCCGTCGGCCACGGGGTCCAGTGCCGTCCGCAGCTCGGTCGCTCCGTCCATGTCGAACTCGCCCGCCATCACGACGATGCGCACGTCGCCCTCGGACCGCGTCTCGACGCTGTTGCGCGCGTCGGCGTGGTGCGTGTCCATGTTCCCCACTCTCTTCGTTGCGTGATGTCAGACGGACCGCGGCAGCTTCACCACGGTGACGAAGAAGTCGTCGATCTGCTGGATCGCCCGGATGAACTGGTCGAGGTCGACCGGCTTCGTCACGTACGCGTTGGCGTGCAGTTTGTAGCTCCGCAGGATGTCCTCCTCGGCCGCCGACGTGGTGAGCACGACCACGGGGATGTGGCTCAGCTCGGGGTCGGTCTTGATCTGTTCCAGCACCTGCCGGCCGTCGTACTTGGGCAGGTTCAGGTCCAGGAGGATCAGGTCGGGACGGGGGGCGCCGGTGTGGTCGCCCCGGCGGTAGAGGAAGTCCAGGGCCTCGAGACCGTCCCGCACGACGTGCAGGGTGTTGCCGATCTTGTTGTCCTCGAACGCCTCGCGCGTCATGAGCTCGTCGCCGGCGTCGTCCTCGACGAGGAGGACTTCCGCGGGCTGGGCCCGGAATCCGGAGCTGGGGGTGGTCATGGGGTGCTTCCTTCCGCGGCCGCGGGTTCGGCGGTCTGGGACGAGGACGGGGTCCGGGCCGGGACCGGCGCGGAGGGGGTGGCGGGGGAGGCGGCCGCGGGGGCCGGTTCGGCGGCGGGCTCGCCCGTGCCGTGCACGGGCAGCGTGAAGAGGATCCGCGTGCCCTCCGCGCGGTCGGTGTCGATCCAGATCCGGCCGCCCGAGTGCTCGACGATCTTCTTGCAGAGCGAGAGGCCGATGCCGGTGCCGCCGTACGCCTCCCGGCCGTGCAGCCGCTGGAAGATGACGAAGACCTTCTCGGCGAACTCCGGGGCGATGCCGATGCCGTTGTCGCAGACGCTGAAGGTGTGGAACCCGGGCTCCGACCCGGTGCCGCTCAGCACCTCGATCTCGACGCGCGGTGTGCGCCCGGGCGCCCGGAACTTGACCGCGTTGGCGACGAGGTTCTGCCACAGCATCGTGAACAGGGTGGGGTCGCCCTCCACCTCGGGCAGGTCCTCGGGCCGTACGACCTCCGCCTCGCTCTCCTCGACGGCGGCGGCGAGGTTGCGCAGCGCCCGGTCGAGCGTGCCGTCGAGGGCGACGGTCTCGCGCGCGTCCTGGACCCGGCCCACCCGGGAGAACGTCAGCAGGTCGTTGATGAGCACCTGCATCCGCTTGGCCCCGTCGACGGCGAACCCGATGTACTGGGCGCCCCGCTCGTCGAGCCGGTCGCCGTAACGCTTCTCCAGGAGCTGGCAGAACGAGGCGACCTTGCGCAGCGGCTCCTGGAGGTCGTGCGAGGCGACGTACGCGAACTGCTCCAGCTCGGCGTTCGAGCGGCGCAGTTCCACCGCCTGCGCGTCGAGGTCCGCGGCCGTGCGCCGGAGCTCCTCCGCGTTGAGGCGGGAGGCCTCCAGCTCGTCGACGGTACGGCGGCGCATGGCCTCGACGGCCTGGGCGAGCGAGCGCAGGTCGGCCGGTCCGCGTTCGGGGATCGCCTGGCCGAACTGTCCGTCGGCGACGCGGCGGGACGCCTCGCGCACCGCGCCGAGCGGCCGTACGACGCCCACGTGGAGCAGGACGGCGAGACAGAGAGCCGTCAGCAGGAAGGCCGCGACGATCGCCAGGAAGATGCGGTCGCGCTCGGAGCGGGCCTCGCCGAAGGTCTCGCGCGCGTCGGCCTGGGTCTGGTCCAGCCGGGTCTGCTGGGCTTCGATGCGTCGGCGCACCTCGTCGAAGCGGTCCTTGCCCTCCTGGACGGAGGGGCCGGCGCCTCCGCCCTGGACCGAGGTGACGGCGGGGGTCGCGAACTCGTCGCGCCAGGCGCGGGCGGCGGCCTCCACGGCCCTCAGGTCGGCCTGCGCCGCGTCCTCGCCCTCGAGCAGCGTCGCGAGCCGCTCCGACGCTCCGGACTCGTTCGCCCGGCCGCGCTCGTACGGCTCCAGCAGGGCGGGATCGCGCGCGAGGAGGTAGCCGCGGACCCCGGTCTCCTGGTCGAGCAGGGCCGCCTCCAGCCGGAGCGCGTCCCGCTGGGCGGGGGCGATCCCGTCGACGATCCGGTCACCCGCCGCGGTGGTGTTCGACAGCAGCGCGGCGCCGACGCCGGCCGTGGTGAGGACCATGACGGCGAGCAGGGCGAGCGCGGTCATGAACCAGGCCTGCACGCTCAGTCCGCGCAGGCCGGTCCGGTCGCGGGGGGTGGGGTCGGTCGGGGGGTCTGCTTGTTCCGGGCGGGTCACGGGGAGGTGTTCCATTCGAGGTGGAGTACGGCGACGTCGTCGGCCAGGCCGCCCCAGTCCGCGGCCAGGTCCTGCGCGGTGTGGATCAGGGCATCGACGAACGGATCGGCGGGAAGGTGGGTGTGCCGGCCGGCGATGTCGAGCAGGCCCTGCTCGTCGAGGCGCTGGGAGCCGGGGCCGGTGCGGCCCTCGATCAGCCCGTCGGTGAAGAGCATCACGGCGCCGGACGGCTCGACCGGGATCTCGGTCACGGGCCAGTCGGAGTCCCAGTCCGGCATGATGCCGAGCGCCGGGCCTCCGGCGACCGCCTCCAGGCGTACGCCGTCCGCGGAGCGCACCAGGAAGCCGGGGTGGCCGGCGCGCTGCACGGAGACGTGGCCGTCGCCCGGCCGGCGGGTCAGGGAGATCAGGGTGGCGAAGATCTCGGGTCCGGACCGCTCCGCGACCAGGATCTTCTCCAGGAGGTCGAGCAGGTCCTGGCCGCGTGCGCCGGCCATGACGAACGCCCGCCACGCCACGCGCAGGCAGACGCCGAGGGCCGCCTCGTCCGGTCCGTGTCCGGATACGTCGCCGACGACGGCGTGGGTGGACCCGTCGGACGTCTGGACCACGTCGTAGAAGTCGCCGCCCAGGAGGGCCTGGGCGCGGCCGGGCCGGTAGCGGGCGCACACCGAGACGGTGTCGTCGATCAGCAGGGGCGTCGGGAGGAGGCCGCGTTCCAGGCGCGCGTTCTCCTCCGCGCGCAGACGGCCCGTCTGGAGGGCGGCCGCGGCGCGCTCGGTCTGCTTTCGCTGCACGGCGTAGCGGATGGCGCGCATGAAGACGTCGGCTTCGAGACGGCCCTTGACCAGGTAGTCCTGGGCGCCGGCCGCGACGGCCGCGAGGCCCGCCTGCTCCTCGGAGAGCCCGGTGAGGACGACGACGGCGGCCTCGGCGGACGCGGCCAGCACCCGCTTGAGCGCGTCGAGGCCCTGGGCGTCGGGCAGGTGCAGGTCGAGGAGGACGCACTGGGGCGGGTCGGCCTGCAGCTGCCGCAGGCCGTGGGCGAGCGAGCGGGCGCGTCCCAGGCGGACGGCGATGCCGCTGTCCTCGACCAGTTCCTCGACCAGGAGGGCGTCTCCCTCGTCGTCCTCGATGAGCAGGACGTGGGGCGGCAGGCCGCCCCACAGCGTCTCGAAGCGGTCGTGCTCGACGTCGACGGAGGAAGCCTGCCGGAGCGGGCGCACCGCGGGTGGTCTCGCGTGGTCGGCCGGGTACTGCGAGCCCAGGCCCAGAGCGCTCCCCATGGCGTTCGTTTCCCTTCTCACTCACAAGAGAGCGCGGACGCCCTGCGGGCGCCGGTTACGTCCGGGGCGAGCTTAGAGTGATCATTTGCCGTTAGGCAATATTTTAACTGGTCAATTATCCTCGCCCTCCCCCGCCCGGGCCGCCCCCTGCGCTCCGCCTCCCCCGCCGCTTCCTCGGGCGCCGCCGGGGATGCGGGGCGGAGGCCGTGCCCCGGCCGGGTTCCGCGGCCCGGCCCGCCTCCCGGACGGCTCCCTCCGGGGGCGCCGCGGCCGGCCGGGCCGTGTCCGGAGTCACCTCCGGGCCACCTGTCCGGGGCCGCGCTCCGGCCCGAGCGGGGCTCCGTGGCGGGCGTCCTACGGGTCCGGGACCGTCTCGTCCGGCCGGCCGTGCCAGTCGAGGCAGACGACCATGGCATCGTCCTCCGCGTCGATCTGCCCGCGATGCCCGGCGAGCTCCTCCAGGATCGCCCGGGGCACCTGGGAGGGCGGCAACAGCCGGGTGTTCATGACGGCCCGGGACAGCGCGTGCAGGCTGTACGGCTCGCCGCCGGGCGAGGCGACGTCGTAGACGCCGTCGCTCATGAAGAAGAGACGGTCCCCGGGCAGGGCCTGGAAGCGCTGGCAGGTGTAGACGGTGTCCTCGAACATGCCCAGCGGCAGCTGGGCCTCCAGCTCGACCGCCTCGACCACGCCCTCCCGGAGCCGCCAGATCCGCGGGGAGCCGGCGTCGATGATGTCGACCTCGCCGGTCCGCAGGCAAAAACGCATCAGGAGCATGGCGAGGTGCTGCCGGCCCTGGTGCTGGCCGTAGACGGCCTGGTCGGCGAGGCTGGCCTGGTCCACGAGGTCGAGGCCGCCGCGGCGGGCGTTGCGCAGGGCGCTCACGGCGAGGTTGGTCAGCAGGGCGGCGTCGATGCCCTCGCCCATGCCGTTGTTCACCGTCAGCGTCAGCGCGTCGGCGGAGGTCGACCAGTCGAAGCAGTCGCCGAAGATGGCGTACGCGGGCTCCAGCTGCCCGCCGAGGTCGTACTCCGGACGGGAGCAGGAGCGCCCGGGGAGCAGCTGCCACTGCATTTCGGCGGCCAGGGTGAGTCGGGTGGCACGCCTGGCCCGGAGGAAGACGTCGGTGTCGCGCTCGGCGACGAGGATCTCGTGGGCCAGGGCGTCGGCCACGTCCTGCAGCTCGCCGAGCAGGTCCGACGTGTAGCCGTCCACCGGGAGGCCGACGCTCAGGACGGCGAGGCGGTCGCCCCGGACGCTGACCGGCAGGTGCACCGTCACGCCGGCGCGGTCGGTGACCACGTACGCCTCCTGCGCGCCGAAGGCGCGGCCCGGGGCGCTGGTGTGGACGGACACGGGTGCGGCGGTGTCCGGGAGCTCGGTCACCGGCTGGAGCCTGGTCATGGCGTAGTCGGCCATCAGCAGTTCGACGGCGTGGGCGCGGTGCCTCTGGGCGAGGATGTCCCGGACCTTGTCGAACAGCGCGTGCGGCGCGGCATTCCGCAGAATGCGCTCCACTCCCTCGGGTCTGGCCACCGGCCTGGGCCCTGCCTCTCTCGAAACTGTCACTATGGGGAGCCACGAGGCCGCCCACGACGGCTCGGGCGACTCGTACGTCCGGTAGGGAGTGTCACATGCGCGAGAGGCCGATCCGCCCCTCTGGGCCGGTCGCGTCCGCGGTCCTGGAGGTCGGCGAGCTGATCGAGCTGTTGGAGGTCGTCTGGGAGCGGGGCCGGGACACCGTGTGCGCTCCCCCGGTCTCCTCCGCGCAGGCGCGGGTCCTCTTCGTCATCGAGCGGAACGAGGAGATCAACCTGAGCACGCTGGGCAGGCTGCTCGGGGCGGCTCCTCCCTCCGTCACCCGGCTGTGCGACCGGCTGCAGGCGGTCGGCTTCCTGGAGCGGAACCCGAGCCCGGCCGACCGTCGCGAGTCGCAGGTGCGGCTGACCGCGCGGGGCCGGGCCTACCTGCGGGATCTGCGGTCGCGCAGGCAGGAGGCCTTGGCGGAGGCGATGGCCGCCATGCCCGAAGCGTCCCGTGCCGCACTGGCGGTGGGGCTGTCGGACCTCCTCGATGCCGTCGCCGCCCCGCTGCGACTGCCGGCCCCGGGGCCCGCGGAGGGCGCGGAGTCCCGGACCGCCTGAGCGGGCGCCGGGAGGCGACCGGACGCGCGCCGGGGCGTGCCCGCGGGCGCGCGGGCGCTCCGGGGCGGTCGTACGCCCCGGAGCGCCGGTCGGACGGGGTGTCAGCCGTTCGGGACGGTGTCCTGGAAGGTGGTGCCGGCAGTGCGGAAGGCGCCGACCCTGGCCGCGACCTGGGCGGGCGTGAGGACCCGGTCCTTGACGTGCAGGACGTAGTCCACCTTCTGGTCGTAGGCGCGGGGCGTGGTGGCGGGCTGGCCGTTCAGGTCGATCAGCCACTGGTTGAAGTTGATCGACATGGGGCGCTCGGGCAGGTAGCGGGCGTCGTGGGTGCCGAAGAGCTGCCCGTCGACGTAGTAGGTGAGGGCGTTGTTGTCGATGGTCAGGACGAGGTCGTGCCAGCCGGCGTAGCTGGTCCGGGCCTCGGAGTGCTGGTTGACGGCCTCCCACGGGTCGGGGCGGTAGGTCTCCCACGAGGTGGTGTAGAGGATGTTGGCCGGCTCGCCCCAGCCTCCGTTGGGAAGGTACTCGAAGTCGTACTCGGCGTAGTCGTCGGCCATGGGGGCCTTGAGGTCGTTGATGGTGAAGAAGGTCTGGACGACCCGGTCTCCGTCCGGGCCGTACGCGGGGGCGTCGGAGAACTTCACCCGGGCCGCGTAGGTGCCGTTCTTGAACTTGGTGGCCTGGGTGAGGACCTCGGTGTGCCTGGTGCTCTCGCCGGTGCCCGCCGTGGAGGTCTGCAGATTCATGACGGAGTTGCCGGCCTCCCGGGCGAAGGTCACCTTCTCGGGTGCCCAGGTGGCGCCGGGGACGCCGGGCCCGCCCGCGTTGGAGCGGACGCTCCAGCCGTGCGCGGCGATCGCCGGGTCGGTGTGGGAGCCGTAGTCGAAGTCGTCGAAGAGGGTGGCTCCGGACGGGCCCGGGTCGGTCGGGTCCGGCGTGGGGCCGGTCGGGCTGGGTTCCGGGTCGGGGGTGTTCCCGCCGGGCGCGGTGCCCCAGACGGTGGAGCCGCCGACCTGGGCGGTGACCTTGGCGAAGTCGCCGTAGGCGGTGCGGGCCGCGTCGAAGGAGTAGTCGTCGGACTGGTTCAGGGTCTGCCAGTCGGCGCGGTGGAAACGCAACTGCAGGTCCCCGGTGTCGGTACCCGGGGCGAGCGAGCCGGCGCCGCCGGTGAACGTGATCTCCAGGTAGCGGTCGGCGGTCGCGGTGGGGGTGGCGAGGGTGCCGAAGGTGCCGGTGATGTTCGCGCAGCCCTTGACCGCCCAGGAGCAGGCGAAGCGGTACTGGGTGGCGGGGCCGTCGGCCTTGAAGTAGTAGCGGAGCCTGACCTGGTTCAGGGCGACGGTGGTGGTGCCGTTGTTGACCACCTTGAACCAGGGCTCGACCTGGTCGGCGGTGGCTCCGGCGGCGCTGGTGCGGTACTGCACCTTGACCGACTCGCCGGCCGCGCCGGCGGGCAGTGCGGTCAGGGCGGCCGAGCCGAGGGCGGCCGTCAGGGCGATGGCCAGGGCGGCGCTCGTGCGCCGGGTGGGGGTTCGCATGGTGCGTTCCTCTCGGGGTGGGGGGATCACGGGGCGGGAACGGTGTGCGGGGATCGGCTGCGCACGCCGAGGGCGGCGAGCCGGGTACGGTGCCGGTCGAGCCGGTGCAGGAAGGCCGGCCAGTCGCGGTGCGCCGACCAGGCGGTCTCCGCGAGGGCGCAGAGCCGGGGGAAGGCCAGGTACTCGAGCTCCGCGGGGGTGCGCGCGTACTCGGTCCACAGCTGGGCCTGCGTGCCGAGGACGCGGGCGGCCGCCTCGGGTTCCCAGTGCGCGGGCGCGGGGTCGTTGTCGTAGACGCCGCGCAGGTCGAGGACGCCGTCCTGGCCGCGGGGTTCGCCGGGGTCGGCGGACTGCGGGTAGTCCAGGTAGGTGGAGCGGAACGGCGCCATGATCACGTCGTGGCCGCGCAGGGCGGCGCTGCGGCCGTGTTCGGGGTCCCGCCAGGGCAGCACGGTGAAGGCGGCGGGGAGTTCGGTGCCGGTCTCGGTCCAGCCGAGTGGGCGGCGGCCGAGCGAGGTGAGGTGGGCGGACACGGTCCGCAGGAACCAGCCGTGCAGGGCGGCCGGTCCGGCCAGCCCCTCCGCGGGGGGGCCGGGGCCGGGGCCCGCGGCCGGCCCCCCGGCGCGAAGGGGGGGGGGGGGGTTATACAAAAGACGGCCCCCGCACCCGGGTTGGGGCGAGGGG
>NZ_JBHXSY010000013.1:125231-148396 GCF_042715295.1 Streptomyces sp. NPDC058701 | reverse complement strand
TACCCCGGTGGGGGGGGGTTTCTATGTCTTTAACCCCCGGGGGGCGCCCCCGGCCCCCCTCCCCCGCGGGGGGGGCGGGGGCGCCCCCCCCCCCCCCCCGCGGCCGGGGCGGCCCCGGCCCCCCCGCGCACGCCTCCCATTCGGTACGGGGGCACTCGTCGCCGCCGAGGTGCACGTACGGGGCGGGGAAGACGTCGGTCACCTCGTCCAGCACCGTTCGGCAGAAGTCCAGCACCTCGTCGTGGACGCCGAACACGTTCTCGCAGACCCCCCAGCGCGTCCAGGTCTCCAGCCGGACGCCGGGGCGGTTGCCGAGGTGCGGGTAGGCGGCGAGGGCCGCCCGGGCGTGTCCGGGCATCTCGATCTCGGGGACCACCGCGACGCCCCGCCGGGCGGCGTACGCGACGAGGTCCGCGAGCTCCGCCCGGGTGTACGACCCCGCGTGGGGCCGGCCGTCGCCGGCGCTCTCGCCGCGCCGGCCGCCGACCTCGGCGAGGCGGGGGTAGGCGGCCACCGGCATCCGCCAGCCCTGGTCGTCGGTGAGGTGGAGGTGCAGCACGTTCAGCTTGTGCAGGGCGAGGAGGTCCACGAACCGGCGTACGTACGCGGCGGGCTGGAAGTGGCGCGCGACGTCGAGCATGGCTCCGCGCCATGCGAACCGCGGCCGGTCGGTGATCCGCAGGCAGGGCAGGGTCCATGCGGAGCAGCGCCGCGCGCTCCCGGCGAGCGCTTCGGCGGGCAGCAACTGACGCAGGGTCTGTACGCCGCGGAGCAGGCCCTCGGGGCGGGCCGCGCGCAGCACGACGGCCTCGGTGGAGACGGTGAGCCCGTAACCCTCCGCGCCGAGGCCGCCGAGCGCGGGGTCGAGGAGGAGGACGACGCGGCCGTCGGACCGCGGAGGCAGGGGCAGCCCGGTGGCCGGGGCGAGCGCCTCGCGCAGCAGGTCGGCGGCGCCCGCGGCGCCCGGACCCGCCCGCACGCCGGTGAGGGCGTCGAGGGTGAAGTGGCCGGGCAGGGCCGTGACGGAGTCGGGGCGGGGGACGAGCGCGATGGCGGAGTGGCGGGGCATGCGCGGTGGGGCTCCTCACCTGGTCGGGCGTCCGGCGGAACGGGGGCGGCCCGGACGGCGGGTTGACGGGACGGCGGGTGACGGCGGCGAGTCGGCCGCGGCGGGACGGCGGTGAGGCGACGGCAGGTCGGCGGTGGCGGGACGGCGGTGGCGGGACGGCGGTGGCGGCGGGCGGTTGACGCGGAGCGATCAGCCCTTGACGGCGCCGCCGGTCAGGCCGGCGGCGACCCGGCGTTGCAGGACGAGGAAGAGCAGCAGGACGGGCAGGGCGAAGAGGGTGGCGGCGGCCATCGTCGCGCCCCAGTCGGTGCCGAAGACGTTGGAGAAGGAGGACAGCCACACCGGCAGGGTCCGGTCGTCCTGGTTCTTGATGATGATCGTGTTGGCGAAGGCGAACTCGTTCCAGGCGGTGATGAAACCGAAGAGCGAGGTGGCCAGCAGTCCGGGCGCCAGGAGCGGAAGGGTGACCCGCCGGAAGGCGGTGGCCCGGGTGCAGCCGTCGACCTGCGCCGCCTCCTCCAATTCGACCGGTACGGCGGTCAGGAAGGAGCGCAGGGTCACGATGGTGAAGGGCAGGGTCACCATGAAGTAGATGAGGGTGAGGGTGGGGAGGCGGTCCAGCATGTCGGCGTCGCGGACGATGACGTACATGGGGATGAGCAGGGCTTCCCAGGGGGCGACCTGGGCGATGAAGACCATGAGCAGGAACCCGCGGCGGCCCTTCCAGCGGAGCCGGGCCACGGCGAAGGCGGAGCCCAGGGCGACGATCAGGGCCAGGAGCACGCAACCGGCGGTGACCAGAAGGCTGTTGCGCCAGAAGGACCAGAACCCGTCGGCGGCGAGAGCGGTGCGGAAGTGGTCGAGGGTCAGGGACGTGGGCAGGAACCGGGGGGTGTCCGCCTGGATGGCGGCGGTCGGTTTGAAGGCCGTCAGGACCATCCAGTAGACGGGGAAGGTGCTCGTGAGGAAGACCGCCAGCGCGGTGGCGGTCCGCGCGGCGGACGCGAGGGCGCGGCGGACACGGTCCGGGGCCGGGGTACGCCGTGCGGGGCGGCCGGCCGGGGTGGCGCGGGCGGCCGCGGGCCCGGCCGGGGCGAGGGGCGGGGCGGGCGGGGTGGCGGGCGGGGCGTTCACTGGTCGGCCTCCTGGCGCAGCAGCCGGCGGAAGTACGCGATGAGCACGCCAACGAGGAGCAGCACGGTGAGGGTGGACACGGCGGCGCCGAGGTCGTAGCGGTGCAGGGACTGGGCGATGCGGTAGGCGTAGACGGGCAGGGTGGTGGTGGCTCCGTCGGGGCCGCCGCGGCTGATCGCCCAGATCTGGGCGAAGCACCGGAAGACCCAGATGACCTCCAGGCACAGGACGAGCCCGAAGACGGGCGAGAGGATCGGCAGGGTGAGGGAGCGGAAGGTGCGCCAGGGACCGGCCCCGTCGAGCCGGGCCGATTCGTACAGTTCCTCGGGGACCGTGAGCAGCGCGGAGTGCAGGGTGATCGCGGCGAAGGGCACGGACTGCCAGACGACCAGCACGACGAGGATCGTGAAGGTGGCCGGGCCGTCGGCGAACCAGGAGTAGTCGCGGTAGGACTCGAAGCCCAGGGTGACCAGCAGCCAGTTGACGACGCCCAGGCGGGAGGCGAAGAGCCATTGGAAGACGGTCGTGGTGGCGATGACCGGGCTGGCCCAGGCGAGGACCAGGCCGCTGGTGACGAGGACGCGCAGGACCCGGCCGAGGCGGCGCAGCAGCAGGGCGATGCCGGTGGACAGGAGCATGATGAGGACGACGTTCAGGGCGGTCCACCCCAGGGTGCGCCGGGTGACCTGCCAGAACTCGGGGTCGGCGAGGATCCTGCGGTAGTTGTCCAGGCCCGCGAACCCGGCTCCGCCGCGGATCAGTTCGGTCATGCCGTAGTGCTGGACGGAGATCAGCAGGTTGCGCAGGAGCGGGTAGCCGAGCAGGAGCAGGCAGCCGAACAGGGCGGGGGCGATCAGCAGGTAGGGCAGGAGTGCGCCTGCTCCGGGTCGCTTCGTCATGTCCGGATCAGGAGCCCAGCGTCTTGGTGATGCTGTCGGAGGCGGCGCGGGCGGCCCGGGCCGGGTCCGTGCCGGTGAGGACGGCCGTCATGTAGCTCTTGATCGGGTTGGTCGCTTCGACGGCGGCCCACTGGGGGGAGTTCGGTGTGGCGCGGCCCCGTGCCGCGCCGGCCGCCATGGCGGCGGTGCCCTCGTTGTCCTGGACGACGCGGGCGAGGCCGGTGCGGTTGGGCACGTAGCTCATGGCGCGGGCCAGCTCGGTCTGCCACTGCTCTCCGGCCAGGGCCTTGACCACTTCGTACGCCGCCTCCTGGTGCGCGGAGGCCGCGGGCACGATGAGGTCGGAGCCGCCGGTGAACACGGAGCCGGGCTGGTCGGCGGTGGGGCCGGGGACGGGGAAGAAGCCGAGCTTGCCCGCCAGGGCGGGATTGGCCTTCTCGACGGCCTTCGCGCCGCCGGGTACGGAGATGATCTGGGCGACGTCGCCCCGGGCGAACACCTCGGCCTGCGGCGGCTTGGCCTCGTCGGAGTCCTTGGGGCCCTTGCCGAGGGCCTGGAGCCGGCCGTAGTAGTCCATGGCGCGCTGGACGGCGGGCGTGTCGAGCGCCCCCTTCCACTTCCCTCCGTCCTTGACGGCGAACTCACCGCCCTCGTCCCACACGAACCCGGCGAGGGTGTACCAGTTCTGACCCGGCAGGTAGATGCCCTGCCGGCCGCCGGTGTTGAGCTTGGCCGTGACGGCGAGCCATTCGTCCCGGGTCCGGGGCGGGGCGGTGATGCCCGCCTGGGCGAAGTGGTCCTTGTGGTAGACGACCACGCGGTTCGCGGCGTACCAGGGGATCCCGTACTGCTTGCCGTCGATCCTGCCGGGGGCGGCGAGGCCGGGCAGCCAGTCCGCGCCGGCGAGCTCGGTGGTCTTCGCGGTGAGGTCGGCGACTCCGCCGCCGGCCGCGTACTGGGCGACCTGGGTGTTGCCCACCTCGATGACGTCCGGGGCGTTCTTGCTGGCCAGAGCAGCGGTGATCTTCTCGCCGATGCCGTCCCACTCCTGGATCTGGACGTCGAGGGTGGTGTCCGGGTGCTGCTGGCGGAAGTCGGCCGTGAAGCGGGTGAGGAAGTCCTCGGAAACGCTGTCGCGCATGATCCAGACGGTGAGGCGGGTGCCGCCGGCCGCGTCGCCGCCGGATTCGGACGGGGAACCGCAGGCGGAGACGGCGGCCGCGGCCAGCAGGAGTGCTGCCGGTCCGGCGATGGTACGGATCTTCACGGATCACCTCGGGTTCTGAACGCGCCACGGATGCGTGCGAGTTGACCAATTGGCAAGGTGGTCAGCTGGGTGGCTCGAAGGTGACATGACCCAGTCATCGCGTCAACCCTCCCCATCGGCAGGATTTTCGGCGGCAGTCTCGCGGGGAGACGACCCAAATGGTTAGATGCATATGACCAGTTGGACAGATGACCAGATGGCAGGGGGCGAACGGTGGGAGAGAACTCCCCTGGAGGGGGCTCGGGACCCGGGACGACGGGATCGGCACCGGTGCCGGGCACGGGGCGTTCGCGGGTGGCACCGGGGGCGGCGCCCGGGTCGGTACCGGCACCCGGGCCAGGGCCGGGAGGGGGGCCGGCGCCCGGGTCGGTCCTCAAGCGGGAGAGGGTGCGCGAGCACCTCCTCGGCCTGATCGACATCCGCCGCCCGGGCGACGCGATTCCGTCGGAGCGCACCCTCTGCGCCACCCTGGAGGTCTCCCGCCCGACGCTCCGCGCGGCCGTGGACGAACTCGTCGCCACCGGCGCCCTCGTACGGGAACACGGGCGCGGCATGTTCGTGGCCCCCGCCAAGATCACGCAGGAACTCTCCGCCGGCGAGACCCCGTTCGCCGTCCGGCAGGCCTCGGGCCACTGGTCCAGCAGGGTCCTGGAGCACTCGACCATCCAGGCGGGCGCCCGGATCGGGCGTCGCCTGCGGATCTCCCCCGGGGCGGAACTGCTCTACATCGCCCGGCTCCGCCTGGTGGACGGGGCGCCGATGGCGATCGAGCACCTGCACATCCCGGCCGATCTGATACCGGCGCTGACCCCCGCCGAGCTGGAGGCCGGCGACCTCTACGAGCACCTGCGCAACCACCACGGCGTCTACGTGCACGAGGCGCAGCAGTCGATCGAGCCCACGGTGGTCAACGCGGCGGAGGCGGGCCTGCTGGACGTGCCCCTCCTCTCCCCCGCCCTCCTCATCGAGCGACTCACCACCGACTCGACCGGCCGCCCGGTGGAGTACGTGCACTCGGTGTACCGCGGGGACCGCTACCGGATCGTCTCGCGGCTGGCGCTCGGGGCGACGGTCCCCGGCACACCCCGGCCCGGCCACCACCCGGGCATCCCCCCGGGCGACCTGGGCCGGCGCGGCATCATCACGTCCACCACGAGCGGCGACATCCATACGAGCGCCTGACGCGCCGGGGCGGAACGGCCCGGCAGGCACGGCGCCGGATCAGACCGAACCGACACGACCGGACCGGACCGGGCGGCACGGCCCGCCCGCCCGCCCGCCCGCAGCCGTTTTTGCCGAAGCGGCAAGCGAACGCGACGCGCCCCGCCGTTCCCCGGATGATCGACATCAGCCTTGTCCCGAGGCGCATGCCGAACACCGGAGGAACCATGCCGCAGCAGTCCACGGACCCCGTCCACCGCCTGGTCCCCGCGCCCGCGGGCCGGATCCACCTGGTGGAGCAGGGCAGCGGGCCGCTGGTGCTGCTCGTGCACGGCTTCCCGGAGTCCTGGTACTCCTGGCGCCACCAGCTGACCGCCCTGGCCGCGGCCGGGTACCGCGCGGTCGCCGTGGACGTCCGCGGCTACGGCCGTTCCTCCAGGCCGGAGGGCACCGACGCGTACCGGATGCTGGAACTGGTCGAGGACGGCGTCGCCGTGGTCGAGGCCCTGGGCGAGCGGAGCGCGGTGATCGTGGGCCACGACTGGGGCTCGGCCATCGCCTCGAACTCGGCACTGGTCCGGCCGGACGTCTTCCGCGCGGTGGGCCTGCTCGGCGTTCCCTACACTCCGCGCGGCGGGCCGCGGCCCAGCGAGGTCTTCGCGGGGATGGGCGGGGAGGAGGAGTTCTACGTCTCCTACTTCCAGGAGCCGGGACGCGCCGAGGCCGAGATCGAGCCCGACGTCCGCGGTTGGCTCGTCGGTTTCTACGCCGCCCTCTCCGCGGACACCATGCCCGGACCCGGCGCGCCCGGCCCGTACTTCGTCGGCCGCGGCGGAACGCTCCGCGACCGGTTCCCGGCCGGTCCCCGGCCCGCCTGGCTCGGCGAGGGCGACCTCGACGTCTACGCCGCGGAGTTCGAGCGGACCGGACTGCGCGGAGCCCTGGCCCGCTACCGGAACATGGACCGGGACTGGGAGGACCTCGCCCGATTCGACGGCGCCCCGGTGACCCAGCCGTCCCTGTTCGTCGCCGGCGGCTCCGACCCCTCCACCACGTGGCTGGCCGACGCCATCGAGGCGTTCGGCACGACCCTGCCGGGCCTGCGCGGTTCCCACATCCTCGAAGGCTGCGGCCACTGGGTCCAGCAGGAACGCCCCGCCGAAACCAACCGCATCCTGACGGCCTGGCTCGCCTCCCTGCCCCACTGAGACCAGCGGGGCGGGCGGGGCGCACGCGCGGGCCCACGCCCCGCGCATGCGCCGTTATGCACCAACAGCCCTCGCCTGTCCGGAAATCATCCTGATTGTGACGGCCGATTCGCCCCATACTGGCGACGTTTCACCGACCGCCATCCGGGCCGGGGGCGGATGGCACCGTGCGCCGCCCGCTCCCGGTTCCGTACCGGCCCGCGAGGAAGAGAAGGTCCCACCATGATCCGGATCAAGATCCGCATGCGCTCGTTCGCCGTCGCAACGCTCGCCCTGACCGCCGCGCTCGGCGCCGTGCCCGCCGCGTCCGCGGCCCCCGCCGACGCGACGGCGTTCAGCTGCTCCTCCGGCTACTTCTGCATCTACAGCGGGTGGAACGGCGAGGGGACGCGATGTCAGTGGTCGCAGTCCAGCAAGGCGAACACGGCCGACGACTGCTCCTTCATCCAGCGGGGTGAGAACGTCCGCTCCGTCTGGAACGCCACCAGTCGCCGCGTGCAGTACTACACCCAGACCAACCACAACGGCCGTGTCGGCTCCACCCCGGCCCGCGCCGGCGGCAACCTCCAGGGGAACTACCAGATCCGCTCCTTCAAACCCCAGTAGCCGTACGGCGCCACCCCCGCGACACCCGGCGGCGGGCCGGGGGGCGACGCCCCCGGCCGGCCGTCCTCCAGGAGCCGCCCGCGGCCCGCTCGCTCGACGGCCTCGCCTTCGCCCGCGTGGCCGGCCGGGCGCCCGGTCGGGCCGGAGGCCGCCCCGTGCGAACCCCTGTTCGTCAGCACGGGACGGCCCGCGCCGCACGTCCGGGTGGTACTTCGCCGCGCGGGAGCGTTCCGGCCGTTCGGGTCCGGGCGAGCGGCGAGAGTGGCTTTCATGATCATGAATCCCGATGCCGACCCGGCCGTCCCCGAAGCTCCCCGGCCCTCCGGCGCTCCCGCCCCGACGCCCTCCCGCCGGCCTTCGCGGCGGACCGTCATCGTCGGCGCGGCCGCCGTCGCGGGCGCCGGCGGGCTGGCCGTCGCCGCCACCTCCGCCGAGACCTCGCAGGCCGCCCCGGCCGCCGCGGTCACCGACTGGGAGGCCTGCCTGGCGACCGCCCGGGCCATCCTCGTCCGGGACGACGAGGACCGGCCACTCGTACCGCGCTATGCCGACATCCTCCTGAAGAGCGGCCTCCCCCGTTCCCGCCGCCCTGGCAAGAAGGTGCTGATCGTCGGCGCCGGGCCGGCCGGGCTCACCGCCGCACACCTCCTGCGCGAGGCCGGCCACCGTGTCACCGTCATCGAGGCCAACGCCAACCGGGTGGGCGGCCGGATCAAGACCTTCCGCACCGGCGGTCACGAGAACGCCGCGCAGCCCTTCGCCGACCCGAAGCAGTACGCCGAGGCCGGTGCGATGCGCATCCCCGACAGCCACCCCCTGGTCACCGGACTGATGGACGGCCTCGGCCTCAAGCGCCGCCGCTTCCACCTGGTCGACGTGGACGGGGCCGGCCGCCCCGCCCACCGGACGTGGATCTACGTCAACGGCATCCGCGTCCGCCGCGCCGACTACGCGCGCGCCCCGCAGACCCTCAACCGTTCGTTCGGGGTGCCGCGGCCGTACGAGTCCGTCCCCGCCGCCCAGATCGTCCGCACCGCATTCGCCCCCGTGCGCAAGGAGATCGAGGGCAAGCAGGACCGGGCGCTCGTCGAGGGATGGGCACGCATCATCCAGCGCTACGGCCACATGTCGATGTACCGCTTCCTGATGGAGGAGGCAGGCCTCGACGAGCGGACCGTCGACCTGATCGGAACGGTCGAGAACCTCACCTCCCGCCTGCACCTCGCCTTCGTGCACAGCTTCATCGGCGCCTCCCTGATCAGCCCCGACACCGCCTTCTACGAACTGCCCGACGGCACAGCCACCCTGGCCGACGCGCTGTACGCCCGTGTGAAGGACCTCGTACGGCTGGACCGTCGCGCCACCCGCATCACGCACGGCGAGGGCAGGGCCACCGTCGAGACCGTCTCCGAGGGCCGCGGCGGCAGCCCCGTACGGCGCGAGACCTTCACCGCCGACACCGCCATCGTCACCGTCCCGTTCTCCGGCCTGCGCCACATTCCCATCAGCCCCGCGCTGTCGTACGGCAAGCGGCGCGCGATCACCGAACTGCACTACGACGCCGCCACCAAGGTGCTGCTCGAATTCAGCCGCCGCTGGTGGGAGTTCGACGAGGCCGACTGGAAGCGCGAGCTGGAAGCCGTGCGGCCCGGCCTGTACCGGAGGTACCAGACCGGGCAGACCCCGGCGGACGGAACCCTGCTGGGCGCCCACTCCTCCGTGCCCAAGGGCCACGTCTCCCCCGCCCAGCGCTCCCACTACGCCGCCTGCCGTGGGGTCACCCGCGACCAGCCCGAGGCGGCCGGCGTCATCGGCGGCGGCTCGGCCACCGACAACCCCAACCGCTTCATGTTCCAGCCCTCCCACCCCGTCGAGGGCAGCGCCGGGGGCGTCATCCTCGCCGCCTACAGCTGGTCGGACGATGCCCTGAAGTGGGACTCCCTGGACGACGAGGAGCGCTACCCGCGCGCCCTCGCCGGGGTCCAGGAGGTGTTCGGGCAGCGCATCGAGGTGTTCTACACCGGCGTCGGCCGCACCCAGTCCTGGATGCGCGACCCGTACGCCTACGGTGAGGCGTCCGTACTGCTGCCGGGCCAGCACACCGAGCTCTTCCCGCACGTCGGAAAAGCCGAGGGGAGCCTCCACTTCGCCGGATGCCACACCTCGATCAAGCCGGCGTGGATCGAGGGAGCCCTGGAGTCCGCGGTGCGGACCGCCCTGGAGGTGCACATGGCGTAGCGGCCGTCCCGCGGGCGTGGTCAGCTCTCGGCGAGCACGATCAGCCAGTCCTCCTCGGAGAACCGGATCCGCTGCCGCTTGTCGGGGTTGATCACCACTCCGTGGCCGGGGCCGGTGGTGCACGACGCCCGCAGCCGGTAGCCGACCGCGCATTCCCCGCGCCGCCGCGCCGACTCGACGGCGGTGGCGAAGGAGACCTCGGAGCCGGCCCGGACGTAGTCCGCGGCCGGCTTGAGGTGGAACTCGTGGCCCTCCGCCTTGAACAACTCCTCGAAGACCGCGGCGAGATACGGGCTCTCCGAGATCTGCGTCATCAGGAGGCTGATCAGCCTGCCGCTCACGATGAAGTCGGCGCCGTCCCGGGCGGGCGCGAGGAGCCGGTTTCCGTCGGAGGACATCTCGGTGGTCAGGACGAGTTCCCGCTGCGCGGCCTCCCCGATCGCCCGCAGATGCAACAGCGTGACCAGCGTCCGGTCGTCCGCCCGCTCCTCCGGATCGGCCGCCGGATCCAGGCCGGCCACGGGCGCGTCCGTGCTCCCGGGCTCGGTCTCACCGATCACGATCACGCTGTCGTACGAGGGCACGTCCAACTTGGCCAGGGTGAGCGGGTCGGTGATGTCACCTTCCTGGAAGGAGACTTCGAGGCGGGACCGCGCGGCAGCGGCGGCTCGGGCGCCGCGCGTGGCCGCGTACGCGCCGAGCGCCACGACGTCGAGCGAGGCTCCCGGGCTCACGTACTGGTCGAGCTGCTCGATGACGAGCGGGGCGCGGCGGTTCCAGCCGAGCAGGAGCAGACGTTCGACCCGGGCGGTCCCCGGCCCGGCCGTCACGATCGCCCGCTCCTCGACGTGAAGGGCCACGTCCGCCCGCACGGCCGTGTCGTCGTCCCGGGAGATCACGATGATCCGGTCGGCACGGCCGAGCACGGCCGCCGGGTCCGGATTGAGCGTCACGCTCCCGTCGTCGTGCAGCAGGCCGACCGCCGAGGACGTGGCGAACGACAGCAGCACCTCGCCGAACGTACGTCCCGCCAGGCCTCCGGCGGCGACGGGGTAGAACTCGTCGCCCTCGAAGTCCAGCAGCTCCGAGTACACGAGCGAGAGGCCGGGCTGCCGGGCCGTCTGGACGAGGAGCCGGGCGACGATGTCGTCGACGCACAGGACGTGTCCCGCGGGCCCGGCGGCCAGCCGTGCGGTCACCTGGTTGCGGGAGTCACGGACGGCGGCGACCACCACCACCGGTTCGCCCTGTCCGGGCCCGGAGACGGCCGCGTCGAGGGCGAGGAGCGTCTTCACCACGTGGGAGTCACCGCTGTCCCCGGTGGGAGGCAGCACCAACACCGACTTCGCGGTGTGCGGGCTCACCCGGCACAGCCCGGTGGGGTCGGTGGTGCTCCCGTTGCGGCAGATGATCCGCGTCCTGCCGCTGTCGCGGACGCGACCGGAGATCTCGTCCTCCATCCACACCTTGTCCTGCGGGGCGAGGACGGCGACGGCGGAGCGGCGCTGATTCGCGTTGGCGGCGACCAGCTCCCCGATCACGGGGAAGACCTGGTCCGACCACCCCAGAACCACGGTGTGCCGCGTCTCCAGCACGGTGGAGTGACCGAGGCGCAGCGACATGATGCGCCGGTTGATGCCCGTGGTGATCAGACTGACCAGGGTCGACACGAAGAGCAGCGCCACGAGTGCGAGCGATACGGAGGCCAGCACGAACAGCGGGGAGCCGACCGCACCCCCGATCTTCAACGTCTGACCGACGCTGACCCACACGGCGGTCATCCGGCCGGAGAGAGTGGCCGGGGCGGCCCGATCGGACCAGACCAGGAGCACGCTCGCCGGAACGACGACCGCGAGGCAGACCAGGGCGAGCCAGCCGATGAGCGCGGTCGTTCCGCCCGAGACGAGATGGTCGAACCGGTACCGGAGACGGAGCCGGAGTGACGTCGTGTGCTGCCGCGCCACACAGGCTCCCGTACATGAGTCAACGCGCCGATCGGAGCCGCTGCCCGCCGCCCCGGGAGTCACCCTAGGCAGATCTCGGCCCACGACCCCCTCGAACCCCGCCGGTCTCACTCAGAGGTGTGAACGCACCCCGGGTCCCGGTACCCGCGGCCGGCGGCAGTCGGACCCCACGCGGAAGGGCGGCGGCGGGGGGGGGGGGGGCGGGGGGGGGGGTGCCGCCCCCCCGCCCCCCCGCCCCGCCCCACTACCGCCTCACGGCCGTCCCGCCTGCCGGGACGGCGCCGCCCGGCCGGGGAGTTCCCCGGTCAGACCGCCGGGACCGGGTAGGTCGGGTACTCCACCCCGGACACGTGCTGGACCACGCGGATGACCTGGCAGGAGTAGCCGAACTCGTTGTCGTACCAGAGGTAGAGGATCGCGTCGTCACCCTCGACCTTGAGGGCGCCCGCGTCGATGATCGACGAGTGGCGCGAGCCGATGAAGTCGCTGGAGACCGCGTCGGGAGCGCTGATGAAGTCGATCTGGCGCTTGAGCGGCGAGGCCAGGGAGACATTGCGCAGGTAGTCGAGGACCTCCTCGCGCGTGGCCTCGCGGGCGAGCCGCAGGTTGAGGATCGCGATGGAGACGTTCGGGACCGGGACGCGGATCGAGCTGCCGGTGATCCTCGCCTTGAGGTCGGGGAGCGCCTTGGCGACCGCGGAGGCGGCGCCGGTCTCGGTGATCACCATGTTGAGCGGCGCCGAGCGGCCGCGCCGGTCGGAGCTGTGGTAATTGTCCAGCAGGTTCTGGTCGTTGGTGAACGAGTGGACGGTCTCCACGTGGCCGCGCAGGACGCCGTACTCGTCCGCCATCGCCTTCAGCGGCGGGACGATCGCGTTGGTGGTGCAGGAGGCGCAGGACAGGATCTGCTCGTCCGGCTTGATGGTGTCGTGGTTGACGCCGTGGACGATGTTGGGCACGTCGCCCTTGCCCGGAGCGGTCAGGACGACCTTGTCGATGCCGGGGCGCAGGTGCTTCGACAGGCCCTCGCGGTCGCGCCACTTGCCCGTGTTGTCGATGAGGATGGCGTTCTTGACGCCGTGCGCCGTGTAGTCGACCTCGGACGGGTCGTTGGCGTAGATCACCTTGATCTCGTTGCCGTTGGCGATGATCGTGCTGTTCGCCTCGTCGACGGTGATCGTGCCCTGGAACTGCCCGTGGATGGAGTCGCGGCGCAGCAGCGAGGCGCGCTTGACGATGTCCTGGTCGCCGCCCTGGCGGACGACGATGGCGCGCAGGCGCAGGCCGTTGCCGGAGCCGGCCTTCTCGATGAGCAGGCGGGCGACGAGACGGCCGATGCGGCCGAATCCGTAGAGGACGACATCGCGCGACTCGCGGCGCTCGATCTTGTCGGCGCCCGTGGCGCCGATGACGGCCTCGGCGGTGAACTCCGCCACCGAGAGGTCACGGTCGTCGGTCCGGTAGGTCGCGGCGAGCATGCCGATGTCGATCTGGGACGGGCCGAGGTCGAGGGTGGCGAGGGCCTGGAGGAACGGCAGCGTCTCGGTGACCGAGAGCTCCTCGCCGGCGATCTGCCGGGCGAACCGGTGGGTCTTGAGGATGCTGACGACCGACTTGTTCACCAGGGAGCGGCTGTGAAGCAGGACCGTGACGTCCCTCTCCCGGTGCAGCTTCCCGATGATAGGGATCATCGACTCCGCGATCTCCTCGCGGTTCTTCCAGTTGGTGAACGAGTCGTCATTGACAGTCACAGGTTTTATCTTTCGAGCTAGGCGGCGCTCATATGCTAACCCGACCCTCCTTTGATCTTTGAAACGGGCCACCTGGAGCTTCTCCGCCTCGCGCCGTACGGGTCCACCGTCGGCCGGTACCGCACAGCGGGTGCGTCCGGCACCCGGCTGCTCTAGCGTCGGAGGAAGGGAGGGAAGGGGAGGGGCAGCCTGCCGAGCAGGTCCGGTACGGGGACGGACCGGGCGGCCGCGCACCGGCCGTCGCGCGCTCGGCGCCGTTCCCGCGCGGATCCGGCACATCGGTCCCGGGCCGCGCGACGACCCGGAAGCAGGTGCGTCCCATGCGCACGTCGACCCGTATCGCAGGCGTCCTCACCGGCCTGACCCTCGCACTAGGCGGAGCCGCCCTCGCGGCCCCCGCCGCCCACGCGGACGTCACGGCCTGCATCAACCAGGTCGAGCGGGAACTACAGGGCGGTGAAGCCCCGGACTCGATCCGGATGGCGTGTTACGCCGGGCTGACCGGCGACCACGAGAAGTGCGTGTCCGGCCTCACCGCGGGCGGTGTGACCAACGGGACCGCGGTGACCGCCTGCCGGGTGTCCGTCACGTAGCAGTCTCCCTCGGCGCCGCCCCGGCGCCGCTCCACGCGGGCCCGGAGCGCCCTCCGGGCCCCGCCTCCGATCAGGAGAGCAGGTGCGTCCCATGCGCACGTCGACCCGCGCCGTCGGCGTCCTCGCCGGCCTGGCACTCACGCTCGGCGGAGCCGCCCTCGCCGCCCCCTCGGCCCTCGCGGACATCCCGGCCTGTACGGACATGGTCGAACAGGCGGGGGTCACCGTCACCGCCTCGGTGCGCACGGCGTGCTACCAGGGTGTGGTCAGCGACCTCCAGGGCTGCAGGAACGGACTGGCCGCGGCCGGCGTACCGGGCGGCGCCGCGACCGCCGCCTGCCTGGCGGCACCCCACGAGCCGCGCTAGGGCGGCTCTTTCGGGTCTCGCCGGCCGGCCCGGCGTCCGGGCGGCGTCAGGAGCCTTCCGTGAGCGTCTCGTGGATGACGTGGCGGGCGTTGCGGGCCATCGACGGGTTCGTCAGCCGGTAGTGCGGCAGCGCGATCAGCGCCTGGGAGAGGGTGCGTCCGCGACCGCGCCGCCAGGCCGCGTCGTCCACGTCCAGTGCGGCGCGGAAGACCTCCCGCGCGCCGGCCGGCAGCAGGTTCCACGCGGGGAACAGGTCGCAGGCCGGGTCGCCCGCCCCCGCGCACCCGAAGTCGATCACCGCGGTCAGCCTGCCCCCCTCCACCAGCAGGTTGCCCGGCATCAGGTCGGCGTGCAGCCACACCGGCGGTCCCTCCCAGGCCGGAGCGCGCAGCGCGTCCTCCCAGACGGCGGCCGCCGCGTCGCAGTCGACTCCCTCCTCGGGGATCCCGCGCAAGTCCTCGATCGCGGCCCGGGTTTCGGTGTCCAGCGAGGCGACCGGCCCGCCGCGGTGGGCGGCCGGGGCCCCCGGCAGGGTGACCCCCCGCATCGCCCTCACGAACGCGGCCAGGTCGCGGGCCAGCCCCTCGGGTGCGTCCAGCGCCCCGGCCTCGGGGTTCTCCCCCGGCAGCCACCGGTACACCGACCACGGCCACGGGTATCCCCCGGCGGGTTCCCCCGCCCCGAGGACCTCCGGTACGGCCACGGGCAGCCGGGACGCGAGGCGGGGCAGCCACTCCCGCTCCATGGCCACGTCCCCCGCGCCGCCCCGCGCCAGCGGCAGCCGTACGACCATGTCGTCGCCCAGCCGGTACATGCCGTTGACCGTGCCGCCGGACGGGAACCGCTTCACCGGCAGCCCCGCCCACCGGGGGAACCGCCCGGCGATCAGGCGCCGTACGAGGTCCTCGTCGACGGGAGGCGGGCCGGGATCGGTCGCAGTGCTCGCCGCGCTCGCAGTGGTCATGGGGCGCCATCCGACCGTCCGGCACCGGCGGCCGTCAACCCGTTTTCCGCGCGGTCCGGACGGCAGGGAGGGCCGGAGGACCTCTCCCGGTCCCCGCGGCCGCCACCGCGCCGAAACTGGCGCGATACCACCCACCTCATTGGTTCGACGCATGTCAACATAGGAGGATGCCGAGTACGAAGGTCCTGCCGACGCCGGAGCCCGACATCGCGGGCCCGTGCTGCCCGCCGCTCAGCGAGCGCCCGCTGACCGCGGAGGAGGCCCAGCGCACGGCCGGGATGTTCAAGGCCCTCGGCGACCCGGTGCGGCTGCGGCTGTTCTCCGCCATCGCCTCGCACGAGGACGGCGAGGCCTGCGTCTGCGACATCTCCGACGTCGGCGTCTCCCAGCCGACGGTCTCCCACCACCTGAAGAAGCTCAAGGACGCGGGCCTCCTCACCTCCCAGCGCCGCGGGACCTGGGTGTACTACCGCGTCGAGCCGTCCGTCCTGGCGGCCATGGGCCGCCTGCTCGCACCGTCCGGCTGACCCGGCCTCCTCCTCCGCCGCCCGGACTCGGCGGCGTCAGACGATGCGCAGGTGGCGGCGGGCCGTCAGGGCGAGCGAGATCTCCACGACGTCCGCGGGGCGCGAGAGGAACCGGCCCGTGAGCTGTTCGCAGCGGCGGAGCCGGTTCAGCACCGTGTTCCGGTGGCAGTACAGGCGGGCGCCCGCCCTCCGTGCCGATCCGTCGCAGTCCAGCCAGGCGGCCAGGGTGTCCAGCAGGAGGTCCCGGTCGCCGGGGTCGAGCCGCAGCAGCGGGCCGAGCACGCGTTCGGCGAGCGCGGCGCCGAGCCCGGGCGCGGAGACGAGGAGCGCGGCCGGCAGGTGCTCGTCGAGCAGGACGGTGCCGCCGCTCTCCGGGCAGGCCTGCAGGGCGGTCTCGGCGAGCCGGCGGGCGTCCCCGACGGCAGCGAGACCGTCGACGGCCGAGCTGATGCCGATCCGGGTGCCGGGCGGGCCGCCCATGTGCCGGGCCAGCTCGTCCAGGCTGCTGTCGCCGATCAGGACGATGCCGTGGTCCGCGTCGGCGGCACTGTGCCACAGCACGCGGGAACCCGCGGGCCCGCGGGGCGGCCGGATGCCCGCGTACGCGGCCCGGTGACCGCCGGAGACCAGGACGACGGCGTACCGGCCCTGCTCGGGAAGGTCGACCGCGGCGGCCACCTCGGGCAGGTCGGCGATCCGGGTCGTGCCGTCGAGCAGCGCCGCCGTCATCAGCCGCAGCCGGTTCTCGCGGCGCCAGGTCAGCTGCCGCTCCATCTGCCGGTAGCCGTCGGCGACGAGCCCGCAGTGCTCGTCGACGAAGTTCCACACATCGGCCGCGACGTGCACCAACAGACGTACGTCGTCGTGGTCGTGCCGTGCGGACTCCTCGATCAGGCCCTGCCAGACCATGCCGCCGCCGAGCCGGAAGGCGTGCAGCAACGCGTCCAGGGGCATGCCCTGTTCGGCGCGCACGGCCCCGATCCTCCAGGAGCAGCGGCGGGCGGCTTCGCGGGACTCCCGGGGGTGGATCAGGGAGCCGACGTTGTGCCGCAGGGACTGGTGGACCTCCTGCCAGACCCCGGCGGCGTCGGCCTCGATGGCCGCCCGGTACCCCGGTTCCTGGTGCCCCAGGGCGGCGACCAGCCGGTCGGTGAGGTCCGGCAGGTCGTCCATGAGCCTCCGGGCCGCCCGGTGCAGGACGGTCAGCGCCTCCGCGGTGGCGAGGGAGCGGGCGGGCGGCGTGGCGGGCGGCGGGCCGGGCAGGGCCCGGATCCCGGATCGTGCGGCGTGCGGCATCGCGGTCCTCCACCGGAGTCGGCTCGCTCCGGCGCGCAGGACGGCCCGCCCTCCGCGCCGGGGCTGTGTGGCTCCCGAAGAATGGCATACCGCCCGGTCGGTCCCTAGGGGTGTGCACCATCCTTCTCGGCGCGGTCGACCAGCCGGGCCAGTTCGGTCCGCGAGCGCACGCCCAGGAGCGCGAACACGTTGCGCAGGTGGTGGTCGACGGTGCGGGGGCTGACGGAGAGCCGGGCCGCCACCTCGCGGTTGGTGGCGCCCTCCGCGACACAGCGGGCGATCCGCAGTTGTTGCGGCGTCAGGCGGGCCACGGGCGAGGCAGAAGCGCCCGCCGGCGCGGGAGCGGGCGCCTCGCCCGCGGCCCGCAGTTCCGCCCGGGCCTGTTCGGCCCAGGCGGGGGCGCCGCAGCGCTCGAAGGCGATACGGGCGTCGCGCAGCCGACTCCTGGCCTCGCCCGGCCGGCGCCGGCGGCGCAGCCACTTCCCGTACAGCAACTGGGTGCGGGCCCGTTCGAAGTCGCCGTCCGCCCCCTCGTGGCGGAGCAGCGCGAGGGCGTACAGGGCGTCGGCGTCCTCCGGCGCGGCGAGCAGCGCACGGCAGCGGGCCAGCTGCGCCGGCGCCAGCGGGTCGCCGCCCAGGGCCGCCCAGACGGCGAACGCGTCGACCCCCGCGCGCGCGTGGGCCCGTTCGCCGGACAGTACGGCCGCTTCGACGAAGCACGGCACCGCGAGCATGCGGACGGCGAAGTGCCCGCGGTGGGGCCCCGGCCGGGTCAGTGGGCCGAGCCGGGCGGCGGCCTCGCCCGCCCGGCCGCGGCACAGGTCGGCGCGGGCCGACGCCCACGCGGCCAGGGTCGCGGCCTGGGCGAGCCCGTGCGGGCGGGCGACCGCCAGGGCGGCGCCGGCGTGGACCGCGACGGCTGCCGCGTCCTCCTCGACCGAGGCGACCATGGCGAGGATCGCGTGCTGGTGCGCGGCGACGTTGCGCTGGCCCGCCCGGTGGGCGGCGCGCAGGCCCTCCTGCGCGTGGGCCCGGGCCCGGGCGTGCCGGCCGGCCCGCAGCTCGGCGTAGGCCAGGTGCTCCAGGACCTGGGGGGTGAGGGCGGCGAGCCCGCGCGAACGGACGACGGCCAGGGCCCGGGCGTTGGCGTGGCAGGCGGCCCCGATGTCGCCGAGGACGAGCGCGGCGACACCGGCCCGCAGCAGGCGCGCCGGATCGTCGTCACCGCGCGCCCGCTCCAGCACGCGGCGCAGCGGCGGACGGGCCGCGAGCAGGTCACCGCCGAGGGCGGTGCGGAGCCCCACCCGGTAGTCGGACATCGGGTCGGACATCGGGTCGGGCATCGGTGGGGGCCTCCGATCGGGCCTCCGATCGGGCCTCGGGCCGGGAGGACCCGCGGGGCCTCGGGGGTCCGTGCCCGGGTAGTCGTCGAGTGCCGTAAGGCAGGCGGCGGCGTCGCCCGCCGCCCACGCCGCCGCCATCGCCTCGGCCCTCGCCGTCAGGGCCCGCTCGCGGTCGTACGGGCCGAGCCGGGCCGCGGCCATCAGCAGCGCCTCGTACGCGTCGCCGACGGGCCCGTCCCGGAGCGCGAGGGTGCCCCGGAGGAGTTCCGCCCGGCCGCGCACGGCGTCGTGGGCGGTGTCGTCGCGGGTGCCGGCCAGCAGCGCGCGCGCCCTGCGGGGGCGCCCCGCCAGCCGGGCGTACTCGGCGGCTTCGGTGAGGCGCGTCGTACGGGCGTTGCCGGGGGCGGTGAGCGCGGCGGCCCGGGCGAGCGCCGCCGAGCGTTCCGTGCCGGACGTGGGGGTGCCCGGCGCGGCCGCGGCCACGAGCGCGTCGGCGAGCCGGGGGTCGGGGCCGTCGGCGGCCGCCGCGCGGTGGAGCAGGTGCAGCAGCCGGTACCGGTCGCCGTCGACGGCCGAGGCCAGCAGGGCGTGGGCCGCCCGGCGCCGCGAGGACGGCTCGGCGTCGTACGCGGCCCGGCGCAGCAGCGGACTGCCGAACGTGATGCGGTCGCCGTCGCTGTGGGCCACGCCCGAGGTCTCGGCCGCGTCCAGCGCCGCGGGTTCCAGGCCGGCCGCCCGGGCGGCGCGCAGGACCTGTCCGGCGTCCGCGCCGACGGCGTCGGGCTCGGCCGCCTGCGCGGCGCCGGCCAGCAGCAACAGCAGGCGCGTGCCGTCGGGCAGCGCGGCGAGCCGGTCGCCGACGGTGCCCAGCAGGACGGCGCCGTCCGCGAGCGGCCGGGGCAGCGGACGGTGGCCGCGCAGCTGGTCCGGGGTCAGGCGGGCGACGAGCGCCGTGAGGAGCGCCGGGTTCCCCTCGGCCTCGTACAGCAGCTCGTCCCGTACGGACGGGTCGGCGTCGGCGCCGGTCAGCGCGTCCACCAGAGCCGTCGCGGCACCGTCCTCCAGCGGCCCGAGGCGGACCACCGGCACGCCCCGGAAGTCGGGGTCGTCCGCGCGGTGTTCCGCCGCCGACAGCAGGAACCCGGCCCCGCGCGCGGCGCCGGCCCGCCGGACGGCCGCGCCGAGGGCGGCGCGCGAGGCGGCGTCCCACCGGTGCACGTCGTCGGCGCAGAACAGCAGCGGCCCGTCGGCGGCGGCACCGCCCCACAGGTCCGAGGGGTCCGCCAGGCGCGCCGGAACCGCGTCGACCCGGCCGGCCGTCGCGCGGAGCAGCGCGGGCGGCCCGCCGTACGGAAGGCGGCCGTCGGCGGTCGCGGCGGTCGCCCCCAGGTCCGGGCCGGGTCCGGCCGCGAAGTCCCGGGCGGCGCGGGCCAGCAGGGCGCTGCGGCCCAACCCGGGCTCCGCCGCGAGCAGCAACGCTCCGCCGTGCCCGGCCCGGAGCCGGTCGGACAGCGCTGCCACGGCGTCCAGTTCGGTGCTCCGGCCGTATATCCGGAGCGCGGGGTTCAGGGTCGTCTTCCCGGTCACGGCCGTCACGGTACGGCCGCGTCGACGGCGGCGGAGCGCCCGGATTCACCGGCTGGGCACGCTCCCCGGCACGGCGCCCCGGGTCTGTGCGGGCCCACACCGCGCCGTCCCACGCGGCCCGCACCACGCCGTACCCCGGGTTCTGACTGCTGCCCGGCGGCGCCCCCAACCGCCGCCGGGCGCAGCCTGGTTCAGGAGGCGTGCGGGCAGTTGCCCCGGTACTCCTCGATGGTCAGGCCCGGCCGCGGCAGCGGGCAGAGGAACTGCTCGTAGCGGACGTCGTTGTCGATGAACCGCTTCAGCCACGCGATGCTGTACTTCGCGATGGTCGTGTTCGAGCTGTTCGGCGTGAAGTGCGTCGCGCCGTTCAGCTCCAGGTAGGCCTTGTCGAGCGAGCCCGGCAGGCTTTCGTAGAACGGCTCCGAGTGGGTGCCGACCGGTGCGATCGAGTCGCCGTCGGCCCCGATGACCAGCGTCGGCGTCTGGATCTCTGGCCAGGACTTGTCCAGGTTCCAGCCGGTGAGGGGAATCGCCGCCTGGAGCGACGGCCGGCTCTTGGCGGCCTCCAGGGTGCCGCCGCCGCCCATGGAGTGACCCATCACGCCGAGCCGGCTGCTGTCGATCCGCGTACGGACGGCGCTGCGCCCGGTCAGGTAGTCGAGCGCGGCCAGCAGTTGGCGGCCCCTGCTGTCGGGCTGGTCGAGGGTGGTCAGGGTGTCGATGGTGAGGACGACGAAGCCCTGGGAGGCGAGCCGCGGTCCGAGCCAGGCGATGGACGACTGGCTCGCGGTGTAGCCGGGTGAGATCACCACGGCCCCGAAGGTGCCGTCGCCGGTGGACGTCGGGTAGTAGACCGTGCCTCCGCCGAAGCCCGTGACGCTCAGGGAGGAAACGGTGGTCTGCGACACCGCGTACGAGCCGCGGGCGGCCTCGATGCTCGACACGGTGGGCGCGGGACCCCGCTCGTACGGATTGGCCGCGGCCCGGGCGTCCGGAGTCGTGGCGGTGGTGAACCCGCCGACGGCCAGGAGCACGGCCGCCCCGGCCACGAGCGACCGGAACCGGGCCGTCCGGCGGGCGGGGCGGCCCGCGGCCCGGGCGGCTCCGGTGCCCGGCCCTGCGGAGGCGTCGGTCCCGTGGGCGCGGTGGGGGCTCTCGCTGTTCTGCTGCTGCACGACGGAGTCGTCCTCTCGGTCGTGGCGGAGCCGCCCCGGACGCGGACGGCCGTCGGCTCCCGAGCCGAGGGCCGCGCCGCACACCGGTGGGGACCGCCGTATTCCGTATTCGCTGGCCGGGCCACTGTCCCGGCGGAACCCGGCGGCGCGCATCGGCGGAATCACCGGCCTCGTGCCCCCGCCGCCCGCGCGACGAGCTACGCCGTGGTGGACGGCACGCCGCGCCCCTGCAGGACGGCGTCCGGTGCGCACAGTGGCATGTCGCGGACACGTGGCATGCCGCTCACCGGTCTGTCTCCCCGCCGGGGATCCCGTCCGTCCCCAGCGCGCGGGCCAGGGTTCGGCGTGCGCCGCGGAGGTGCGAGCGGACCGTCGCGGGGGAGATCCCCATCATCCGGCCGACCGTGTCGGAGTCGTGGCCGAGGACGAAGGACAGCAGCACCACGTCGTACTGCTTCTCGGAGGGCAGCTCCGCGATCGCCGCGTACAGGCCGAGCGTGGACTCCGGCAGCTCCAGCCGGCCCCGGGAGGTACGGCGCAGCGCGGCGGACCAGGCCGTCTCCGCCAGCGCGACCCCGCGTCCCAGGGCCGTCAGCCGCCGCTCGACGTGCTCGCGCAGCGCGGCCCAGGCGAAGGCGTGGAGGCTCGCTTCGCGCAGCGCGTGCGGCCACGCCTCCAGCAGGAAGGTGAAGACGTCGTCGACGGCGTCCTCGGCGTCCTGCGCGGTGCCGAGGTGCAGGTGGGCGTAGCGCAGGTAGGCGCGGTGGTGCTGGGAGCGGAAGGCGGTGAAGGCCACGGGCCGGACGCCCGCGGGTTCGCCGGAGACAGCCCGGTACCCGCCTCCCGACGGGTCGGACTCACCCTCGCTCATGCGCTCCCCCGCTCCGGCTCGTCCCGCCTCCGGGGGCGGGGGGTGCGGGGCGGGCGCGGAGCAGGGCGGCGGCTATCGGCGTGCGGGCGGCGACGGCGCCGCTCTCGGCAGGATGCATGTCGGCGTACCCCTTCCAGTGGCGCCACACCAGACCAGGTGTCGGGACCCCGGGTGGCGTGACACCAGGTGGCGTGACACCAGCCAATCGGAGAACGCGTCCGATCGTGCAGACCCGTCCCGGGATGAACCCGGGAGGAGGGCGCGCCGGCTCCCGTACGCGCCCCCGCCGTACCCGGACGCGCCCCGCCCGCCCGCAGTCGGAACCGGCGGCGCGGGCGGCGGTCGGCATGCGGCATGCGGCATGCGGCATGCGGCATGGTGGGCCGCGTGCGGCGGGCGACCGCTGGCGCCCCCGCGCGGGCAGCAGTTGCGCGGCGTCGACCATCATCGGACCAGCGTGCAATGTCTGCCCTGGCTGAGGTAGATTTCCGAGTGTTCCACGATGAGGTAATCGAAACCGATCGATCGTTTTTCGATCGTTTCGATGGCCTCGATCCACCGCACCGCCCTGCCTTCCCGGGACGCCGGGACCGCCAGGACCAGCGGCGCCCGCCGCGCCCTGGAGCAACGACCGCAACAGCGGGCTGCCACGGAGCACGCCCGTCGACCAAGGAGTGATCCCGCATGACCGAACGCCCTGCCCCGCAGGCCGCAGGGGAGGACATCACCGTGGATGTCCTGGACCATGCCGTGGTGGTGCGGCCCGTCGGCGAAATGGACCTCGACTCGATCGCCGCCCTGGGCGCCGCCCTCTCCGCCGCCCTGGTCCACGCCTCCGAGGCGAGGGGCGTCGTGGTCGACTGCTCCCGCCTGGAGTTCTGCGACTCGTCGGCGCTCAACGCCCTGCTCTCCGCCCGGCGCACCGCGGTGGAGGCGGGCTCCGTCATCCGCCTGGAGTCCCCCAACCAGCAGCTCCGCAGTCTCCTGGAGATGACGGGCACCGCGGGCCTGTTCCCCCTCGACCCGGAACCGGCCGGCTGACCCGCGCGAGAGACCGGTGTCCGGCCGCCGAAGCGGGGGGGGGGGGGGGGGCGGCGGGGGGGGGCCCCCCCCCGGCGGAGAGCGGCCCCGCGCCCGGGGGGGGC
>NZ_JBHXSY010000013.1:66865-125221 GCF_042715295.1 Streptomyces sp. NPDC058701 | reverse complement strand
TTGTTTTGTTTTTTTTTTTTTTTTTTTTTGTTTTCGGGGGGGGGGGGTGTGGGTGGGGGGGGGGCGCTGGGGGGGTGCCCGGGCCCCACGCCCGCTTCGTCACGCTCCCGGCGGCCGGAGGGCCGGCCGGCGTCGGCGGCTCAGGTGTGGAGGCGGCTGTTGGAACCCTCCCGGTCCCCGGCGCTCTCGTCGTTGAACCAGTAGTCGCCCGCGGCCAGGTACCGGAAGGCGTGGGCGGACTTGCTGGGCAGGGCCACCGTGACGGCGCGCTTGCCGTCCTTGCGGGGCACCAGCGTGTGCGCGCCGGGCTGCCAGCCGTTGAAGTCTCCCACCACGCTCACCGGCCCGGGCGGGGAGTCGGCGGGGAGGACGAAGGTGACCTCGGTGTGGTCCTTGCGCAGCTTGCGTTCCAGCACGTGTCGGCTCCCGCCGGTCGGTATGGGGTACACGGCCCGCAGCGCCGCTCCCCGGGCCCCCGGGCCGTGCGACGGCGCCGGGGAGGCGGGGAGCTGCCCGCTGTGTCCGCCGTCGGGACGGTCGGGGCCGGTCAGCCCGCCCACTCCACACCAGCCCGCGTTCCGGGCGGCCGCCGAAACGCGGAGCGGGCGTCCGCCGCAACCCGTCCGGCGGACCGCGGACCGCGCACCGCGCACCCCGCGGGCAGCGGGCTGCGCGGCCGCGATGCGCCGGTCGCGCCGGCCGCCCGCCGGGCCCTCACCGGCAGCGGTCGTCGCCCGGCCGCCCCGCGGCCATACTGGGAACGCGGGCACCACGGGTGGTGACCCTGCTCCCACGACCGCGTACGCACACCCTGCGCACCACCGCCCTCCGGGTCCGCCCGGCCCTGGGAAGCGGTGACCGTCCATGAGCGCACACGTCCCGTCCGGCGGGGGAGCCCGCCCGGAGGCCTCCGCCCCCGGCCAGTACGGCACGGCGGTGTTCCCGCCCGACCGGGCCGGGGAGGACGAGCGCATCGACCTCGGCGCGCTCGCGTACGACGACGTCACCCTCGCCCGGCTGCGGAGCCTCGGAGCCGGACCCGGCCGGCGCTGCCTCGAACTGGGAGCGGGCACCGGCAGCGTCGCACGGCGGCTGCTGCGGGAGGCCGGCGTCGCGAGCGTGCTGGCCGTCGACCGCGACGTCCGCTTCCTCGCCGCCCGCCCCCAGCCGGGACTCGACACCCTGGAGGCGGACATCACCGACCCGGCGTTCGATCCCGGCCGGTTCCACCTGGTCCACGCCCGTTTCGTCCTGATGCACCTGCCCGCGCGGCAGCACCTGATCAGCTGCTTCCGCGAGCTGCTCCTCCCCGGCGGGGTGCTCGTCCTGAGCGACGCCGTCGACCTGACCGGCGCGACCGCGCCCGCGACCCCGTACACCCGGGCCATGGGAGCCATGTGGCAGGGACTGCGGGAGACCATCGGCACCGACGTCTCGTGGACACCCCGGTACCCGCAGCTGCTGCGCACCGCCGGGCTGGACGGCGTGGCCGCCGAGATCCACGTCCCGCCCCTGACCCCCGGCAGCCCCATCAGCCGGTTCTGGGCCGGAACCTGGGACCGCGCGAGGGGGGCGATGACCGCGACCGGGCTGGTGGACGACGCCGCGATCGACGCGGCCGTCCGGTACCTCGACTCGTCCGACTGCGCCGACCTGTCACCCGGCATGATCACCGCCTGGGGCCGCCATCCCGGTACGGACGGCCCCCCGCGTTCCTGACGGCCGGAATCAATGCCCCTGGGCCCAGCGACAGTTGCGGGGCCGGTGCCGGCGTGATCCACTTCTTCGCGGTCATGTCCCGGCCCGCTGCGGCCGGGCGTCCCGCCCACCGACATCGTGACAGTTCGACCGAAAGGCACGACTGATGAAGCTCCGCAGCTCCCTGCGCACCGCCGCGGCCGGCGGCCTGCTCCTCGCCACCCTCGGCGCCGGGGCCGGCTCCGCCTCGGCCGCCGACAAGGACGGCTGGCTCACCAGTGGGGAGTTCGGCCTGTTCTGCTACGCGAACCAGCAGAACTCGGTCCTGGACCTCAACGTCTCGGACAGCAACTTCGCGGACGACTTCTTCAAGGGTTCACAGAGCTGCGCGTACCAGCTGACGAACGACTGGACCGAGTCCTATTCGAACCGGGACGTCTACTCGTGGAGCATCCACACCGACTGGAAGGGCAGCGGCTACGGCGCCACGATCGCCGCCGGCGCCCGCGGCAACACGAGTGCGACCTTCACCAACTCGATATCGTCCGCCTATTTCAACTAAGGGCGGCACTGGGCCCGTTCGGGCACTTTCGGTAATTCCTCACAGAACCCGCAGACCTCCCGCCCGGTCCGCGCACGCGCGTCGGCCGCTCCGCCCTCAAGCGCCGGTCGGAGCGGCCGCGCCCGCGTTCCGGCCGTCCCCGTATCGGAGCCCCATGTTCCCGCCGCGCCCCGCGCCGCTCGTACCGACCGCCTTCGCGGTCGCGCTGACGCTCCTGCTGACCGGGTGTTCCCCGTCGGGCACCGACGGCCCCGGACCGGAACCCGCGATCGGGGCGGTCCCCGCATTGCTCGAAACCCGCTCCCTGGCCTTCCCGTTGGCCCCGTACGTACCGGACGCGCGTCAGCTCGGCATCCTCGACGAGGCACAGGACGTACTCGTCGACCAGTGCATGCGGCGCTACGGCTTCCGCTACCAGCTCCGGCGGAAGGCCCCCTCGGCGGACAAGCCCGGCGACAACCGGCGCTACGGACTCTCCGACGCTGCCGAGGCGGCCCGGCTCGGGTACGAGAACCCCCGGATGGCCGGCGCCTCGAAGCCGCCGCGGCAGTCCCTCGGCCCCAACGAGCAACTGGTCCTGCACGGACTGGAGGTGGACCCGTCCAAGCCCGTTCCGATGAACCAGGAGGAGGCGGAGAACTCCGACGCGGCGACCACGGTCGTCGGCGGGCAGAAGGTCCCGGCGGGCGGCTGCCTGCGCGAGAGCACCCTGAAGCTGTACGCACCGACCGCGGACACCGTGGACGGCATGGTCCCGCACTCCTTCGGCTTCGACGGGTTCACCCGCTCCCGCAAGGACAGCCGGGTCGTCAAGGTGATCGCGGCGTGGAGCGCGTGCATGGCCGAGCACGGATACACGGCCGACAACCCGATGGACCCGCCGCGCGGCATCGGCGACGCCGACCTGAGCGGACCGCAGGCGATCGCCACCGCCAAGCAGGACGTGGACTGCAAGGAGCGGACCAACCTGGTCGGCACCTGGTACGCGGTCGAGACCGCCTACCAGAAGCAGCTCATCGAGCGGAACGCCGAGACGCTCGACCGGGCGAAGAAGCAGCTCGACGAACGGATGCGGCTCGCCGCCTCGCTGATAGCGGCCGGCGCCTGAGGACGGCCGCGCCGCGGGCCCGACGGACGGCGGCGCAGGCGGTCGTCCGGCACCGGTGTCCCGGCGGACGACCGGCAGCCGCCGGAGCCGGGGCGGCGGTCGCCGGACCCCGGTCCGGCGGCTTCGACTAGGGTCGGCGGGACAGCGCACCCCGCACCATCGACGAACGACCACGAGGAGCAGCCGTGAGCCGGCCGGCATCCACCGCCCTTCAGCAGGAGATCGCCCGGGAACTCCAGGTCTCGCAGACCTTCGACGCCGAGCAGGAGATCGAGCGCCGGACGGCCTTCCTGGCCGAGCGGCTGACCTCCACCGGTCTGCGCTCCCTGGTGCTCGGAATCAGCGGCGGTGTGGACTCCACCACCGCCGGACGGCTCTGCCAGCTCGCCGTGGAGCGGGCCCGCGCGGCCGGCCACGACGCGACGTTCTACGCCATGCGGCTGCCCTATGGGGTCCAGGCCGACGAGAAGGACGCCCAGCTCGCCCTCGGGTTCATCGGGGCCGACCGGGTGCTGACGGTGGACGTCAAGCCCGCGAGCGACGCCGCCCTGGAGGCCTCCCTGGCCGGCGGCACCGCCTTCCGGGACGCCGGGCACCAGGACTTCGTCCAGGGCAACATCAAGGCCCGCCAGCGGATGATCGCCCAGTACGCGGTGGCCGGCGCGCACGACGGCCTGGTCGTCGGCACCGATCACGCCGCCGAGGCCGTCTCCGGCTTCTTCACGAAGTTCGGCGACGGCGCGGCCGACCTGGTCCCGCTCACCGGACTGACCAAGCGCCGGGTGCGCGCCGTCGCCGACGCGCTGGGCGCACCCGCGGAGCTGGTGTGGAAGGTCCCCACGGCGGACCTGGAGACCCTCGCCCCGGGCAAGGCCGACGAGGACGCCCTCGGCGTCACGTACGACGACATCGACGACTTCCTGGAGGGCAAGCCGATCGCCGAGCAGGCCTTCGACACGATCGTCCGCCGCTACCGCCTCACCGAGCACAAGCGTCAGCTGCCGATCGCCCCGTGACGGCCGCGGCGCGGTGACGGGAGCGGGGCGGGCCCTGCCCGGCCCCGTTCCCGGTAGGTGCGGGCAACGCCGGTGCGGCCCGCGTCGTTGCCCGCGGGTCCGCGTCCGGGCTCGGGCGCTTCACGGGCTCGGTCTCCCGCGTCGGGCTCCGCTGCCACCGGGTCCGCCGTCCCGCGCCGGATCCCGAGCCCGCGCGCCGGACCCGGCCGGGGCGAGGCGCGGGGAGGCGGTGGAAAACGGGTGCGCGCGGCGCCCGCCGACCGCGTAGCCTCTGCCCCTGTTGATCCAGGGGAGGGTACATCCATGCAGGTCGGAACCAGACGCGGCTTCCTGGCCGCCGCCGCGGCCATCACCGTCGCGTCGGCCGTCAGCGCGTGCGGCGAACCGCGGGCCGACGAAGGCCCGCTCGCCGTGGCGCCGGGCGGCGGGCGGCCGCCATCGGCTCCGGAGTCACTGGCCGCCGACGGCACCACCATCGTGCTGGGCGACCCGGGCGCCTCCCTCGTCGTGCGGCTGTACGAGGACCCGAGCTGCCCGGCCTGTGCGGAGTTCGAGACGGAGGGCTCCGGGCCCTACCTCAAGCGCGCGGTCCGCAACGGCGGGCTGCAGCTCCGGATCACTCTGGGTTCCTTCCTCGGACCCGGGTCGAAGCTCGCCGTGAACGCGCTGCGTGCCGCCCTGGACCAGGGCAGGTTCGACGCGTACCACCACCGGCTCTACCGCTACCACGACAAGGTGCGCGGGCCCGGCGGCATCACGCAGGAGGGACTGCTCACCCTGGCCGGGATGGTCGACGGCCTGCGCGGTCCGGCCTTCGAAACGGCGGTACGGGACACGGCGCACCGGCGGTTCGTCGAGGCCTCCGCCGCCGCGCTCGAAGCCTCCCCCGTGCGGGGCACCCCGGCCATGGAGATCAACGGGGTGCTGATCCCGACCGGGTCCGACCTCTACTCCGATCCCGACCGCCTGGCCCGGCGGCTGAAGCGGGAGGCCGGGACCGCGGCCTGATCGGGCGGGTCCGCCGCGCTGCCCGCCCCGCCTCGTGCGCCCGGCGCGGTCAGGCCTCGGGCCCGGGGTCCGCCGGCGCGGCCTGCGCACGCTTGGTGACCACCGCGGCGGCCGCCAGCGCGCTGCCGGTGAAGGCCAGCGCGAGCATCCAGGACCGGTCGAAGACGTGGCCGGTGGCGTGGTCGAGGGAGTACCGGCCCGCGCCGGCGAGGCCGATGGCGGCCGCGGTGAACCCGAGGAAGGCGGGGTACTCGAACCCGCCGCCCTGGGCGAAGAACCCGGCGGGGGCGTGCACGGCCACCGCTCCCGCCATGGCTCCCGCCGCCGCGGCGCCGGCGGCCGGGGTGGCCAGGCCGAGCACCAGCAGCGCCCCGCCGCCGGCCTCCCCGAGACCCGCGGCGACGGCGCTGTGCCGCCCGGGGGTGAAGCCCATGTGCTCCATCGCGGCCGCGGTCTTCTCCAGGCCGCCGCCGCCGAACCACCCGAACAGCTTCTGGGTACCGTGCGCCACCAGGACGGCCCCGGTCCCGGCCCGCAGCGCCAGCAGCGCGAGGTCACGTCGGTTGATGCAGCTCATCGGAGTCTCCCTGGGTTGGCCGGACACGAAGCGACTCCCCCATCCGTATCCACTGCGGGCGCCCCGGACCCCGAACCCGCCCCGGATCCGCCGAACGGAGCCCCCGGGCGTGACCGTGCCGGGGGGCGGCGCGGCGGCACGGCGCGCCCCGGGGCGGTCCCACGCGCAGGCGCGCCGCCGGGCGCCGATATCCGCGAGTGCCGTCCGAGCGGGCGCCGCGTCAGCGGGCGTCGAGCACGCGCGTGAGCACCGGGACGCCGCTCGCGTTGGGCGCCGCGCCGAGATAGATCCTGAGCTTGCCGCGTCCCACGCGTCCTCGCGGTGCCCACGATCAGGGGCGTCACCCGGCGCAGACGGTGTGCGCCGCCAGGCTCGGCTAACGACGTGGCCGTGCCCTTCCCCTCGCTCACCGCACCGCCCCGCACCAGACCGGTCCCGTCCGGACCCCGGGCCGTGCGACTCCGGGGCCCGCTGGCTCCGTGCGTCCGGAACCGGGGGTGAACCGCCTGAGCCGCCGCCCGGCGCTACCGTCCGGAGATCACGGTGTTGCCGGTGACCGTGCCGTCCGTACCGGACACGGTGACGGCGTGCCGGACGCCGTCGGGACCGAGGACCACCGCCGCCCATGCGCTGCCGCCGCCCTCCTGGCCGACCACCCGCAGGCTCTCCACCTTGCCTCCGTCCACCGCTCCCGCCGCCTTCCCGGCCGCATCCGCGATCCCCAGCGACGGCAGCGGCGCCGGTGCCCCCTTCGGCCGCTCCGGTCGCGGGCCGCCGTCGCCGGACCCGTCGCGCGGCGCCGGTACCCCCGGCTGCGTCCGCTCGCCCCGCTCGACCGCGCGGCGCTCGCCCGCGCCCGGGCCGCCGCGCCGGTCGCCGCCCTCGTAGGAGACCCGGAACTCGCGCGCGCCGACGGGACGCCAGTCGGAGTGCCGGTCGGCCACGCCCACCGCCGCGACCGCGACGCCGGCGACGAGCACCGCGGCCGCCCCGAGCGCCGCCCAGCGGGCGCCCCTGCGCCGGGGCACCAGGCGGGCCGGCCCCTTCCGGCCCGGGAAGCCGGTTCCGGGAGCATGCTCGGGGGCGGGCACCGGCGCGGGTACGGGCGCCGGCTCGGGCGTCGGCTCGGGGCCGCGTTCGGGCTGCTGCGACGGCGGGACGGACTCAGACATACCTGTGACTCCTCAGGACACCCGGGCACCGCGCCCGGTTCGTGCAGAGCGTGCGGAGCGCACCCTGAAGCTCACCTGAAGCCGCCTGAAGACCCCTTCAGCAAGCGCGCGGCCGGGCCTGAGACCCTGTTCGGCATGCGCGTACTGGTGGTGGAGGACGAACGGCGGCTGGCCGTGGCACTGCAGCGGGGCCTCCAGTCGGAGGGCTTCACCGTCGACGTGGCGTTCGACGGACCGCAGGGGCTGTGGATGGCGACCGAGCACGTCTACGATCTGATCGTCCTCGACATCATGCTGCCCGGCCTCAACGGCTACCGGGTCTGTGCCCGCCTGCGCGCGGCGGGCAACGAGGCGGGGATCCTGATGCTCACGGCGAAGGACGGCGAATACGACGAGGCGGAGGCCCTGGACACGGGCGCCGACGACTTCCTCTCCAAGCCGTTCTCGTACCTCGTCCTGGTCGCCCGCCTCCGTGCCCTCGGCCGCCGCACGGGACGACGGAGCCCGCAGGTCCTGGAGTTCGGCGACCTCACGCTCGACCCGGCCCGGCACGTCTGCTCCCGCGCCGGTACGGAGATCAGGCTGACCGCGCGGGAGTTCGCCGTCCTGGAGTACCTCGCCAGGCGGCCCGGCGAGGTGGTGCCCAAGCGGGAGATCCTGGAGCAGGTGTGGGACAGCGCCTTCGACGGCGACCCCAACGTCGTGGAGGTCCACGTCAGCGCGGTACGCCGCAAGATAGACGCCCCGTTCGGCCGGTGCGCCCTGGAGACCGTGCGCGGAGCCGGATACCGGCTGGCGGCCGACGGTGGCTGACCCCGCGGCCGGCCCCGCTCCCCGCACCCCGCGCCCGGGGCTCCGTCTCCTCGGCCTTCGCGTCCCGGGGCTCCGCGCGCGGCGCTGCGTACCGCGGTGGCTGCCGCGGCAGCGCTGGTGGCCGGCCACCGTCCGGGCCCGGGCCACCATCGGTGCCACCGCCGTGGTCGCCGCGGCGCTGGCCCTGGCCTCGTCCGCCCTGGTCGGGCTGCTCGAACGGGACCTGCTGCGCAACGCGGAGAACGACGCACGGCGCCAGGCCGAGTCGGTGGCCGGGCTCGCGGCCGTCGGCAACCTGGGGAGGGTCCGTGCCCTCGCGCCCGGCGCCGACTTCTTCCAGGTGGTGTCCGCCGACGGCCGCGTCCTGATGTCCAGCCCCAACATGCTCGGGGCTCCCCCGCTCGCCACCGCCGGAACGGCCCGCCCGGGCACCCGGCTGCGCACCAGGAACGTCTTCCCGCTCGCGGACGGGCACCGACAGCGCGTGGCCCAGGTCGTCGTCGACACGCCCGACGGCATCGTCATGGTCTACGCGGGGGCCTCGCTGCGCGACGTCGACGCCGCCGACGACACGACCACTGCCGCGCTGGCGCTCGGTCTGCCGCTGCTCCTCGCCACCGTGGCCCTCGTCACCTGGCGGGTCACCGGCCGGGCGCTGCGTCCGGTCGAGGAGATCCGCGCGGAGGTCGCCGCGATCTCGGACCGGGACCTGAGCCGGCGGGTTCCGGTGCCGGACACCCGCGACGAAGTGGCCCGCCTGGCCGAGACGATGAACGCCACGCTGGACCGGCTGGAGGCGTCCGGGGTCCGGCAACGGCGGTTCATCGCCGACGCGTCCCACGAGCTGCGCAGCCCCGTCACCGTGCTGCGGACCCAGCTGGAGGTGGCCCTCGCCGTCCGGGACCCGGAGCTGTGGCCCGAGCTGATCGGCGGCGCGCTGCAGGACGTCGAGCGGCTCCAGCACCTCGCGGCCGATCTCCTGCTCCTGGCCCGGATCGACGCCGCCCAGCCCGTACCGGCCGTTCCCCTGGATCTGACCGCCCTGGTCCGGGACACCGTGGCGGCCCGTGCCGGCGACCGGGTCGGGGTCCGTACGGACCTCGCTCCCGGGGTCCGGGTGGCCGGCCACGAACCGTGGCTGACCCGGATCGTCACCAACCTGCTGGACAACGCGCAGCGGTTCGCCGAGGGCCGGGTGGACGTCGTCCTGCGCACGGCCGGCGGGCCGGGGGGACCGGCCGCCGTCCTGGAGGTCGTCGACGACGGGCCGGGCATTCCCGCCGTCGAACGGGAGCGGATCTTCGAGCGGTTCACCCGCCTCGACGACGCGCGGAGCCGTGACGAGGGCGGGGCCGGCCTGGGGCTAGCGATCGTGCGTGACCTGGCGGCCCACCACGGCGGCTCCGTGACCGCCGAACCGGCGCCCCGGGGCGCCCGGCTCGTCGTCCGCCTCCCGGCGCACGACCACCCCCCGGTACGCGGCCGGACCGCGCCGGCCGACGTCCGCGATGACCCGACCCCCTGACCCGACCCCCTGACCCGGCGCCCTGATCCGGCAGCGCGACCCGGCAGCGGCCCGCGGGACGGCGTCCCGGGACGGCCGGGCCGGCCCGTCGCTCCGGACCGGCCCGGCTCCTCGTCGAGCGCGGCCACCCGGTATGCACAAGCGGGGCGCTGACGCACCACCACGAGCCCGTCCGCGCGGCGGGCTTGCGGCCGGAATTACCCGGAATCCATGTTCGAAAAAGCTTCTCACGTTCGAATGAAACACACCGGACCACTGGTTTCTCCGCCTTTGCCGAAGCGTACGGGGCGACCTCGAATCATCTGCGTGTCGACAATGGCCCGTATTCGTTCCTCCGGTCCGATGAACTCCAACGAAAGTCCGGAAAACGCGAGTTGGACGCCGTTATGCTCGCCCACCGGTCATAGGAATCCCCTCTTTCGATGGTTCGAGGAACTTGATGGCGCAAGAAAACTTCCGACGCAAAGCCGCCCGCTCGGAGAGCGGGATAAGCCGGCTGCTGCCCACGATCGCGGCCGTGGCCGTCGTCTCCCTCGCCGGAGCCCTCATCACCTCCTCGGGCCCCTCGCGGACCGCCTGGGTCGCCATCGGGACCGCCTGCACCGTCGTGGCCCTCTGCGAGGCAGTGCGTCGCGGCCGGGCGATGGAGGCGCAGCGCGACCAGGTCGCCGCCCTCCACCACGCGCTGTCCCGGCAGGAGGCCGAGACGGTGCACCTGTCCGACGTCGTCCTGCGGGAGGCCATCGAGCGGCTGCGCAAGGGCGAGTTCCCCGAAGAGGTGCTGAACTCCCTCGGCGGGCGGGGCGGGTACGGCAACCGCTGGGGCAACGACCCGGCCCTCACGCCGCAGTTCAGAGCGGCTCTGCAAAGCGTGCTCGCCCGGGTCGTCGACGCGGTCGACGCCGAGGAGAACCTGCGCGACTCGGCGCAGCGGGCCTTCGTGAACATCGCCCGCCGGGTGCAGGCGATCGTCCACCAGCAGGCCCAGGAGATGCGGGAGATGGAGGACCGGCACGGCCGCAATCCGGACGTGTTCGGCGACCTGCTGCGCCTGGACCACGGCACCGCCCTCGTCGGGCGGCTCGCCGACTCCATCTCGGTACTGGGCGGGGCGCGCCCGGGCCGCCAGTGGAGCAGGGCGGTGACCCTGTACAGCGTCCTGCGCGGGGCGATGTCGAGGATCATCGACTACCAGCGGGTGGAGCTCCACTCGGTCTCCGAAGTCGCCGTCGTGGGGCCGGTGGTGGAGCCGCTGATCCACGCGCTCGCCGAGCTGCTGGACAACGCCACCCGCTACTCCCCGCCGCACACCCGCGTCCACCTGACGGCCGTCGAGGTCCAGTCCGGCATCGCCGTGGAGATCGAGGACGGCGGGGTGAACATGAGCGAGGAGGCCCGCAAGCGGGCCGAGCAGATGCTCGCCCAGGCCCAGACCGGCATCGACCTCAACGACCTGGGCGAGACGCCCCGGCTCGGCCTCGCGGTGGTCGGCCGGCTGGCGCAGGCGTACGGCTTCCAGGTCGCTCTGCGCTCCTCCGCGTACGGCGGGGTCCGGGCGGTGCTCATCGTGCCGCAGGACCTGATCACCAGCGCCTCGGCCGCGACCGGTCTGGCCCACGGCATCGGCGCCTCCTCCGGTCCGAGGGCCGCCGCCCCCGCCCCGCGGGAGCACCCCGCCGACCATTCCGCGGTACGCGCGCCGGCCGCCGGGCCGGTGGGGCCGGCCAGGTACCGGCCCGCCGTCGAGGAAGACACCGTGCAGGTGGGCGAGCGCACCGCGGGCGGTCTGCCGCAGCGGCGCCGCAAGGACCGTGCCAGCACTCCGGACGCCCCGTACGCCGCGGCACCGCGGACCGCGCCTGACGCGGCCCCCGGCATGTGGCTGGAGGCCTTCCACAGCGGTTTGTCCGGCCTGCCCGGCCAGGGCGGCGAGGACCCGTCGGGCACAGCGACCAAAGGGACGTAAGCAGTGATGACACAGCGAAGCAGCATGGACTGGATGCTCAAGGACCTGGCCGCCGGAGTGCCGCAGACGCGGCACGTGATCGTGCTGTCCGCCGACGGCCTGTGCGTGGCGCAGTTCGGGGCCGAGACGGACACGGCCGACCGGCTGGCGGCGGCCTGCGCGGGCCTGCAGAGCCTGGCCGGGGCCGTGGCCGCGGAACTGCCCCATTCCAAGGGCCGGATGCGCCTGGTCGTCATCGAGATGGACGGCGGGTTCTTCTACCTCATGGCCGCGGGCGACGGGTCCTACCTGGCCGTCCTGGCCGACGAGGGCGTGGACGCCGGCCTGATGGGGGCGCAGATGCGGGCCCTCGTGAGCCGGATTGGAGAGCACCTCAGCAGCCCGCCCCGACATGACGGGCAGCTCGCGTGAGGCAGCCGCCGCCCGGCTGGGAGGAAGCCAGCCCGGAACGGCTCTACGTCATCACCGGCGGCCGCAGCGGGCCGACCAGCGCGACCCGCATCGACCTCGTCACCCTGGTCGTGGCGAAGGCCGCGGCCAGGCCCGGGATGCAGCCGGAGCACGCCGCGATCCTGCGGATGTGCCACGCGCCGCTGTCGGTGGCCGAGATCTCCGCGTACGCCGGTCTTCCCGTGAGCGCGGTCACCGTGCTGGTCAGCGACCTGCTGACCGAGAAGCGGGTGTTCGTGCGTCCGCCGGTGCCCGCCGCCCAACTTCCCGACCTTGCTCTGATCGAGGCAGTGATCGATGGACTACAGAAGCTCTGACGCGCCCGCCGGGCCCCGGAGCGAGGACATACTCCCGCAGTCGGCGGCCGCCGCCGTCAAGGTCGTCGTCGTGGGCGGCTTCGGCGTCGGCAAGACGACCATGGTCGGTGCGGTCAGCGAGATCAAGCCGCTGACGACCGAGGAGACCATGACGAAGGCGGGCGTCGGCGTCGACGACACGAGCGGTGTGGCACGCAAGACCACGACGACGGTGGCCATGGACTTCGGCCGCATCAGCATCAACGACGAGCTGGTGCTCTACCTCTTCGGCACGCCCGGCCAGGAGCGGTTCTGGTTCCTGTGGCGCGGCCTCTTCGAGGGCGCCCTCGGCGCGGTCGTGCTCCTCGACACCCGCAGGCTCGAAATCAGCTTCGACGTCATCGGCCGCCTGGAGGAGCGGGGCGTGCCCTTCGTCGTGGCCGTCAACTCCTTCCCCGACGCGCCCGAGCACCCGGTCGAAGAGCTGCGCCAGGCCCTCGACCTCCCCGCCGCGGTCCCGATCCTCGCCTGCGACGCCAGGCGGCGCGACTCGTCCCGCGACGTCCTGCTGACCCTCATGCGCTACCTGCACTCCCAGGCAGCAACCCCGGAGGCAATGTGAGCACCAACCCGATCCCGCCGCCCCAGTGCCCGGCCCACGCCCCGGCGGCCGCGGGCGGCCTGCACCGGCTGCACGGGCCGGAGGCGGAAGCCGACCCGATGGGCCTGTACGAGAAGCTGCGGGCCGAGCACGGCCCTGTGGCCCCGGTCCTGGTCAGCGGGGACCTCCCGGCCTGGCTGGTCCTCGGCCACCGCGAGAACCTGGACGTGGCCCGCACCCCGTCGCGGTTCGCCCGCGACCCGCGGGTGTGGCGCGACCTGAAGGAGGGCCGGGTCCCCGCCGACACCCCGCTGGGTCCCATGGTCACCTGGGTGCCGGTGTGCAACTTCACCGACGGTCCGGTCCACGAGAGGCTCCGCGGGGCCGTCGTGGAATCGCTGCAGCGGTTCGACAAGCGCGGCATCCGCCGCTACGTGACCCGCTTCGCCAACCAGCTCGTCGACCGGATCGCCGCCGACGGGCAGGCCGACCTGGTCTCCGCCTTCTCCGACCAGCTCCCGATGCTGGTGATGACGCAGCTCGTCGGAGCGCCCGACGAGCACGGGCCCCGCCTCGTCAACGCGGCGCGCGACATGCTGCAGGGAACCGAGACGGCCCTGGAGAGCGACCGGTACGTGACGGCCACCCTGGAACAGCTGGTGGGCGAACGGAAGACCAAGCCCGCCCGCGACCTCGCCTCGTGGCTGTTGGAGCACCCCGCGAACCTGAGCGACACCGAGGTGCTCATGCACCTGAGGGTGGTGCTGATCGCGGCGTACGAAACCACCGCCAACCTGATCGCCAACACCCTGCGGACCGTGCTGACCGACCGGCGGTTCCGCGCCAGCCTCTCCGGCGGCCACCTGACCCTGCCCGACGCGCTCGAACAGGTCCTGTGGGACGAGCCGCCGATCAACACCATCATCGGGCGCTGGGCCACCGGGGACACCCTCCTCGGCGGACAGCAGGTCAAGGCGGGGGACATGGTCCTGCTGGGACTGGCCGCGGGCAACACCGACCCGCAGATCCGCCCCGACCCCGACGCGTCCGTCCACGGCAACCGCTCGCACCTCGCCTTCAGCAGCGGGCCGCACGAGTGCCCCGGGCAGGACATCGGCCGCGCCATCGCGGACACCGGCATCGAGGTGCTGCTCGACCGCCTGCCCGATCTCCAGCTCGCCGTCGCCGCGGACGACCTTCGCTGGCGGGGCACCCTGATGTCCCGTCACCTGCTGTCGCTGCCGGTACGGTTCGCGCCCCGCCCCGTCCAGGACACGGCCGACTCCCCGTACCCGTATCCGGAGCAGCCCTCCGGCCATCCCGCGCACGTCCCGGTCCCGCCGCGGCCCGTGACCGGGCCGGCCCACGTGCCGGCCCAGCACCGGCGCAGGTCCAGCTGGTGGCGGCGCCTCATCGGCTTGGGCTGACCGGCGCCCCCGGCCGGCGCCGTCCCGGAGACCGAGGGCCCCTGCCATGACCGGCCGGGGCCCTCGGCGTTCCTCAGGCGTTCCTTAGGCGTTCTCCTGGTCCCACCACCGGGCGAGCGCCGGCAGGGGCGGCGGACCCGTACCGGCGTGGCTGGGCAGGTCGGCGTACCGGATCGTGAATCGCGCCCCCGGGAGGGGGAGTTCGTGCCGGTTGCGCGGGCTGGCATACCGGGGTGCCCGGCTCTGCCAGGCGATGCAGCCCGCCACGTAGTGGCCCAGCGCCTCCAGGTGACGGGCGAGCGGCTCGTCGGCCCCGTCCGCGAGCCGGGCCCGCAACCTGAGGAACAGGCCCAGCACCCGGTCGCGCAGGGCCACGGCGAGCGGAACCGCCTCGGCCGGCGAGCAGCGTTCCCCGTGGGCGATGACGTTGACCAGATTCACCTCCCACGGCTCCAGGTGGTCGTCCTTGTCGTACGAGAACAGGTCGTTGTCGGCGCTGACGACGAAGCCGGCCGCGTCGGTCAGTGCCTGCAGGGCCGGCGCGTAGAGCGTGTCCGCAGGCAGCCGGACCCGGCCCGCGACGTCGGACCAGGTCAGGGAGAAGCGGGTGCCGTTCGCGAGCCCTCCCATGGCGGCGAAGTCGTTCAGCGCGGGCATCGTCCCGCGCTCGGCCTGCGCCGCCTGCCACGCGGCGCCGAGCAGCCAGTCCCGCGTGCCCTCGACGAACCTGCGGAGTTCGAACGGGCTCAGCATGGCGTGGGTGCGCCGCACCAGGTCCGCCAGCGCGCGGGTCACGGGCCCGTCCGGCAGGACCCCCGCGCCGGGGTTCTCCAGGGTCCGCAGGAGCCGCACGCCGTGGTCGGCGACGGCGGCCGTCCGCACCTCGTCGGCCCCCGAGTCCTGCCAGTCGTCGACGGCGTTGGCCCAGTAGTTCCACTCGGTGAAGAGCAGGACCGCCTCGGTGTCGCCCCGGGGAACGATGCGGCAGGAGAAGTCGGCGCTGTGCGTGGCCAGCCCCCAGGCGCGCTCGACCGGGTCGGGGTAGAGGCCGAACGCGTCGAGCCAAGCGACCGCACGGGCCTCCACCTCCTTGGCCTCGGGGTGGACCAGGTCCCTTTCCAAGGGGCAGTAGAACGGCGGTAGTTCGGCGCCGATGCGGGACGGGCGTACCGGTTCCCCGCTCTCCACGGCTCAGCCCCCGATCCGGAAGCGCAGCAGCCGCGTCTCCATCGCGTGGTCGCGCCAGATCCGGAAGAGCTTGCTGTGCACGATCGTCGACTCCCCCAGCCGCTCGGCCGTCCAGGTCGACGGAGGGGCGCCGGCGCGCAGGCGGTCGAGTTCGGCGGTGTTCCACGCCATGGACTGCACCCAGAACTCCGCCACCCGGTCGGTGACGTCCTCGTCCTGCTCCAGTTCGAAGCCGGCCGCCCGGGCGGCGGCCAGGTACTCCGCGCGCGTCCCCAGGCGCGTCCGGTAGTAGCCGTCGATGAACGCACGCGTCTCGGGACGCACCACGAAGTGCTCCTGGATCCCGAACCATCCGCCGGGCCGGAGCGCCCGGGCGACGACCTCGAAGAGCCGGGCGCGGTCGGTGTAGCCGCTGCTCTCGTTCGCGTAGGCGGCGTCGTACGCGTGCGTCTCGTCCAGGTCGTGCACGTCTCTCAGCACGGGCGTGACGCGGTCGCCGACCCCCGCCTGGGCCGCGAAGCGCGAGATGATCGGCACGTGCTCGGCCGCGATGGTGAGCCCGGTGACGGACGCGCCGTGTTCCTGGGCCCAGTAGAGGGAGGAGCCGCCGAGGCCGCAGCCGACGTCCAGGACCCGGCGGGGAGGCTTCTCGTACGCGCCCCAGGAGCGGGCGGCGTGCTCGACTATCGCCTCCTGTGAGTCGACCATGCGCTGCTTGAGTTCGCCCTGGGCCACGGTGGTGTAGGGATGGGCCCCGGCCGCGAACAGTCCCACGTGGAAGTGCACGCGCGGACCCGGGCCGTACTTGTGGAGGATGTCCTTGGTCTTGCGGCTGTAGTAGAGCCGCACCTTGTCGTCGTCGCTCACGGACTGACCGCCGCCTAAGGACGATACGAATGGTGAAACGCTCATGTGGTGTCCGCCCCTTCGTGGCGTAGGGCTGCCAGGGCGTGCTGCGCCGCCGCTTTCCCCGCGCGCCGTCCCGGCACTCTGTTGAAGCACGGATCATCGTGGCACTTCTCCTGCTTCGCGTCAGCCCACCCGGACAGCACAAGTCTCTGGAGTCCGCGAAGAAACCGTTCTCTTGATGCTCCGGCGTGCGCCGGCGCGGACCGCAGGCGCACGCGCGTCCCGATGTCCGGGTCGCTGCCGGTCAGCCGCCCGGGGTCCGGCGCGCCAGTGGGGTGCCGCAGCGGCTGCAGAAGCGCGCGTCGGCCTCGATCGCGTGGTGGTGGCACTGCCCGCAGACGAGGTGCAGGGCGCACGGCACGGCGTCGTCGGGGCGGGGAGGGCGGCCGATGCCCATCCCGGCCCGGCGCCGGTGGGCGGTGAGGAAGACCAGCCCGTCCGGACCGGCCGCCAGCCCGCGCTCTGCGCCGCGCGGCAGGACGGCGACGGACCCGGGGCGCAGCTCGCGCCCGGTACCGGCCAGGGTGAGGCGGCCGGCGCCCGCGACGGCGACGAGCAGGACGTCGAGGTGGGCCTCCGTGTGGGGGGCGACTTCGGCGCCGGGGGGCAGCCGGACCACGTTGGCGTCGAGCTGGCGGTCGCCGTCCCGCAGCCGCCACAGCGCGCCGCCCTGCTCGGCGGCGGCGTGCGCGACGAGCTCCCCGAGGTCGACCCCTCCGGTGTCCGGTGTGGTGGGCATCCGTATCCCTTCAGTCCCCCGCGAGCGTCCCGGCGCCTGCATGATCTCCCATCGGGCGGGTGTCCGGGGCGACTGTCGCGGATCAGCACGGCGCCGGACGGCGCGTGCCGCCCTTTCGCGGCACGGTGCCGGCCGGGTGGTGACGAAACGGTCACGTGCCGCCACGTCCCCGGGCGCGGAATCGTTGTTCCGGCATGCAGGAGACGATGTTCGCGGCGCGGGCGACCACCGGGGGCCCGCGACCGCTTGGGGCGGCATGGACCGAGTCCGACTCTCCGATCTACGACCGGCTGGAGCGGGAATGGGTGCTGGCGGGCCGGACGGTGCCCCGCCCGCCGGCCCCGGCCGGATGGGAACGGGTCGAGCGGCGGGACCGCTCCGGACGGTCCTGACCGGTCCGCCGGCACCCGGCGGATCCGCCTCACCCGGGTCCGCCTCATCCGGTCCTCCCCTCCCCCTCCTCCTCTCCTGGGCGCCATCGCCCCGGGCCCCGTTGCCCGTGCTCAGCCGCTGCTCGACGGGGAGGAGCGGACCGCACCGGCCACACGGGTGGCCGCCGCGTAGGCGTGGCCGGCGCTGACGAGGGCGCTGAGCGCCGCGATCGCCCACACGAACCATCCCGCGTCCGCGACGGCGGCGCGGTAGGCGGTGGCGGCCAGCAGCAGGGACGAGGCGACGAGGCAGGCGACGGAGACGGCCGGGGGCACCGCGCCGAGGACCTCGGTCTTCGAGGCACGGTCGAACGACGTGCAGGCCCACGCGAGGACGACGACGGTGGTGACGTACGCCGCCGCCTCGGCCCCCGCCGGTGACGCGGGCGCACGGGCCGCGGTGGCCACCACGGCCGCGGTCTGGAGCTGGGTGACGCCCACGACCGCGTACACGATCCGGCCGGCGACCGGCGGGTTCGGCAGGCTCGTGCCGAACCACGAGGCGAGCGTCCAGAACGCGCCGGTGAAGACCACGACGTTCAGCAGGCCGGACCAGGTCACCGCGGACAGCGACGTCAGTTCGCCCGCCGCGGCGGCCAGCGCGCCCACAGCGGCCGCGGCGTACCCCCAGCGGACCGGGCCGGAGCCGCGGTCCGGGAAGCGCACGCCGTGGACGGTGAACAGCAGACCGCCGGCGCCCGCGCCGAGGGCGGGGAGCCAGCCGGGCAGGCCGGCGTCACCGGGAGCCGTCCGGAGGGCGGCGCCGAGCAGGCAGGACACCGCGAACAGCACGGCTCCCAGGGTCTGTGCGCCGCGTACGACGAACACCGGATAGTGCACCGGGAGCGGATCCGCGATCCTCCGGGCGGCCCAGGGGTCGTCCGTCCCGCCCCGGTCGAAGGCCGCGGACGCGGCCTTCCGCAGGGCCGCGACCCGCTCCTGCGCCGGCGGGAGCGCGTCCGTTCCGGGCGCCGCCCAGACCCTCACCAGGTAGGCCGACGTGGCGAAGACGACCAGGGCGGCCGTCAGGGCCGCCGCGGGGACGCCCGACAGGCCGACCGGCACGGTCGACGCCGCCTCCACGCGGTCCTGGAGCGGCCAGAGGGCTGCGGCGACGCCCAGCATCGGCACCGTACCGGCGCCGACCACGAGCCCGCTGCGCAGCGGCTCCCGCAGCCGGCCGGCGGCCCCGGCGGTGGCCGCCCCGGCGTAGACCAGGCCCGCGCCGACGAACCCGGCGGTCTCGACGGTGTTCCAGGCGTCCGCCTTCGCGTGTGCGGTCCCGAAGGCGACGATCTCCTCGTACGTGCCGTTGCGGGGGCCGGTGCCGGGGCACGCGTCGCCCGGGCGCATCACCTTCCCGTCGCACACCGGCGGTCCGGCGTACGTGGCGGTGGCCGCGTCGTGGGCCGCCGTCAGCGCCCAGGCGAGGACCAGCCATCCGATCACGAGGAGCACGGCGCCGATGGTCCGGCCCTGGGCATCCGTTACGGAGTCGGTCACCGCCGGGCCCCCCTGTTCCGCGCGGTGCGGCCTCCCCGGTCACCGGGGGACGTGCACGCCGCTACCGCGTCCGCTGCGAGCCACATCCTGGCACCGGGCCTCCTCCCCGCCGGGGCGGGGAGGAGGGGCGTCACCTGAACGAGCGAGCCGTGGAGCGGCTCTGACGAGGGGGATGGCGCGGTCGGCGGGCCGGGCCCGGCCCGTCCGAGCGGTTGCGGGATGCCCCCGCAGGTGCCGGTCGCATAGGGCGCCCACGGAGGCGCGGGTGAGCTGCTGGGACCGGGGGGAACAAGGAGCCCGCTCCGGGGAACGGAGACCCGGAGCGGGCGGGTGCACCCACCCCGTCAACGACCCGGAGCAGAATCGGTTCCGCAGAATCGGCCGCCGGTTGCCGGAATACGTCGCACCCGGACCCGGGTTGAGGCCCACATGGCAGACACCACGAATACCACGCACACGACGGACACGACGGAGTCGGCGAGCGGCCCGGGCACCGCGGACGCGCCCTTCGACCCGCACGAGCTGCTCGCGGGCAGCCGGCTCGGGGTCCTCGCAACCCTCAAGTCCGACGGCCGCCCCCAGCTCTCCCCCGTCCTGCCGTCGTACGACCGGGCCGCCGGGGTCATCCGGGTGTCGACGACGGAGGGGACCGCCAAGACCGCCAACCTGCGCCGCGACCCGCGCGCCGCGCTGGAGGTGACCGGCCCGGACGGCTGGACGTGGGCCACCGCCGAGGGCACGGTGACGCTCGTCGGGCCGGGCACCGACCCGCACGGCCCCGAGGTCCAGGCGCTGGTGGACTACTACCGGCTGGCCGCCGGCGAACACCCGGACTGGGACGAGTACCGCTCCGTCATGGTCTCGGACCGCAGGGTGCTGGTGACGATCGCCGTCGACAACGTGTACGGCGCATCACTCCGCTGACCGCCGCCCGGCCCGCCCCCGTAGCGGGACGGCGGGCCCCGCACGTGCGGCCGTACGACCGGGTCTCCACGACAGGTGAAACCCACTGGTTCGAGGGGCGGTTGGTACGAGGCAGCGAAAGCTGCACGTCGACCGGCACGGCGACCACGGGCGGCGCCGAGAACTGCACCACCGCGTACAGCCTCGCCCGCAGTCTTCCGGGGCACCCCCGCCGTTCCGGCGGGCGGCATCACCGTGGGCACGCGGGCCGTCTGCAGGTGACGAACCGCGGGCTCCCCGCCCCGGGCCGGTGGCTCCGCCGTTCGAGGGACCGTGCGGTGTGCCGGACGGCCCTACGGTGAACGGCGGCGCAGGGTCGTCCCCAAGGCCGCGTTCGGTGCGCGCCGGTGAGTCGTGAGGTTGGGGAGACGCAGATGCGCATGTTCAGAAGGATCGCTGTGGCGGGTACGGCGGCCGCCGCCTCCGCCGTCCTCTTCGCCGGGGGCGCGCTGGCGGCCGTACCGTACGCCGACGGCCTGGTCGTCAGCTCGGCCGGTGTCAAGGTCCGCGCCGGCGCCACGACCAACGCCCGTGTGGTCGGCTCCCTGCGCCCGTGGGAGAAGGTCAGGCTGTCCTGCCAGGTCCAGGCGAAGTGGGTCGAGGGCAACAACGTCTGGTACCGGCTGCACGGCCAGCCGAGCGGCTGGGTGTCGGCCCGGTACGTGCACAACTACACCGTCGTTCCGTGGTGCTGACGCACCATCCGTGACGGGGGGTGGCCGCGCGGCGGCGGGGGCTCCTCGCCGACCGCGCCGGCCGCGGGTCGTGCCCGGCGCCGTCGGCGCTGCGGGGTGCACGTCCGCCGTCCGGACCCGCCGGGCTGCGGCGGATCGCGCCGGGGTCCGTCGGATGCGCCGGTGGGAGGCGCCGTTCAGATCGAGCACCCCTCCCGACGCCCATCGCGCCCCCGGCGACACCAGCCGCGGCACCGCCGCCGCGACCTCCTCCGCCGAGGCGACCCGGCCGAAGGGGCTCTGCGCCCGGATCGCCGCGCCGTCGGTTCCGCTCAGCCGGGCCACCCCCTCGGTGTCGAAGAATCCGGGGGCCACGGACGCGACGCCGGTGCCGTACGGGGCGAGCGCGACGGCCGGCGACCGGCCGAGCGCGTGGGCCGCCTTCGTCGCCCCGTACGCGGCGTGGTCCGGACGCCCGCCCCGCCGAAGCCGGGCTGGGCCGCCGTGGACAGGGTGGAGATCAGCGCGAGCGGTCCGCCGGCACGGTCACCCGCCGGGTACGTCCAGCGCGGCCGCTGGGGCGCGCGATCCGGGCAGCGGCCCGGGGCGAGGAGGAGCACGATCACCGAGGCGGCCGCGCGCAGTCCCGCAGTCGTCGGGCGGCGGCCAGGGTGTCGGTCATGACGCCGCCGCGCACCATGCCGACCGGTGAAGCCGGGCGACAGCTGGGTGCCGGAGATGCCCAGCGCCCGCTCGCGCAGGGGGCCTTCGAGGGCCCGGCCGGTCAGGTGGTGCCGGATGAGCCGAGGGCCGTGACGGCCGCGATCATGCGGTCCCAGAAGCGGTCGGCGTCGAGGGTGACGGCGACCTGCGCGTTCACGGGGCGGTCCAGGTACCGGTGCAGGTCCACGACGGTGGCGCCGCGGGTGTAGCGCCCGTGCAGTTCCACGGTGACGTTCGCGTCCACGCAGCCGACGATCGACCGGTCGATGACCCGGGCCACCGCGACGGGGTCGTGCAGCGGCGGGTGGGGCATGCCCCAGAGGCGGTTGTAGGCGGAGGCGAAGTAGGCGAGGAGTCCGGCGCAGGTGTCGCCCAGTTCGGTGCCGAGGGCTTCGAAGCGGGCCAGGATCTCGGGCGTGGCCAGCGCCTGGTGGGTGACGTTGAGCCCGCACATGGTGACGGGGACCCCGCTGCGGAAGACGATGTCCGCGGCCTCCGGGTCGGTGTGGATGTTGAACTCGGCCGCCGGCGTGCGATTGCCGCGTTCGGTGGAGCCGCCCATCAGGACGATCTCGCGGATGCGGGCGGCGCTCTCGGGGTAGCGGGTGAGCAGCAGGGCAATGTTGGTCAGCGGAGCGGTGGGGACCAGGGTGACCGGCTCCGGGTGGTCCGTCAGGATCCGGTGGATGAGGTCCACGGCGTGTTCCGGGACCACGTCGACGGTGGGGTCCGGGAACCGTGGCCCGTCCAGGCCGGAGGCTCCGTGTACGTCGGCAGCGACCGCCAGCGGCTGGACCAGCGGCCGGTCACAGCCGGCCGCGACGGGGACGTCCGTGATCCCGGCGACGGTGCAGACCCGGCGGGCGTTGAGCGTGGTCTTCTCCAGCGTCTGGTTGCCGGCGACCGTGGTGACGGCCAGCAGGTCGACCGCGGGATCGGCGGCGGCCAGCATGATCGCGAGGGCGTCGTCGTGCCCGGGGTCGCAGTCGATGATCAACGGAACGGGCACGGGCGCTCCTCCTCGTCGGGGCCACGCCGGTACGGACACCTCCGGGCGGGCGTCCGCGGTGGACCCCCGGGCCCTTCGCCGGCCGGGCCGCCCGCCGTCGGTCGCGGGCACGGCACGACGATACGTCGGGGCGGTCCCGGCACGGTCCGGATCCGGCCGGGTCGCGCGGACGGCGGGCCCGACCGACCGAACGGCCGCGGTCCGCGGTCCGCGGTCCGCGGTCACGGTTCCCGGCGGTGGGCTCACGGCGGCGGGCTCACGGGTCACGGGTCACGGCTCACGGCTCACGGCTCACGGCGGCCTACCGGTTTCCCGGCCGTCCGAACCCCCGCCGTCCGTGTCGCTCGACCGGACCGCGGCCCCACAGCCACCCGTCGACACGCCGCGTCCGGGCGGGAGGTGGGGGTAGCCCCACCCCCGGGCCGGGGGTCTGGATCATGGTGGGGACCGGCGCCGGCCACGAGGCTGGGGGCATGAGACAACGCCCTTCCGTGCTTTCCACCCTGCTGCTCCTCGCGCTCGGGGCGGTACTCGCCGCAGCGCCCCCGGCCCCGGCGGTGTCGCCGGTGTCCGCCCTGGAACGGGGCGCCCACCCCTTGCGCACCACCGAACCCACCGGCGGCTTGGACGACCTGCGCCCCGTGGGCCGGATGGTGGGGGATGCCCGGGTGGTGGGCCTGGGCGAGGCCACCCACAGTTCGCACGAGTTCTTCACGATGAAGCACCGCGTCTTCCGCTACCTGGTCGAGGAGAAGGGATTCCGCACCTTCGCCCTGGAAGGCAGCTGGAGCACCGGACTGCGGCTCAACGACTACGTACTGCACGGCAAGGGCGATGTCCGGCAGATCATGCGCGAGGAGTTCCAGAACACGTACGTCTGGTGGAACAGCGAGGAATACCTCGGCCTCCTGCGGTGGATGCGCGCGTACAACGTCCAGCACCCCCGGGATCCCGTGCAGTTCATGGGCGACGACTTCGCCTACGCCGGACCGGAGCTCTACGACCGGGCGACCGACTACGTCGCCCGGACCCGTCCCGAGCTCCTGCCGGAGCTGGCCGGGCTGTACGACGGCCTGCGGCCGACGACCTCCGCCGACGCCTACATGAGCGCGTACCTGACGAAGCCGCCGGCCGAACGGCAGGAGAGGGCGAACCGGACCGGGCGCGCGCTGGCCCTGCTCGGTCGGCTGCACCCGGGTACCGGGTCCGTGGCCGACGGGGAGGCATACGCCTGGGCCGTGCAGCACGCCACCGCCATCGATCAGACGGCCAGGGGCTACGCCTTCGACTTCGCCGACCCCGCGCAGGTCGCGGCCTGCATGCGCTACCGGGACTCGGTCATGGCCCAGAACGTCGACTGGTGGCAGAGGAACACCGGGGACAAGGTGCTGCTGTCGGCGCACAACGCGCACCTGGCCCTGGAGACCCGCGACCCGGCGCAGTACCCGAAGGTGCAGGGCAGCTTCCTGCGCGACGCGCTCGGCACGGGCTACGTGAGCATCGGCACGACCTTCGACCGGGGCGCGTTCAACGCGACCGGCGACGACGGGAAGGTGCGCCGCCACACCGTGGGTCCGGCGCGACCCGGCGGCAACGAGTACGTCCTGGACCGGGTCGGCCACCGCGACTACGTCCTGGACCTGCGCGGCGCCCCGCCCGCCGCCCGTACGTGGCTCGCCACGGCCCGTACCACCCGGAGCATCGGCACCGCCTACACCGGGCCCGCGGGAGCCGAGTACCCGGTGGCGCTCGCGTCCGCGCACGACATCGTCATCCACCTGCACCGGATCACCGCCGCCCGGCTGCTGCCGGGCGGCCCGGCTCCCGCCGCGCGGTAGCCGGGTCGAGCCGGAGCGGGTTCAGTTCACCGCACCGGTCACCGGATCATCGTCGACCCGAGCTCGCCGGGCGTCTTCGGCACCCAGGGCGCGACCGCCGTGGCGTCCGCGGGGTCCGGCTCGGCCATGCTCACCCGCCAGACGGCCTTGTGGTCGACGCTCTGGGGCAGGACGTAGATCTCCTTGATCTGCCCGGTGCCGTGCAGGTAGAGCACGACGGTCTGCCGGTACGAACCCTCGTCGTAGAACTCCGCGGTGACCTTGCCCCGGGCGCCCTTGCCGAACGCGGCGATCCAGTTCTCGGCCGTCGTGCGGACGGCGTCCTCGTCCTGTGTGTCGTCCCCCAGCGCAGCCAGCTCACCCGGCCGCCCGTCGGCGATGCGCCACACCACCTGCTGGGTGATCCCCAGCGTTCCCGTGGACGGGAACCCGACCACGGCCAGCGGTGGATGACTGCCGTAGTCCCCGGCGTACGCGACGTCGTCGGCGTCGTACTCCGCCGAGCAGCCGGTGAGCAGGCCGAGCGCCAGGACGGCGGCCGACGCGATGCGGACGCTGCGGCCGGCGACGGCCCGTACCGCAGCCCTGTGGTTGTGCACGTGTCACCCTTGCGCTGACGAGAGCGCGCCTCCGGGACACGGACTGCGTTCCGGGCGGTCTCGATACGAAAGCAGCAAGGTAACGCGGACGCTCACGGCCCCCGATGGCGGGGCCGCCGGCGGCTCCCCGCCGGCCGGCGCCTCCGGCGTCAGGTCCCTGTGCGCGCGGCGGCGGCGGCGGAGGCGCAGTGTGCCGGCGGAGGCGGCCACCGCGAAGACCAGAGCCGCCGCGAGGGTCAGGAGCCACACCGGGGCGCCGCCCCACACCGTGAGCAGCTCGTCGTGGTGGATCACCCGCCGGTACGGGGTGTCCGCGGGCGCGGCGCGCAGTTCGTGGTCGGCGTCGATGCGGGACGGGTCCGGGAACCGCTGGTCGATCGCCGTCAGGAACACCGTCCCGGAACCCGCCAGTTCTGCGAGCGGGCCGTCCTTCGGCGAGACGGGGCCCGCGAACGTCACCTCCGGGGCGGAGCCGCCGATGCGGGAGGCGGGTTCCATGCGGTGCTCGGCCAGCACGTAGAGGCCCAGGGACTGCGGGGTCCGGGCGAGGCGGGAGAGCCGCATCGGGTAGACCAGCCGCGGACTCTCGAAGCGGATCTTCAGGGGGTCGAGGTCGCCGCGCAGCACCGCGTCCGGCCGGCGCGGGGCGAGCCGCACCGCGACGTACTCCCACTGCTGGTCCACGTACGGCTGGACCTCGGCGGCGAGCCGGTCGGAGAGCGTGAAGCCGTTGCCCTCCAGCCAGTTCTGCAGGGCGCGGGGGTCGGTGGCCGTGAGGCGGGCGACGTCGAAGTCGCCGAGCTGCTCGCGGCCGACGACGCCGACCCCCGTCCCGTCGCTGCCCGGCGGCGCGGCTCCCGCGCTGTCGCCGCGGCCCGGGGAGAAGGGCCAGTCGGAGTCCCGCGGCCAGAAGTAGCCGCGGGCCCGGCGCTCGGGCCGGGTGAGCGAGGCGAGTTCGCCGAACAGGGCCTCGTCGCCCAGTTCCACCGTCGCCCGCCCCGGCACCGGCATGATCCAGGCTGCCCGGCGCGCGTCGCCGTCGACGGTGAAGCGCATCACGATCTGTTCCGTACGGCCGTCCCAGCGCACCACCGAGGTCTCCCGGTCGACCCCGATCCGGGACTGCCCGCCGGGAACCATCGCCCCGCAGCCGCAGGCGTACGCCGGGCTGATCAGGGAGCCCAGCTGGGTCGCGAGCAGGGCGAACAGCAGCGCCAGGATCCTTCGTTTCGTCCACACGGGGTCTCAGACGACCGCCCGCGCGTTCCGGTTCCGGACACCCGCGCGGGTCGCGGCACGTACGCGACTCAGACCCGGGCCGACGCCTCCAGGCACCGGCGCAGCAGTTCCGGGGTGACCTCCTCCAGCGAGGCGGCGAAGGTCCGCGCCGCCGACGCCGGTACCGCCAGGAGCGACGGCACCACCAGGACCCCGCATCCGGCGGCCTCCGCTGAGGCGGCGCCGTCGGGCGAGTCCTCCACCGCCACGCACCGCCCGGGCGCGAAGCCCAGCCGGGCGGCGGCGGTGAGGTAGGGGTCCGGGTGCGGCTTGGTGCGCGCGGTGTCGTCGGCGGACACGGTGAACGCGAAGGGGACATCAGCCAGGGAGCCGCCCACCACCGAGTCCACGACCACCCGCGGCGAGGCGCTGACCAGCGCGAACGGCATGCCTTCGGCTTCCAGCGCGGCCAGCAGCCGCCGGGCTCCGGGACGTACGGGCGCCCCGGCGTCGACCCGGCGGAAGAAGTCCCGGGTGAGCGCGGCGGCGACCTCGGCCGCGTCACCCGCGCCCGCGACCCGTACCAGGTGGGCGGCGGTGTCCCCCACCGCCCGGCCGACCACCTCCGGCGCGTCCGCGTCGCTCAGCGCGTACCCGAGCTCGCGGGCGGTCTCCTCGGTCGTGTGCCACCACAGCACCTCGGTGTCGACGAGCGTGCCGTCCATGTCGAACAGGACCGCTCCGAGGGCGCTCACGCGGGCCCCGCCACCACGAGCACCGGCCGCGCGGCCAGGCCCATGGCGGCGCGGGTGCCGGGTGCCAGGTCTCCGGCGTCCCGCGAGGGCAGGTCCGCCTTGACCCGGACCCCACCGGGGAGTTCGAGGTGGAGCCGGGTGACGGAGCCGAAGAAGGAGGCGGAGACGACGGTGGCGTCGCCGTCGGGGTCGGCGCTCGCCGTCACGTTCTCGGGGCGCACGAGGACCTCGACCTCCGTGGTGGCCGGCACCGGGCCGTCCACGGGCAGCCGTACGCCCGCCACCTCCACGAGGCCGGAGCCCGCGAGCCGTCCGGGCAGCCGGTTCATGGTGCCGACGAACTCGGCCACGAACGGCGTCGAGGGGCGCTGGTACAGCTCGGCCGGGGCCGCGCACTGTTCCAGCTTCCCCGCGTTCAGGACCGCGACCCGGTCGGCCATCGACAGCGCCTCCTCCTGGTCGTGGGTGACGAACACGGTGGTGATGCCCAGGGACAGCTGGAGCCTGCGGATCTCCTCGCGCAGGTTCGCACGTACCTTCGCGTCCAGCGCGGAGAGCGGTTCGTCGAGCAGGAGCACGCGCGGGCGCAGGGCCAGGGCGCGGGCCAGTGCGACGCGCTGCTGCTGACCGCCGGACATCTGGTGTGGGTAGCGGTCGCCGTGCTCCGGCAGGCCCACCAGGTCGAGGAGTTCGGCGGCGCGCTCGCGGCGCTGTGCCGCGCCGACCTTGCGGACGCGCAGGCCGAAGGCGACGTTGTCGCGGGCGCTCAGGTTCGGGAAGAGGCTGTACGACTGGAAGACCATCCCGGCGTCGCGGCGGTTGGCCGGGACGCGGGTGATGTCCCGCCCGTCGACCAGGACTTCGCCGGAGTCCGGCTGCTCGAAGCCGGCGACCACGCGCAGGGCGGTGGTCTTCCCGCAGCCCGACGGGCCCAGCAGGGCGAGGAGTTCACCGGGCTCGACGGTGAGGTCGAGGCCGTCCAGCGCGACGGTGGAGCCGAACGCCCGGCGCAGGGCGCGGAATTCGACGCGCGCGCCCGCGGGCGCGGCGGAATCGGCGGGCTTCCCGGCCGCGGGGGCGGTGGTGGGCGTGGTGGACATGGGCTCAGGATTCCTTGCGGGAGGTGGTGGCGGGTGCGGCCGCGGCCGTGGACGGGGCGACGCCCGCCCGGGACAGGGCGAGCAGCAGCAGCCAGGTGATGAGGAGGCTGAGGACGGAAACGGCGACCGACATGCGGGCCTGCGCTCCGGAGATCGACACGATCCAGACGGCGAAGGGCTGGAAGCCGAGGAGGGAGGCGATGGTGAATTCGCCGAGGACCAGGGCGAGGGTCAGGAACGCGGCTCCGGCGAGCGCGGCCCGCAGGTTGGGCAGGAGGACGCGCAGGACGACGTACGGCCAGCTCGCGCCGCAGCTGCGGGCGGCCTCGACCAGGGTCGGCACGTCGACGGCGCGCAGGCCGGCGTCGAGCGAGCGGTACACGAACGGCAGGGCCAGCACGGTGTAGGCGAGGACCAGGACGACCGGGAAGCTCTCGTTCTGCACGGCCAGGAAGGTCTGGTAGAGCGGGGTCCGCGACAGGTGCTCGGGGCCCCAGCGCAGGACGGTGGTGATCCCGGTGACCAGGGCGATCGGCGGTACCACCAGCGGCAGCATGCACATCACCTCGACGACCGGCCGCAGCCTCGGGGAGCCGATGCGTACGGCCACCAGCGCGGGCACCGCGAGGAGCAGGGACAGGGCGATGGTGGCGGCGGCGAGTCCCAGGGAGAGCAGCAGGCTCTCGGTGAAGCCGTCGGCGGCGAGCAGTCCGGTGTACGCCTCGAAGGAGACGCCCTGGCCGGGCACGTGCACGGTGAAGACGAAGGAGGCGAGGAGCGGCAGGACGAAGTAGGCGCCCGCGAGGGCGAGTACGGCGCCGCGCCAGACGCGGGGCCGGCGCCGGGCCCGGAGCGCGGCGGGGCGGGGGGCCGGGGTCCCGGCGTCGGCCGCCGGGGTCGTCCGGGCGGCGGTCGGGGTCATCGCAGCCATCGGGCGCTCCGTCGCTGGAGGGGCAGGTAGACGGCCATGACCAGGCCGGCGATCAGGATCATGTCGAGGCCGAGGGCGAGCGCCACGTTCTCCTGGCCGGTCAGCACGTTGCCGGACAGCGCGTCCGCGATCTTCAGGGTCACCAGGGGTACGGATCCGCCGACGAGGGCCGCCGCGGTGGCGTGCGCGGCGAAGGCGGTGCCGAAGAGCAGCACGAAGCCGCCGAGCAGCGAGGGGGCGAGCACCGGCAGGCCCACGTGGCGCCAGAACTGTCCGGCCGTGGCGCCGCTGTTCTGGGCGGCCTCGCGCCATTGGGGGCGCAGTCCGTCCAGGGCGGGGGCGATCACCAGCACCATCAGGGGGGTGAGGAAGTACAGGTAGACCACGGTCAGTCCGGTGAAGGAGTACAGGTTCCAGCCGAGGCCGCCGAGGTCGGCGAGCCGGGTGACGACCCCGGAGATCCCGACCGTGGCGATGAAGGCGAAGGCGAGGGGGACGCCGCCGAAGTTGGCCAGGACGCCGGAGGCGGTGAGGGCCGCGCCGCGCAGTCCCGCCGAGCCCGAGGTGACCACGGCCTGGGCGATGACGACGCCGAGGACTCCGCCGATCAGCGCGGTGAGGGCGGAGAGCTGGACGCTGCCGACGAGCGAGCCGAGGTAGGGGCCCTGGAGGGAGCGGGCGAGGTGCTCGCCGGTCAGTGCGGTGGCGCCGGTCGACGGGTCGCTGCGGGTGACGGCGCCGAAGGCGATGGCGCCGAGCGGGATCCCGAAACACAGGCCGGTGAAGGCGAGGAGGGGGAGGACGGCGAGCCAGGTGCGCGGGCCGCGCCGCCGGCGGCGGCTGGCGCCGCCGGCGGTCCCCGTCGGGTGGGGGGTGGTGGAGGTGGCGGACATCAGGAGAGGGCCTTGTCCCACTTCTCGGCGAGGGCGGCCTTGGCCTTGTCGAGCTCCTCGGACGCGGGGAACGCCGGGGTTCCCTGGACCTGGGGGAGCTTGGCGACGGCGTCCTTGTCGGCGGTGCCGTCCTGGGTCATGGCGGGCAGCAGCACGGGGCGGGCGTAGCCCTTCAGCCACAGGTTCTGGCCCTCGGCGCTGTACAGGAACTCCATCCACAGGCGGGCGGCCGCCGGGTTCGGGGCCTCCTTGTTGATGGCCTGCGAGTAGAACTGGGCGAAGACCCCGTCGGTGGGAACGGCTACCTTCCAGTCGACGCCCTTGCCCTTGAACTGCTCGGCGTAGCCGGCGTTCAGGTAGTCCCAGTCGATGGAGATGGGCGTCTCGCCCTTCTCGACGGTGGCCGGCGTGGACTCGACGGGGATGAAGTTCCCGCTCTTCTTCAGCTGGCCGAAGAAGTCGATGCCGGGCTGGATGTCGGCGAAGGAGCCCTTGTTCGCGAGTGCGGCCGCGTACACGCCGCCGAAGGCGGAGCCGGACTTGGTGGGGTTGCCGTTGAGGGCGACCTTGCCCTTGTACTCGGGCTTGAGCAGGTCCGCGAAGGTCTGCGGGCAGGTGGGGACGCGTGCGGCGTCGCAGCCGATGGAGACGTAGCCGCCGTAGTCGTTGTACCAGCGGCCGTCGGCGTCCTTCTGACCGGCGGGGATCTTGTCCCAGGCGGCGACCTTGTACGGGGCGAAGAGGTTCTCGGCGGCCCCGCTGCGGGCGAAGGCGATGCCGAGGTCGAGTACGTCGGGAGCGCGCTTCTGGCCCTTGCGGGACTTGACGGCGGCGATCTCGTCGGAGCTGGAGGCGTCCGGGTTCTCGCTGTTGACCTTGATCTTGTACTTGGCCTCGAAGGCCTTGATGATCTCGCCGTAGTTCGCCCAGTCCGGGGGCAGCGCGATCACGTTCAGCTGGCCCTCCTTCCGGGCGGCGGCGGTGAGGGCCTCCACGGAGCCGAAGTCGGCCACGGAGGTCGCGGCGCCCGGCTGCTTCGCGTTCTTCGCGTCACCGGCGGCACCGGCGGGCTGCGGGTCGGGGGCGGCGCCGCACGCGCTGAGCGTGGTGAGGACGGCGGCACTGAGCAGTACGGCCGCACCGCGACGGGCGGAGGAACTGAGCACGGTCTCTCCCGGAGACGAATCCAAAAGGGGGCGTTCACTTGTCTGAACAAGTTGACTCCAGTTCGCCCGGGCCCGCTGTACGGACGGTGAACGGCGCCCGTCGCCGGGAGCACGGCTCGGGGAAGAGACGAGAATGGCCGGAAGCAGACGTGCCCGGAGCTGCTGGACTGATCATGGAGGGGCCGGGGTGCGGGTCCGCCACCCGACTCGCAGCACCCGGCACACACCGCGACGAGGGAGCGAACGGCATGGGCACGGTCCGGTACCTGGAGATCGCCGCAGCGCTGCGCGTGGCGATCGCCTCCGGCGAGCTCCCGGTGGGCGGACAGCTGCCCTCCGAGAGCGATCTGGCGGCCCGCTGGTCCGCCTCGCGCGGCACGGTCCGCCAGGCGGTCGCCACGCTCGCCGCGGAGGGCCTGATCGGCTCCCGGCAGGGGGCCCGCCGGATCGTCCTGCGGCACGAGCGCCGGCACAGCTTCGGCGAGTTGAACAGCTTCGCCCAGTGGGCCGAGGGGGTCGGGCACGAGGCCGGGAGCCGCTTCCTGTCCCGGGTCCGCCGGCCCGCCACGACCGAGGAGGCGGACCGGCTGCACCTGGCGCCGGGCACCGGGATCCTGGCCGTGCTGCGGCTGCGCCTGCTCGACGGCGAGCCGGTGATGGTGGAGCGGACCGCGTACGCCGACTGGGTCGCGGCGGCGGTCGAGGCGATGCCGGAGGACTGCCGGTCCGTCATGGACGCCTTGGCCGAGGGCTCCGGGGTGGTGGCCCACTACGGCGAGCACCTGATCGACGCCCTCGCGGCGGGCAGCGAGGACGCCCGCCTCCTGGGGATCCGGCGCGGCAGCCCGCTTTTGCGCCAACGGCACGTCTCGGCGACGGCTGCCGCCCGCCCGATCGAATGGTCCGACGACCGCTACAGGGCCGGCAGCGTGACGTTCAGTGTGAGCAACTCAGCGGTAGCAACCCCGCTGGAACGCCGCCCGGGAGGCCACTGACCCCCTGAGCTCTTTGTTCAACCGTGTCACCCGGCCTGGGCCCGGCCACGGTGTCGGTGCGCTGACGTATCCTTCCGGCCACCGCACACCGACTCGGAGGACCGAGACACTTGTCTGCCCTGCCTGCTTTCCCCCTGCCCTTTCACGCGTCCCGCTCCATAGCTTTCGCAACTCCCCGAACCTTGCGGGAACTTCAGATGATGCAGTGCAGCTCGCACATCCGGTCGAAGCCGGGGTGGTTCGACAAGATGAACGATGCCGGCATCGTCGGCAGGTGGACACAAGAAGCAGTCGCCCAAGGCCTCACCGCAGCACAGGTCCGCTACGTACTGGCCGAACTCGCCCATTACGCCGCGCTGCGCGACGGACGAACGGGCGTCGAGGTGTCCGCCGTCGACGGCGTGTGGCAGTCGGACTCGCTCGTCGACGACACGCTCAGGTCCCGGCTGCGCGACGCGGTCCGGGTGCTGGAACAGGTGCCGGCGGCAGAAAGGGACTGGCATCCCGGCTCCGACGGCCAGGTGTTGGATCTGGTCCATCCCTCGCTGTTCTGCCTGGTACGGGAGGCGAGCGGCGCACCCGAGGACACCTGGCAGAACCCGACGGACCGGTACTCGAAGTACGAGTTCTCAGAGAAGTTCCAGTGGCTGCCCACGGACGTCGATGTCAGTGACGACGGCGATGTCGCCTTCCGTTCCTACGTCAACAACGTCCACCCGCACACGCATCGAGAACTGGCCGCCGTCCTGCCGGACGTGTTCGCGCGCATACTCCCGCTGCTGGAGAACGTGCTCACCGATCTGCGCCATCCTCGACCCCTGCGGATCGAAGCCGACCCCTACGGGTGGTACGCATCGGAGCCGGAGCGTCCGGACGCAGCCGCGTACAGCGATGCCGCGGCCTACACGGAAGCCCGCCACGCATGGGACGAGGCCAGGGACGACTGGTGGGAGAACCGCCGTCCGGTCGTCCCGGACGCCCCGGCCTTCACCCCGCCCGAGCTGCCCGGCGCATCCGCCCGGGTCGACCTGCGCGGCCGCCGTCTCCAGGTCATCGTCAAGCTCGCCACCATTCACCTCACCCCGGACAAGCCCGAGTACTCCGGCGGTTCCTGGCATGTCGAGGGGATGCTGAACGAGCGGATCGTCTCGACCGGCATCTACTACTGGGACAGCGAGAACATCACCGAAAGCCGGCTGAGCTTCCGGGCCGCGCTCGATGATCCGGACTACGAACAGAGCGACGACAACGGCATGCGCGAGGTGTACGGCCTGGAGAACGAGGACGCGCTGAACCAGATGCTGGGATCGGCATCGACCCCCGCGGGCCGCTGCCTGGCGTTCCCGAACGTCCTGCAGCACCGCGTCGGCCCCTTCCGCCTCGAAGACCCCACCCGCCCGGGACACCGCAAGATCCTCGCGTTCTTCCTGGTCGACCCGTCGCAGCGGATCGTCTCGACGTCCGACGTGCCGCCGCAACAGCCGTGGTCCGCCACCTCGACCATGACGCTCGAACAGGCGGAGAACTATCGCGAACAGCTCATGCGGGAACGCAAGTTCTTCGTCGACGAACACAACGAGCAGCTCTACGAACGAGAATTCTCCCTCTGCGAGCACTGAGCCTCCCCTCCTCACGCCCTCGTCCCGTCCGAACACGAGGGCATCAGGCGGGACGTCCTGGCGGCCCCGGAGGACCAGCGGACCGGCAGCCGCCGGCCTCTGTCAGCCCCTGCACCTAGGCTGTCGGAAGGTTCGATCAAGGAGCAGGGCTGTGCGAATAGAGCGTCACCAGGTAAGCGCGGCCGTCATATCGGCGGCGCGCGAGGACTTCACGAACCGCATCGGCGGTGAGGTCCGGTCCATGTCACGGGGCGGCCGGATGGCCACCTACGAGTGGCAGGCGATCGCGGAGGAGTTCCTCGGCTACCTGGGTGCGCTCTCCGTCGAGACGCCCGACCTCGACACCCCGGAGGCCAGGGCCGCCCTCAAGGACGCCTCCGAAGCCGCGGCCGGCGCCGTCGCCTACGCCGCGTACCACCCGCACTGCAGCTTCCACGTCTTCCTGGAGTACGTGAACTTCGGCATGAGCTACGACCCGGGCGATGACGCACCCGAGGAGGGCATCACGACCGGGGAGTGGATCGACGCCCTGTGCCTGACGGTCCTGCGGGACAAGGCGGCGTTCCACGGCGAGGCCTTCCACTTCGCCCGGCAGAAGTTCGCCGCGCGGGCACAGGGCACCCCCGCCGGCGAACTCGCCACCGGGCTGGCGGCCCTGGTCCTCGACGACACGGGCGACGACGGGGAGTATCCGCCGAGCGCGCGGGCCAGGCTCGCCGCCGTCGACGCGGCCCTGGACCGTGTCCGCACCCGCGACACGGAGACCGGCCGGCCCCTGCTGGAGCGGCCGGACGGTGCGGCGCTCCACGCGGTGCGCGCGCTGGTCGCCGAGGACCGGAAGGCTTTCGAGGGAGCGCTCGCCGGCCTCCTGGCCGGGCACGCCGCCCAGCAGGGCCCCGCGGCCTCTGCGCGCACACTGCTCCCGCTCGTCCCCATCGCTCTCGCCGCGCTCGCGTACCGGACGCTGGGCTGGGCACCGGCCGTGAGCACCGACTACCTCCCGCACGCCCTGATCACGAACTTCGAGACCCGGGGCCCGCGGGTCGCGGGGTTCGGCCGGAACCGGAGGCCCGACGCGGTCGCCGCGCTCGCCGCGGGCCCGCTGGTGGTGGAACGGCCGGCCTGCGAGCGGGACGGGATCGCGCGGATCGAGGCCATGTACGAGAAAGACCTGCGCGAGGCGTTCACCCCGGTCGACGGGGAGCCCCTCCCGGTCTGGCGTCTCGGCGACGCCATGGGTGATCAGCGGCGCCTCTTCAAGTGGCGGGCGGGGAACCCGGGCGACGTCACGGACGCCCAGCTCGCCACCCTTCGCCTGGCCTCCGGCCTCGGGGCGGCCCTGTTCCGCATCGCGCTGGCGGAGCCCGGCACCGAGGTCGAGGTGACCATCGGCGGCCGCACGCTGCGCTACCGGGCCGAGCGGGGCCACGAGGCCGGTGCCGGGAACTGGCAGACGGCCACCGCCTTCGCCCTGATCAGCGGCGTACGCGAGGATCTCGTCCCGCTGGTCCTCACCGGCCCCGCGTTCGCCCGCCCGGACGGCTCCGCCTTCACCGCGTACCGCGAAGCCCTGCACGCGTACCTGAAGGGCGACGAGCCCGAAGCGGCTGCCCGGCGGGCGCTCCAGGAGGCCGAGAAGGCCGAGGACTGGGGTTTCGCCATGTCGCCGGCCGTGCTGCTGTCGCAGCTGGTGGAGGGAGACGAGGAAAGCTTCAACCTCGCCCTGGCCGACGCGCTCGAAGCCCATCGCGCCTACTACCAAGTCGCCGACCGCGCCGACGGTCCGGACGCCTCGCTCGACCTCGACGTCCTGGCCCTGGCCTGCCACGCCCGCCGCCGCGGCTGGGCGATCCGAGTCGATTCCCCCTACCTCCCGCAGGACCTGCTGCGGGCCGCCGAGCCCTACTAGAGGGTGTCACCGGACCCGCCCCTGCCGGCCGGCTCGGGCGCGGAACCGACCCCGTGGGACGCGGCGGCCGAGGTGCTGTCCCGGTTGTGCGGCGACATCGATCGCACCTCCGTGCTGCTGTGCCCGGAGGCCTGGATCGCGGCCGGGGCGGAGCGCTACCGCAGGCTCGCCGCCCGCGTCCGCGGACAGGACGCGGGGGGGGGAGCCCCGCTCAGCGGCGGCCGGCGGCCAGGATGACGAGGAACTGGCCGCCCCCTGACTCGATGTCGGCGGTGACCGGCATCCCCGGTACCAGGCGGGAGAACCGGTCCACCAGCCAGTCCGCCGCCTCCTGGGCGTCCTTCCTGGTCGGACAACGGCCCACCATCTCGCGGCCACCCTTGCGCCCCAGCCTGTCGGCAACGGCGATCAACGGCGCGGGTTCGACCACGTACAGGCGCTCCGGCCAGGCGATGACCACCTTGACCGCACCCTTGCGGCTGTTGCACCCGCGGTGCGCGAGCCGTTCGACGACCTTGGCCTTACGGTCGGCCGTCCGGCTGTCGACACTGGGCCCCCGCGGGTCGTTCACCGACTCGTCCGGGTCGACCGGCTCGTCACACACCCAGCATCGCCAACCATCGCGCTCGGCCACATCATCGAGAAGACTCATCCGAGCAAACTAGCCTGCCCGGCGGGCACCCGCGCACCAGGGCCGGGCCATGCCGGGCCGGCGGCAGGTCGACGTGGAAGGGCGACATGGAATTCCTGCGCGAGGAGGGGCACCGACTGCTGCTGAGTTCTGTCGGGCTCGTCACCCTGTCGGTGTGCGCGGCTCTCGCGGTGCGGACGTACAGCCGATGGCTTCTCATCCGCAGGACGTTCAAGGAAGGGCTGGTCACCGAGGGCAGAGTGCTGGATGCCTACGTCCTGTCCGGAGACCAGGGCCGAGCGGGCCCGCAGCACGCCATCGTGGGCTTCCGCGCGGTCGACGGGCACGAGTACCGACTCGACATCGACACCGGCCGGCGACGGCCCCTGGGTGCGCGGGTGCGACTGCGCTACCTCCCGTCGAGCCCGGAACGCGCAGTACTCGCCGAAGCGGGACCGGGCACCCTGCGCGCCGTGCTGACCCTCCTGCTCCTGGCGGTCGTCGGGCTGTTCGGGTTCCTGCTCACGGTGCTCGGACTGCTCTGACACGGTGCTGCCGGCAAGTGCGTCCGGGCATCCGGGCGTCCGCCGAAGTCGATCACCGCGCCGAGCCGGCCGCCCACGGTCGGCAGGTTGCCGGTCCGACCGTTCCCGGCTCCGGGGTGAGGAGGCCTGCGTATCCGTGGAAGGCGTTCGCACCGCCTCCTCGCGGGGGCGGGTGCATGTGCTGGGGCGGCTGCGCCGTCCCGGCCTGCGACACGATCATGTTCTTCGTGGCGAAGGGGAATTGCTATCGTCACGGGATTGCCGGCCCGACGGGCCGATCGGGGAATGCCGAGGGGACGCAGCATGGAGAATCCGCCGCAGCAGCCGGCGTCGCCGCCGTACGTGCCGCCGCCGTACGTGCCGCCGCCGTACGCGCCGCCGCCGGCCGCGAGCCCCTCCCGGGTCAAGATCTGGGCGGCCGGTGCCGCCGTGGTGAGTGCGATCGCGGGCGTCGCGACTGCCGTCGCCGCGTTTTCCAACGGGCCCTCCCAGCCGGCGGCCGTACCGCCGCCCACGTCGTCCGCCGTCGGCGGCCAGCCGTCCCAGAGCCCCGAGAACGTCCCCGCGACAGGCGCCGACGGGGCCGCGGCCGTGGCCGTCCGGTGGTCGGGCAAGGTGGTACTGGGGCTGGAGGGCCTTGACCTCTCGCAGGTACCGCCGAGCAAGGGCACCAGCCTCGGCGTCCGGCCCGCCGCCGGGCGCAACGGGTCCAGTTCGATGGAGGTCAAGGGCACCGTCGCCCTGTGGGAGAACACCGGGGACCCCACCCCGCAGGGGTGCAAGGACCTCCTCGCCAGCCAGTCGCGCAACGCGATCGTCGTGGCGGAGGGCGACAGCGTGTGCCTCGTCAACGAGGCGTCCCCGATCGCCCTTCTGAAAGTCACCGCGACCCGCTACAAGGAGGGCAGTTACGGGTTGATCGAGGGTCAGTTGACCGTCTGGAACCTCCGCGCCGCCCGGTAACCGTCAGGTGGTGGGACGGAGCGGGCGGACCGGGGCGGCTGCGCCCCGCCGGCCCCTTCAGGTGCGGTCCGTGGGGAACTCGGTCAGCAGAGGCAGGAGGTCCGCGTCGCGGGCCAGGAGGAGTCCTCCACCGACACGGCTCCCGAACCATCCCAAACGGCGCGTATCAGTACGCTGGGGGGCCGCTCTTCTGTCCGGTCGCGAAGGGAGCGATGAGTCTGTGCCGCCCGGACAGTCTCACCCCTGCTGTCACCCCACCTCAGGAGGAACACGTGGCCCAGCTGTTGAGAGTCCAGAACTTCAACGTCTCGAGCGACGGCATCGGAGCCGGCAACGACCAGACACTCGAAAGGCCGTTCGGTCACGTCGAGCCCGCGAGACTGTTCGCCTGGGCGGGGGCCACGGCGAGCTGGCCCATGCGCACCGCCCCCGGCGGGAGTCGTGGCCTGGACGACTACCTGACGCGGGACTACGCGCGCAACATCGGCGCCGAGATCATGGGCCGCAACAAGTTCGGACCCCAGCGCGGGCCCTGGCAGGACCACGAGTGGCAGGGCTGGTGGGGTGACGAGCCGCCGTTCCGCACCCCGGTGTTCGTCATGACCCACCACAAGCGTCCTTCGTTCACGCTCTCCGACACCACGTTCCACTTCGTCGACGACGACCCGGTCACCGTCCTCGAGCTGGCCCGGGAGGCGGCGCAGGGCAAGGACATCCGGCTCGGCGGCGGGGCCACCACCATCCGGCAGTTCCTCGACGCGGATCTCGTCGACACCCTGCACGTGGCCGTCTCGCCGGTGAAGTTCGGGTCCGGAGTACGGCTGTGGGAGTCTCCCGACGAGCTGCTCGACCGGTTCCACCTCGACGTGGTTCCCAGTCCGAGCGGGGTGACCCACCACCTGTTCTGGCGGAAGTGACCGCTCTTCGGAGCAGGCTTGCGCGGCCCTCCCTCCCGTGTCGCCCTTGTCCGCACCAGCCGCGGCCGGTGCGGCCGGTGCGGCCGGGTGACAGGGCATGGCCCGCCCGGCCGTGAGTACGGCCGGGACGGTTTCCGCTCCGCCCCCGGCCGTGGATGTTCGTGGTGCCGGCCTCGGGGCGACACCGCCGTGGGGCGGGACGGACGGAGCAGCACACCGGGTTCGGCGGTCAGCCGGTGCTCAACGGCCTTGCAGGGACTTGACGTTGTCGCCGAAGCTCCAGCCCTTCGAGCCGTCCCAGTTGATCGACCACGTCATGAGCCCCTTCAGCGAGCCGCCGAACGCGTTCCACGCCTGGCCGACGAGGGCCGGCGTCATGTGGCCGCCCCCCGCGCCGGGCTGGGCCGGGAGGCCGGGCACCTGCTTGTCGTAGGGCACCGTGATGGTGGTGCCCTGGATGGTCAGGCCGTTGTTCAGGCACGTGGTCTGCGCCGTGAAGCCCTGCACGGTCCCGGCCTGGTAGGAGTCGCCGGAGCAGCCGTACATGCTGCCGTTGTAGTACTGCATGTTCAGCCACCACAGCCGGCCGTTGTCTGCGTACTTCTTGATGATCGGCAGGTACGAGCCCCAGATCGACCCGTACGTGACGCTTCCGCCGGTGACGTACGCGGTCTCGGGGGCCATCGTCAGGCCGAAGCCCGCGGGCATCTGGGCCAGCACGCCGTCGATGATGCGCACCAGGTTGGCCTGGGAGGCGGACAGCGTGTTGATGTTGCCGCTTCCGGTCAGGCCGGTTTCGATGTCGATGTCGATGCCGTCGAAGTTGTACTTCTTGAGGATCGGGACGACGGTGGCCACGAAGCGGTCGGCGACCGTACGTGAACTCAGGTCGATGCCTGCGGTGGCGCCCCCGATGGACATCAGGATCGTCGCCCCGGCCGCCTTGGCCCGGCACATCTCGGCGGGGGTCGAGACCTTGACGGTCGCGTCCATGCCGTCCTCCCACAGGACGGTGCCGTCAGAAAGGATCACCGGGAAGGCGGCGTTGATGACGTTGTATCCGTGCGCGGCGATCCGGCTGTCCGTGATGGGGACCCAGCCCATGCCGGGATGGACGCCGTTCGCGGCACCGTCCCAGTTCTCCCAGTACCCCTGCAGCACCTTGCCCGCCGGCTTGGGCTTCGTGGGGCAGCTGTCCCCCGGCGGCGGAGTGGTGGGCGGGGTGCCGGTCGGGGTCGGCGTCGGGGTGGGGGTGGGGGTGGGGGTGGGGGTGCCGCCGCCGGGGCCGGCGAGGGACACGTCATCCGCATGGAACGCGGGCTGCCCGTACCAGCCGTGCAGGTGGACGGTCACCGAGGTGGTGCTCGGCCCCGTGGCGAAGCCCACGCTGAGCTGGCTGTACGACGGGCTGTTCGGCGTCCAGGTGGACGGGGCGCTCGTGAGGCCGGTGCCGGTGGCGCCCAGGTGGACGTAGCTCCCCTGGACGTAGGCGCTCAGCGTGTACTGGGAGTTGGGCTGCACGCTGACGGTCTGCGTGCACTGGGCCTTGTCCTGGGCGGTCGGCGTGGCCTTGAGCGCGGAGGTGCCCGTGCGCACCGGGCTGCCGACGGCCGCTCCGGAGCCGCCGGAGCAGGTCCAGCCGGAGAGCCCGTTCTCGAATCCGGCGTTGGCCACCAGGTTGGCGGTGGCGGCACCGGCCGTGACGGAGCCGGCCACGGCGAGGCCGGCGGCGATGACGGCAGCGGCGCTCAGCCCGGCGAGGGAACGGCTCAGGACGCTCGGCCCCCGGCCCGCATGGCGCGGCGACGAACGTGAAGTACGCGGCTTCCGAGGGAACATGGTGTGCTCGCTTCCCGCCGAGCGCCATGGACATGACCGGCGCGTGGGGGCGTGACGCCCGGCTCTGGGTGAGGTGCGGACAGGTGGGGCTGTGCCGGACCGGATCGTAGGAGCCGCCGGAAGCACGGTCAATAGGTCTGGACCAATAGGAACAAGGCGGGAGTTCGCCGGCGCCCGGTGCGTTTCCCGGCGGCAGAGTGGCCGGCGGTGCCGGATCTCCGCCCGGCGGCCCGGTGCGGCGGGCGACGGCGTACTGCCCGGCTACCGTTCGTTCGGTGTCGGGAAGCCACTGCGACGACCCGACGACCCGACCCTTCGACGACTTCAGGAGAACCCCGTGCTCACGGCCCAGGAATGGATCGACGCGCTCGGTCTGGAAGCCCATGTCGAGGGCGGGTACTTCCGCCGGACCTTCCAGGCGGACCACCGCCCCCCGATCCGGACGCCCGACGGCGACCGGTACACCCTGACCTCCATCCACTACCTGCTCACCCACTGGTCACCGGTCGGGCACTGGCACCTGAACCGGTCCGACATCCTGCACTTCCACCACCACGGCGAGCCGGTCACCTACCACCTCATCCACCCGGACGGCAGTCACTCCACCACCGTCCTCGGCCAGGAACCACGCCAGGGGCAGCACCTCATCGTCGCCGTGCCGGGAGGTGTCTGGAAGGCCTCCCACCTCACCGCCGGGGACCACGCCCTCATCAGCGAGGCCGTCGCGCCCGGCTTCGACTACGCCGACATGACCCTCGGCCGACCCGACGAGCTCATCGCCCGCCACCCCGCGCACGCCGAACTGATCCGGCGCTACTGCCGCGCCCCAACCGACCAGGCCCGGGGGCGGACGGGAGCCGGCCGGCGGGCCGGGCAGGGCCCCGGGCGGCATGACGGCGGGCCCGGGCCCGCCCTCACCTGATCCGATGATCGAAATCCGTCGCGCGGGGCCGCCGGACGGCGCGGCTCTCGGCGAGATCCACGCCGAGGCCTGGATGGCGGCCTACGCCTCCTCCTTCGCGTCGGGAAGGTGCCACCGGTAGGGGGACACGAGGGTGTTGACGCTGTCCGGCCCCCAGCTCCCGGGGGCGTACGGTTCCACCGGCGGCGGCGCGTCGAGCAGCGGGGTGGCCACCTCCCAGAGCCGTTCGACGCCGTCGGACCGGGTGAACAGGGACTGGTTGCCGTGCATGGCCTCCAGGAGGAGGTGCTCGTAGCCCTCCAGGAAGTTCTGCGCGGCGAACGAGGTGCGGTAGTCGAAGTCCATGGCGGCGCCGGCGAGCCGCATCGACGGGCCCGGTTCCTTGACCAGGAACCGGGCGGTGATGGAGCCCGGGTCGTCGAAGTCGATGACGAGTTCGTTGCTCCGGCCGTCCGCGGCGGCCCGCGCGTCCAGCGGGAACATCCGCAGGACCGGCTCGCGCAAGCCGAGCGTGACCACGTGGCGGCCCTCGGCCAGGGCCTTTCCCGTACGCAGGTGGAAGGGCACGCCCGACCAGCGCCAGTTGTCGATCTCGACGCGCAGCGCCGCGAACGTCTCGGTGTCCGACGCCGGGTCCACGCCCTGCTCGTCGCGGTAGCCGGTGTACTGGCCGCGGACGACGTGCGCGGGGTCCAGGGCGCGCAGGCTGTGGAAGACCTTGACCTGCTCGTCGCGCAGCGCGTCCGCCTCCAGGGTGACCGGCGGTTCCATGGCGAGGAATCCGAGCAGCTGGAACAGGTGGGTGACCACCATGTCGCGGAAGGTTCCGGTGCCTTCGAAGAAGCCGGCCCGGCCCTGGATGTCGATCTGCTCGGGCACGTCGATCTGTACGTGGCTGATGTGCTCGCGGTTCCAGAGCGGCTCGAAGAGGCCGTTGGCGAAGCGGAGCGCCAGGACGTTGTCGACGGCCTCCTTGCCGAGGAAGTGGTCGATCCGGAACACCCGCGACTCGTCGAAGACGGCGTGGATGGCGGCGTTGAGCGCGCGGGCGGACGCGAGGTCGGTGCCGAACGGCTTCTCCACGACGACCCGGCCGCCCTCGGCGAGCCCCGTCGCGCCGAGCAGGTCGATCATCGAGGTGAACGCGACCGGAGGCACGGCGAGGTGGAAGAGCCGGCGGGGCCTGCCCCCGAGGGCGGATTCGGCCTCGCGCACCGCCCCGACCAGGGGGTCCGCGGCTCCCGTGTCGGCGGCGCCGAAGGACAGGGCGGCCGCGAACGCCTCCCAGGCCGGACCCTCGGGCCGCGAACGCCCGAATTCCGCCACGGCTCGCTGCGCGTGGGCCCGGAACTGCTGATCGGTGAGTGCCTCCGCCGCCGGCGCCGTGCCCACGATGCGGTAGCGCCGCGGCATCAGCCCGGCGCGCGCCAGGTGGAACAGCCCGGGCACCAGCTTGCGGCGGGCGAGGTCGCCCGTGGCGCCGAACAGGACGATGACGTGGTCCGCAGGGGGTTCGGGAGACTGCGCCGGCTGAGCCATCAGCATCCTCACTCGTCACTCGTCCGCGGAGGAGCGCTGTACCGGCACGGCTCCGGGCACCGTGCCGTGTCCGCCGTCGCGGCGGTGGCCGTGCGTCCTCACGCCCCACTCTGCGCGCCCCCGGCCGATCCGGCACCCGGGGAGCGGCGCGGTGGTTCTGGGAGCACGGCGTGGCGGCAACGAGCGGCGATCAGATCGCGCAGGCCGTGGGCCCGTCGGCGCGTACGATCCGCCGGCATGTCCGGAGCGAGGAGGGTCGTGCCGAGCCGATCGCGATGCAAAGCGAACGTGAGCACGGCAACCCTCGCCATGCCGATTCCTCCGGCTGAGGCACACGCCGCGGCCGCCGCCTGCGACGGCGGGGTGTCGACCGGCCGGGTGGCTGTCAACGGCTGGCCGAAGGATTCGGGTACCCGCCCGTGCCGCCGGGGGCGCCTGGAGCGGCTGGTCCACCGCCGGCACGGCGCAGTGCCGGACCTGAGGTCGCCCGCGGCAGCGCCCCGGCGTGACCAGCCCCGTCTCGTAGGCCGGCACGACGGCATGGACGACCACTCCCGGCGGGGGCCGATCGCCGTGCGCGGAAGTCCGCTTCCGCCGGGCGCGGGTGCTACGCGAAGATCGCCGGAACGGGTCAGCGGCGCGGCCCACGCGGGTGAAAGTGCCGGTCCCGGCCGTTCCGTGCCGGGGGGCGGCCCGTTGGGGAGGCATGCGCACTCCGATAGACGCCCCGACAGACGCATCGGTCCTGCCCGCCGCCGCTCCGCACGAGTCCTTCGCGGAGCTCCCCGTCGAGGCCGGCCCCGACCCCCTCCCCCGCATACGGGCCACGCTCCGCGGTGACGTCCTCGCCGTCGGACTGGCCGGGGAGTTCGACCACTACACCTGCGTGCCCCTGCACCGCCTCCTCGCGGACGGCGCCGCCCGCGGCGCCCGCCGCCTCGTCCTGGACGCGGCCGGCGTGACCTTCTGCGACTCGGCCCTCCTGCTCGTGCTGGACCGGTGGGTCCGGACCGGCGGTCGTGTGGAGGTGGCCGCCGCCTCCCGGGCCGTCCGGATGCTGACGGAGGTGGCGGCGCGCCTGCCCCCGCCGCCCGACGGCGGTTTCAGCCCGTAGCCGCCTGCTCCGCACCCTGCCGCTCGACCATGCGGCCGTCGCGCAGCTCCACGACCCGGTCGGCGAGTTCGATCAGGACCGGGTCGTGGGTGGCGACGAGGACGGTGACGCCCTCGCTGCGCACGACCGCCCGCAGCAGCCCCATGATCTGCCGGCCGGTTTCGGAGTCGAGCTGGCCGGTCGGTTCGTCCGCGATGATCAGGTCGGGTTCGTTGGCCAGGGCGCGGGCCACCGCGACGCGCTGCTGCTGGCCGCCGGAGAGTTCGCCGGGCCGCTGTCCCGCGTGCTCGCTCAGCCCCACCAGGGCCAGCAGGGTCCTGGCCCGTTCCTCGCGCTGCGCGGCGGGCACCTTGCGCAGCCGCATCGGTACGCCGACGTTCTCGGCGGCGGTGAGCACCGGGATCAGGCCGAAGGACTGGAACACGAAGCCGATCCGGTCGCGGCGCAGTTCCAGCAGCCCGGCCTCGTCCAGGCCCGCCAGGTCCGTGCCGTCGAGGCAGACGGTGCCGCCGGACGGGGTGTCGAGGCCGCCGACCACGTTCAGCAGGGTGGTCTTGCCGGAACCGGACCGGCCCTTGAGCGCGGTGAGTTCGCCCCTGCGCACGTCGAACGACACACCCCGCAGCGCGTGCACGGCCTGCTCTCCGGTGCCGAAGCTGCGGTGCACGTCGACCACCCTCAGGATGGGTTCCGGCGTACTCTCCCGGTGCTGCGTCATGGCGTGCGCTCCCCCTCGAATCGGTCTTCCGGCGGCGTCCGCGGTGCCACCCGTTCGCATTTGCTCACCCGCCGCACAGATCGCGCAAGTCCCTTCCCCCGTGCGTTCGCATCTGGCAGCATCGTCCGCTATCCGGGACCAACGGTCCGGATGGGGGAGGAAACAGGCACATGCTCGGCTTCGTCACGCGCCGGCTGCGCGGGCGATGGCCGCTCGCCGCCGCCGTACTTCTCACCGTACTGATCACGACGACCGTGCTCACGGCGCTGTTCGCCTTCACCCGGGGCGTCGGCGAGGCGGGGTTGCGGCAGGCGCTCCAGGGCCCGGGCCACTCCCGCGCCACCGTCCTGGTCACCTCGGAGCACGCCGCGGCCTCCCGCGCGGCCGACGAGCAGGCCGTACGGGCCTTCTCCGACGAGCTGTTCGGCCGGCTGCCCGTCACCGTGGAGAGCCTGGCCCGCAGCCGTCCGTACGGGCTGCCCGGAGCGGTCTCCCCCGGCAGGCAGGCCGATCTGACCCTGCTCGCCTCCCTCGACCGGGCACGCGTACGCCTCCTCGCGGGCCAGTGGCCCGGCGCCGCCGCGGGACCCGAACCGCTCGCGGTCGCCGTCCCGCGGGCCGCGCTGGCCCGGCTCGGGCTGACCGAGGCCGCCCTGCCCGCCGAGCTCCGCCTGGACGACCGGTTCGGCGGCGCCCCGCTCACCGTCCGGGTCACCGGCGTGTACCTGGCCGCCGACCCCGGGGCCCCGTACTGGCGGCTCGATCCGATCGGCGGCCGCGGGCTCCAGGTCGGCGGGTTCACCACGTACGGGCCGCTGCTCGTGGACGACTCCGCCTTCACCTCCGGCGTCCTCGCGCAGAACGGCCGCGCGTCACTGCTGGACCCCGACTTCTCCGCCGTCGACGCCGCCGGGGCCGAGGCGCTCCGCGGCCGGGCAGCGGGGCTCGCGGACGGGGCGCCGGAGGGGACCGGGGTGAAGGGCCCCGCAGGACACCAGGTCACCTCCGAACTGCCCGCCGTGCTCGCCGAGCTGCGCTCCGGGCAGGCCGTCGCCCGCTCCTCGCTGCTGGTCGGCGCCCTCCAGCTGGTCGTACTGGCCGGGGCCGCGCTCCTCCTCGTCTCCCACCTCCTGACGGACCGGCAGGAGCCGGAGCGCGTCCTGCTGACCGCGCGCGGCGCCTCCCGCCTGCGGCTGGGCGCCCTCGGCGCGGCCGAGTCGCTGCTGCTCGCCCTGCCCGCCGCCCTCCTCGCCCCGCTCCTCACCCCTCCCCTGCTGGACCTGCTCACCCGCTTCGGCCCGCTGTCCGGGGTCCCGCTGGACACCTCCGGAACCTGGCTGTCGTGGCCGGTCGCGGCCGCCTGCGCCCTGGGGTGCGTCCTGCTGACCACGCTGCCCGGCGCGCTGCGGGGCGCGGGCGCCGCCGCCCTGCGCCGCAGCGGCCGCCGCCAGGCCCTCGTCGCCGGGGCGGCCCGGTCCGGCACCGACCTGGCGCTGGTGGCCCTCGCCGTCCTCGCGTACCGCCAGCTCGCCCGGTACGGCAGCGGGGAGGGCCCCGCGTCCGGTGCCGGCGGCGCCGACGGCCCCGCGGACGGGGCCGGCTTCGGCGTCGACCCGGTGCTGGTCGCCGCGCCGACGCTGGCCATGTGCGCCGGCACCCTGCTCGTACTGCGCCTGCTGCCGTTCGCCGCCCGGCTGGGCGGGCGCGTCGCCGCGCGCGGCAGCGGACTCGGACCCGCCCTGGTCGGCTGGCAGCTGGCTCGCCGGCCCAAGCGGTCCACCGGGCCGGTGCTGCTGCTCGTGCTCGCCGTCTCCAGCGGTGTCCTGGCTCTCGGCCAGCACACCGCCTGGTCCGCGTCCCAGCGCGACCAGGCCGACTTCGCCACCGCCGGGGGCCTGCGGATCTCCGGCAGCGAGCTGAACCCCGCGGGCCGCGGCGGCCGCTACGCCGTGCTGCCCGGCGGCGAGCGTATCGTCCCCGTGGTGCGCACGGTCCAGGACCTGCCGGGCGGGAAGCCCGCCCAGGTGCTCGCGCTGGACGCCGCGGCCGTGGCCGACCGGGTGCCGCTGCGCGCCGACCTGCGCGACGGACGCCCGATGAGCGGGCTGTTCGCGCCGCTGGCCACGGCCGGCCCGGCCGGCGGGAACGCCGTCGAGCTGCCCGGACGGCCGCGCCGCATCGACGTCGACGTGACGGTGCGGGTGCCGGAGGGCGCTTCCCGGGCGGGCCTCGGGCTGCTGCTGCGGGACCGGTTCGGGCTGACGTTCCGGTCGCCGATGCTCCGCCTGCCGGAGTCCGGGGACGGCACGGTCTCCGTGGACGTCGACGCGCTGGCCGGTGCGCCCCTCGGCGCTCCCGCCGCACCCCTGTCGGTCGCGGGGCTGGTCGTCTCGTACGGCGCGGAGTACTACGGCACCTACCGGTTCCCGCCCGAGGGCGGGGAGGCCCCCGGTGAGCTGGCCGTACGCCGCCTCGCCGTCGCCGACAGCCCCGGCGGGCCGTCCGTGACCGTACCGGTTCCGGCCGGGGCCCCCGGATGGACCCTGAAGACCCCGACGCTGAACGGCGGCGCCCCCGCCGCCGAGCTGCTGCCCGCGCCGGACGGCGCACCCGCGCTGCCGCGGCTGCGCTACCGAGGCGGCGGGGACACCGCCGGCGGCATCCAGCTCGGGCTGGTCCCGGGCGCGGCCCCCGCGCCCGAGGTGCCCGGCGTCGCCACCCGCCGCTACCTCGCCGCGGTCGGTGCCGGGGTCGGGGACCTGGTCCCGGTCCCGCTGGGCGGGGCCACCGTCCCGGTCCGGGTGACCTCGGCCGTCGGCTCGCTGCCGGTGGCCGGCGACACCGCGCTCGCCGTGGACCTGGCGACCGCCGGACGGCTGCTGGCGGCCGACGGCGGGCTGGAGCTGCCCCCGGCCGGCGAGTGGTGGCTGCCCGCCGCGTCACCGTCCGACCCCGCGCCCGGGCGGGCGGCGGCCGAACTGCGCGCGGGCGCCGGGTCGCAGCAGCTGGAACTGCGCGAGGAGGTCGCCGCCGTGCTGCTGGACGACCCGCTGAGCGCGGGGCCGCAGAGCGCGCTGGCCGCCCTCGCCGTGGCCTGCGCGGTGCTGGCGGCGATCGGCTTCGGAGCGGCCGCCGCTGCCGCCCGGCGGGAGCGGGCCGCGGAGTTCGCCGTGCTGCTGGCGCTCGGAACGCCCCGTCGGAGTCTGGCCCGTACGGCCGCCGCCGAAGGCGGTCTCCTGGTCGGCCTCGCCACCGGCGTCGGGCTGGGGCTGGGCGCCGCCGTGGTCCACCTGGTGGTGCCGCTGGTGGTGCTGACGCCGGCCGCGCACCGGCCCGTGCCGGAGGTCCTGGTGGACCTGCCGGGCATCTCGACCCTGCTGATGGCCGCCGCGATCGCCGCGGTGCCCCTGCTCTCGGCCGTCCTCGGCGGCCGGTACGACCGGGACGTGGCCGCCCGGCTGCGGCACGTGGAGGAGATGTGACCGGCCCGGCCCCCACCGCCGGCGAGCGACGACGGTCCCGGCCCGCACCCTGGGTGCGGACCCGGCTGCGCGCGGCTCCCCTGGCCGCGCTGCTCGCCGCCGCCCTGGCGTTCGTCGCCGTACTGCTGGCGGCCGCGCTCCCGCGGGCCGTGGACCGGGGCGCCGACCACGCCCTGCGCTCCTTCCTGCACGAGCGGGGGCCGGGCGAGACGAGCCTGACCGCCGTCGCCTCCGCGCGGTACGGACAGCTGACCCCGGCGGACATGGACTCCGTCCTGGCCGAACTGCGGGCGCGTACGGGCGACACCTTCCGGGTCGCCCCGAGCGGCCCGGTGCACGGTGTGCGCGCGTTGAAGGGCCGCTCCCTCGCCAATCCGGGCCTGGCCCGGCCGGAGGGCGTCGCCCCGCGCCTCAGCCTGCTGCACCTGCCCGGGATCGCGGCCCACACCGAGCTGGTGGCCGGCCGGTGGCCGGAGGGCGGGGCGCCCGGCGCGCCCGTCCCGGTCGCCCTGTCCCGCAAGGCCTCCGAGACCCTCAGGGCCCCGCTGGGCACCGTGCTGGAATCCGTGGCCGACCTCGGCACGAGCGACCGGGCCGAGGTCGTCGGCCTCTACGACGCCGACCCCGCCGACGTCTACTGGACCGATCTCCCCTGTCTGACCAGGGCCTGTGAGAACGTGACGGTGCCGCCGGAACCGAAGGTCTTCTGGGAGACCGCCGCCGTCGTCGGGGCGGACTCCATCGACCGGCTGGCGCCCTGGGGCCGCGGCGCCGACTTCTTCTGGCGGCTCCCGGTGGACACCTCGGTCCTGCGCGCCGACCGGATGCCCGGTGTCGAACGGGAGGTCGCCGCGTTCGTCGCCGGCCCCACCGCCTCCGGGCTGGCGCTCGCCGTCAAGCGGCCGGACCTGCGCATCACCTCCCGCCTGCCCGAGCTGTTCGCCCGGGCCCAGGCCCGGCAGCAGGCGGCCGCGCCGCTCGCCGCCATCGGCCCGGCCGGCGTCGCCGGGGTAGCGACCGTGGTGTTCTGCCTGGCCGCCGCGCTCGGCGGCGACCGGCGCGAGGCCGAGCTGCGGCTGCTGCTCGCACGCGGCGGTTCGCGCCGCTCCATCGTGCGCCGCCTGCTCGGGGAGGGGGCCGTCACCGTGCTGCCCGCCTCCGCGCTCGCCTGCTGGCTGGCCCTCGTCCTGCTGCCGTCCCCGCGGGCGACGGCCTCGCTGCTCGCCGCCTCGGCCGTCGCGCTCCTGGCCCTCCTGGCCTTTCCCGTACGGGCCTTCGTGCTGCTGTCCGCCCCGCGCGGGCGCAGCCCCCGGCGGCGGCTCGTCGCCGAGCTCCTCGTCGTGGCAGCCGCCGGCGCCGCCGTGTTCGAGGTGCGCCGGCGCGGGGTCGCCCCGGCCGGAGCCGGGCCGGACCCGCTGCTGATCGCGGCGCCGCTGCTGCTCGCGCTGACCGGCGGGCTGCTCCTGGCCCGCGTCCAGCCCGTCCTCGTGGGGGCGCTGGCCCGGGCCGCGGCCCGGCGGCCCGGCGTTGTCGGCTTCCTCGGGCTGGCCCGCGCGGCGCGGGGCACGGGCGGCCGCGCCCGGCCGTCGGTGCTGCCTCTGGTGGCGCTGCTGCTGGCCGTGACCACGGCCGGGTTCGGGGTGACGGTGCTGGGCTCGGTGGACTCCTCCCGGCTGGAGGCGGCCCGGCAGGCCGTCGGCGGGGACGGCCGGATCGTCGCGCGGGAGGGCGATCCGCTGCCGCCCGAGCTGGTCCGGGCCGCCGCCGCGCTGCCCGGAGTGCGTACCTCCGTCCCCGTGTGGACGAGCGACGACGCGTTCCTGTTCGGTGCCGGCCGGGGCGATCCGCACGTCACGGTGGTCGTCGCCGATCCGGTGGCGTACGCCGAACTGGCCCGGACCGCCGGGCGCGGCGGCTTCGACCCGGCCGTCCTCGCGGCGGGCGGGTCCGGTTCCCCCGTGCCCGCGCTGTTCAGCAGCGACCTCGGCGGCCCGGCCGCCGGTCAGGAGCCGCTGCGGCTGCGGATCGGCGGTGACGAACTCCGGGTCAGGGCGGCCGCCGTGGTGGACGGGACGCCCGCGCTGGACGCCTCCGCGACGGCCACGATCGTGCTGCCGGCCGGGCCGGCCGCCACGGTCGTACCGGGCTCCGCCCGTCCCAACCGGTGGTTCGCGACCGGCCTCACCGACGGGGCCCGGCTCGCGGAGCTGGTCACCGCCGCCGCACCGGGGGCGGCGGCGGAGCGGTACCGCACGGCGACGAGCTCCGGCATCGTGGCCGAGCTGGCCGCGGACCCGCTCCAGCGGTCGGCCGGGCGGCTGTTCTGGGCCTCGCTGGCGGGCGCGGCGGGCTTCGCCCTGCTGGCGGTCCTGCTGACGCTGGTCCGGGCCGCGCCCGAACGGGCGGCGCTGCTGGCCCGGTTGCGCACCATGGGGCTGCGGCCACGGCAGGGCGTGGCGCTGATCCTCGCCGAGGCCCTGCCGCAGGCTCTGGTCGCCGCGTTCGGCGGTGCGCTGGTGGCCCTGGCGGCGGTGGCGCTGCTCGGGCCGGCGGTGGACCTGTCCACGCTCGTCGGTTCGCCGGTACCGACCGGACTGCGGGCGGGCGTGTGGCCCGTACTGTCCCAGTCGCTGGGGCTGGCGGGCCTGGTGTCGGCGGTCGTACTGGCCGAGGCCGCGGTATCCGGCAGGCGACAGATCACCACCGAGTTGAGAGCGGGAGACCAGCGATGAGCAGCGAGGCGCCGACCTACCAGGAGCTGCGGCAGCAGGCGCTGGCCGCCGCCGCACCCCGCGGGCACACGGCCGGGACCGCGATCGTCTGCGACCGCCTGGTCCGCGTCTTCACCACGGCCGGGGTGGAGGTCCAGGCATTGCAGGGGCTCGAAATGAGCGTCGCACAAGGGGAGTTGATGGCACTGGTCGGCGCTTCGGGCAGCGGCAAGTCCACGCTGCTGAACATCCTCGCCGGGCTGGACGTCCCGACCGCGGGAACCGCCACCGTCGGCGGCTACGACCTGCTGGAGATGTCCGCCGGGGACCGGCTGCGCTACCGCCGCGAGGCCGTGGGCTTCGTCTGGCAGCAGACGGCGCGCAACCTGCTCCCCTTCCTGACCGCCGCGCAGAACATCACGCTCCCGATGCAGTTGCGAGGCGGCCGGCGCGGTGCGGCCCGGCGTCACGCGGCCCGCACCGGCGAGCTCCTGGAGGCCCTCGACATCGCCGACCTCGCCGACCGCCGTCCCGCCGCGCTCTCCGGCGGCCAGCAGCAGCGGGTGGCGATCGCCGTGGCCATGGCCAACGATCCCGCCGTGCTCCTCGCCGACGAGCCCACCGGGGAGCTCGACTCCGAGACCGGAGCGGCGGTCTTCGAGGCCCTGCGGACCGTGAACCGCGAACTCGGCGCGACCGTGGTCATCGTCACCCACGACCCCCTCGTGGCCGGGGAGGTCCGGCGTACGGTCGCCATGCGCGACGGCCGCACCAGCACCGAGGTGCTCCGCCGCACCGTCACCGACGAGCACGGCGCCGAGTCCGTGAGCGAACGCGAGTACGTGATGCTCGACCGCAGCGGCCGCGTCCAGCTCCCGCACAAGTTCCTGGAGGCCCTCGGCATGGAACACCGCGTCGCGGTCGACCTCGCCGCCGACCACATCGCACTCCGCCCGGACAGCCACGGAGCCGCCGGCGGCTGAACCGGGCACCGCCGGACCACCCCGCCGCGGCGCTGCCCCGGCTCGGCCCCGAGTGATTCCGTCACCTACCCGGCCCGGGGGTCGTTAGGGCCTGGGGGTTGGCTCGGGGGCGAAGGGATGACGGAATGCGGCAGTTTCCTCTGGAGATGCACCACGTGGCACCCGGTCGGGTGGTCGAGTGGCGGTTGCGGTCCACGGCGGCGGAAGCCGGCGGCCAGGGCGACGGGGCGGGCAGGAGGGCGTCCTTCAACCAGGACAAGCACTTCACCGTCGCCGAGGAGAGCCGGGCCGCCGACGATCCCGTCGCCTCGTGGCTCGCGGTCACCTTCGAGGTGACCGGAGCGCTGGACCAGCCGGCCCTGGCCCGTGCACTGCTCTGCTTCGTCCAGCGCCACGAGGTGCTGCGGTGCGCGTTCCGGCGGCTGGCCGGGGAGCTCGCCTGCGAGCCCTTCGCGCCGGAGGAACTCGCCCTGGACGCGGAGCACGTGGGGACGTTCGACACCTCGGACCGGCTGCGCGGCTTCCTCGTCGAGCGGTTCACCCGGAGCATCGACACCCTGTCGTGGCCGCTGTTCGTCATGGGCGCTGTGCTCCGCGACGACTCGGCCACGGTCTACCTCGCGTTCGACCACATCGTGTGCGACGGCATGTCGATGCCGGTGGTCGTCCAGGAGGTGATGACCGGGTACGAGGCCCTGTGCCGCGGCGAGCAGATCGCGGCGGAGCCCGCGCCGAGCTACCTGGACTTCGCGGAGGAGCAGCGCCGCCGCTACCTGTCCATCGACGTCCGTGACGAACGCCTGGACTACTGGAAGTCCTTCATGGGCCCGGAGGAGGAGTTCTTCCCGCGCTTCCCCCTCGACCTCGGCGTGGAGCCGGGGCGGATGTACCCGATCGTCAACGAGGCGTCCCTGCTGCTCGATCCCGGTGAGGCGGAGGTCTTCGAGAAGACCTGCGTGGCGGTCGGCGGCAAGCCGTTCATGGGGGTGCTGGCCTCGGTCGCGGTGTGTCTGCGCGAGGCGGGCGGCCCCGGGGTCTACCGGGGCCTGATGCCGGTCAGCGAGCGCGGGCGCGCCACGTGGGCGGACTCGGTGGGCTGGTTCGTGAACACCATGCCGATCGAGTTCGACGCCTCGCCCGGCCGGGACTTCGGCCAGGTGATGGCGGGAGTCCGGGCCGGGTTCGGCGAGATGATCGCGCACATCGACGTGCCGTTCGTCCGGGCGTGGGAGCTGCTGGCGCCCGAGGAGTTCGCGGCCCGGTCCTGGCCGTACCCGGTGAACTTCTTCTCGTACATCGACATGCGCAAGTGCCGCGGCGCCGAGCGGCACGACGAGTGGCGGCCCGCCACCCACGTGTGGTCGGCGCGCGCCAACGGAGCGTGCTCCTGGTTCCAGCGGGACGCGGAAGGGCTGCACATGAACTCCCTCTACGTGGACACCGCGGCGGCCCGGCGCACCATGGGCGACTTCCAGGAGGCGCTGCGCCTGACGGTCCAGGAGGTCACCCGTTCCGGCGGCTTCGGCCGGCCCATCGCCCTGACCGCGCCGCGCCGGCCGGTGCGGACCCCGCTCGACGTGGCCGCGTTCGCCCGCCGCGGCTGACCGGGGGCCGGCAGCTGCGGGCCGCAGGGCCGTACGCGGCCCGCGAGGGGGTGCCCGCCCCCGGCCCGGTCAGAGGCGGGCGGCGCGCTGGAGGAGCAGGGCGCGTTCCTGACCGTTGTGCGTCAGCGCGGCGGCCCGCTCGAACTCCGCACGGGCCTCCGCCGGGCGGCCGAGGCGCTCCAGCAGGTCGCCCCGTACGCTCGGCAGCAGGTGGTAGGCGCGCAGCGCGGGTTCCGACGCCAGGGCGTCGACCAGCGGCAGCGCCGCCCCGGGGCCCCGGGCCATCGAGACGGCGACGGCGCGGTTGAGCTCCACCACCGGCGAGGGGACGAGCAGGACGAGCCGCCCGTACAGGGTGGCGATCGCCGTCCAGTCGGTGTCCTCGTAGCGGACGGCCGCCGCGTGGCAGCCGGCGATGGCGGCCTGGACGGAGTACGGGCCGGTTCCCGCGTGCCGCATCGCCTCGACGCCCCGGTGGATGAGCAGCCGGTTCCACTTGGACCGGTTCTGGTCGGCGAGCAGCACCGGCTCGCCGCCGGGGCCGGTGCGGGCGGCGATGCGGGAGGCCTGGAACTCCAGCAGCGCGGCGAGTCCGTGCACCTCGGGTTCGGCGGGCATGAGGGCGGCCAGGACGCGGGCGAGGCGCAGGGCGTCCTCGCACAGGGCGGGGCGGACGAGGTCGTCGCCCGCGGTCGCCGAGTACCCCTCGTTGAAGACGAGGTAGATGACCTCCAGCACGGAGGCGAGCCGCTCGTCGCGGTCGGTCCCGTACGGAACCTCGAAGGGGACGCCCGCCTTGGCCAGCGTCCGCTTCGCCCGGACGATGCGCTGGGCGACGGTGGCCTCGGAGGTCAGGAAGGCGCGGGCGATCTCCTGGGTGGTGAGTCCGCCCATCAGGCGCAGGGTGAGGGCGATCTGGGCCTCGGTCGCGAGGACCGGGTGGCAGGAGGTGAAGACCAGCCGCAGGAGGTCGTCGTCGATGTCGTCCGGGTCGGCCGGCTCGGCGGGCGGCGGTACGTCCTCCAGGGTCCGGCCGACCTCCGCGAGCTTGCGCGCGTACGTCTCCCTGCGGCGGACGAGGTCGATCGCGCGGTGCTTGGCGGTGGCCGTGAGCCAGGCGCCGGGCCGGTCGGGGACGCCGGTGGCGGGCCACTGCTCCAGGGCGGCGACGACGGCGTCCTGGGCGAGCTCCTCGGCGATGCCGACGTCCCGCACGATCCGGGCGACGGCCGCGATGATCCGCGCGGACTCGATCCTGAACACCGTTTCGACCGCTTGGGCCGTACTCACTGCCGTCACGGCCACTCATCAGAGCAGCCGTGACGCGGCAGGGCAAACGCGACGCGGGGGCGCCGCCGGTCACATCTCCTGGATCTCGCGCACCTCGGCGCTGAGGTTCCAGTGGGCCGGGTGGATCTCCAGGAACCGCTTGGTCCACTCGATGGCCTCGGCCTTGTCCTTGCACTGGCTCAGGGAGTAGCCGCCCACGACCTCCTTGGTCTCGGTGAAGGGGCCGTCGGTGTAGCTGATCTTCCCGCCGGACCAGCTGACCCGGGTGGCCTCGGAGGTGGGGAGCAGCCCGGCGGTGTCGAGCATGACCCCGGCCTTGGTGATCTCCTCCAGGAGGGCGCCCATGCGCTGCTCGAAGTCGGCGGGGAAGCCCTCGGTGGGCTGGTTCTGCTCGTCGATGCGGATCATCGTCAGGAAGCGCGGCATGGTGACTCCTCGGTCGGGAGGGCGGGGGCGTTCCCCGCCTCTCACCTCTGCGTCGAACGGGAAGTGCCCGGATCGACAGCTCCCGGGAAATTCTTCGAAGAATCTCCGGGGACGGCCACCGGACCGACCGCGCGGCCCTCCCCCACGAGACCTACCCGCGAGTAGGATCGGCGGGCCCAAGCCGTACCGGAGAGGAAACCCGATGCCGCGCACCCCCTCCTCCCCCCTGCTCCTCGCCGGACTGCTGGCCGGGTCCGCGCTCGCCCACGCGGCCCTGCCCGGGCCGTTCGACGCGATGGTCCCCCGCTCGCTGCCGGGCCGCCCGCGGCAGTGGACGTACGCGAGCGGCGTGGCGGAGCTCGCCCTCGCCGCCGGCGTCGCGCATCCGCGGACCCGGCGCACGGCGGCGCTGGCCGCGGCGGTGTTCTTCGTCGCGGTGCTCCCGGCGAACGTGAAGCTGGCCGCCGACGCGCGTCGGGCCTCGCCCGCCGTCCGGGCCGCGACGATCGCCCGGTTGCCGCTCCAGGTACCGCTGGTGCTGTGGGCGCGCAGCGTGAGCCGCAACGCGGCGGGCCGCTGACGCAGCCGGGCGTACGGGCGTCCTGTGCTGCGGCCGGGCGTCCGGTACTGCATCCGGGCGTCCGGTGCTGCATCCGGTCACGGCGGTGCGCCGGAAGAGCAGCACGAGCCCCCGGTCGCTCGTCGGCGGACCGGGGGCTCGCCCCTTCGGTGGCTCCGGTCGGCTCCGGGGCCTCCCGGCCCGCTGACGGCTCCCGCCAGGTCCGCCGGGGCCACCGCCGGTCAGCGGCTGTCGCCCGTCCAGTCCCAGTGACCCGGGTCGGCGGCGCGGCGCCGGTAGTGGGCGCGGCCGCCGGCGCCGTAGCGCCCTATCTCCGTGGGGAGGCGGGCCTCCTCGGCGAGTTGCGGGGCGCTCCACCCGGTGACGTCGAGCAGGAGCCCGTCCAGGGGGCCGCCCACGAGTTCGCCGTAGAAGTGCCCGGGGCGGGGGCCGGGGTCGGGGTCGTCGTGGTCGGCGCCGTAGACCCGGCGCCGGAGCATCCTGTCGTCCATGGATCCAGCTTCACAGCCACCACTGACAACGGCGCCGCCACTGACAACGGCGCCGCCGCGGACCTCCGCGCCGACCGGCGATGATGGGGGCGCCCGCCGACGACCGGCGGGCGCACGAGCGAGGAGCGCCGCGCATGGCACGTCGGGTACACCAGCCCCTGGAGGACGAGGAGTTCGACTTCATCCTCTCCATGACGCCGGGGCCCGTCCTCGCCTACTTCTGCGGGACCTGGCCCAAAGCCGTCGAGGCCTGCCGGGCGATGGACGCGCTCGTGGCCGAACTGACGCAGGAGCAGGAGTACGGGACCCGGTTCACGGCCGTCCGCACCGACATCACCCGCTGCCCCGGCCCGACCGCGCGCTACGGGGTGACCGGCGCCCCGACCGCCGTGCTCCTCAGGGACGGCGAGGCGGTCGCGAGCCAGGCCGGGCCGATGACGCGCGAGGAGTTCCGGGCGTTCCTGGACGCCCACCTCTGAGGGTCCGGCCCCGCCGGCGCACGCGCCCGGGAGCCGTCTCCGGGGCCGCCACCGGCGTGTGACGGAGCGGGTCCGCAGCCTCCGACTGGGCCCTGTGGGCGAACTCGGGTGATCTGGCCGGAAGTGGCATAGGGGGGATAGGTGCCTCAGGCATGTAATGGAGTCCGGCAAGACGGAACCATCGCATCCGAGGTGCTGCATGTCAGAGACCGTCGCGTTCCCCCAGGACCGGACCTGCCCCTACCACCCGCCGGCCGCGTACGAGCCGCTGCGGAACGGCCGCCCGCTCTCCCGGGTCACCCTCTTCGACGGACGCTCCGTATGGGTCGTCACCGGGCACGCCGAGGCGCGGGCCCTGCTCTCGGACGCGAGGCTGTCCGCCGACCGCGAGAACGCCGCCTTCCCCACCCCCTCCAAGCGGTTCAAGGGCCTGAAGGTCCGCCGCGCCGCCCTGCTCGGGGTCGACGACCCCGAGCACAACACCCAGCGCCGGATGCTGATCCCCGGTTTCACGCTGAAGCGGACCGCGGCCCTTCGCCCCCGCATCCGCGCGACCGCGGACCGGCTGATCGACGAGATGGTGGCCGCGGGTCCGCGGGCGGAACTCGTGAGCGCCTTCGCCCTGCCGGTTCCCTCGATGGTGATCTGCGCCCTGCTCGGGGTCCCGTACGGGGACCACGAGTTCTTCGAGGGACAGTCGCGCCGGCTGCTGCGCGGCCCGGAGGCCGCCGACGTGGAGGACGCCCGGCGACAGCTCGACGCGTACCTCGTCGAGCTCGTGGAGCGCAAACGCCGGGAGCCGGGCGACGGGCTGCTCGACGAGCTGATCGCCCGGCGGCTGGAGACCGGTGAGGTCGACGTCGAGGAACTGGTCTCGCTCGCCGTGATCCTGCTGGTCGCGGGGCACGAGACCACCGCCAACATGATCTCCCTCGGCACGTTCACCCTGCTGCGGCACCCCGAGCAGCTGGCCGAACTGCGCGCCGAGCCGGAGCTGATGCCGGCCGCCGTCGAGGAGCTGATGCGGTTCCTGTCGATCGCGGACGGGATGCTGCGGGTGGCCACCGAGGACATCGGGATCGGCGGCGTGACGGTCCGCGCCGACGACGGCGTGGTCTTCTCCACCTCGGTCATCAACCGCGACGGGAAGGTCTTCGCGGAACCCGACCACCTGGACTGGCACCGCCCCAACGGCCACCACGTGGCGTTCGGCTTCGGCATCCACCAGTGCCTGGGCCAGAACCTGGCGCGCGCGGAGATGGAGATCGCGCTGGCCGCGCTCTTCGAACGGCTCCCCGGCCTGTGCCTGGCGGCCGAGCCGGACCGCATCCCCTTCAAGCCCGGCGACACGATCCAGGGCATGGTCGAACTTCCCGTGGCGTGGTGAGGGGCGTGCCGGACCGGGTGGCAATCACCATCGACACCGGCGCCTGCATCGGCGCCGGCCAGTGCGCGCTGACCGCGCCGGGCGTCTTCGCCCAGGACGACGACGGGATCAGTGAGCTCCTCCCGGGCCGCGAGGACGGCGCCGGCAGCGCGCTGGTGCGCGAGGCCGCCCGAGCCTGCCCCGTCTCGGCCATTTCCGTACGGGAGGCCTGACGCGGCCGGATGCCGGGGCGGCGGGGTACGGCACCGGCCGTGGTGCGGGGCGGGGCCGGCCCCCCCCCCGGGGCGTATAAAAAAAAGAAGCGGCCGACCCTAGGGGGGGGGTTGTTATAGGGGGTGGGGGGATGAGTAAAAA